>NZ_JBNHHC010000006.1:0-366041 GCF_059091865.1 Arthrobacter sp. B0316-1-20 | reverse complement strand
CGAAGCGCCGGGTTTGGCCGTTAACCGTTACCTTGAGTTCCACCATATGTGGAACACGGTTTCCCCCACCAGCATCGTAGATCGGGCGGACGTCCCAGGTGACCGAGGGCTTGCTGCCCCCGGGAGGCACGTTGCGGAGTTGGTCGCGGATCCAAAGCTCGGTGTCATACCAGGTGTCGGCGGCCCCCGTCAGCCGCAACCGCTCGATGGGCGTCAGTGCGCCCAGGCCGAGATTCCGGTTTTGGATGTTCAGCTGGGGAATCAGGTTGATCTTCTCCCCCGGTCCGCCGAACATGGCCGCGAGGAGGTGGCCGCCGTCGTAGTCGCCGCCGCCGTGCCCTCCGACGTGGGTCTGGTTGCCCGGATGCCGCCAGGTGTCGGCCTGCTCCTTGGGGAAGTACTCGAGGTCGTGGGCGTGCAGTGCCGTGGGGCGCCCCAACCCGTCGGTGTGGACCACGATGTTGCCGTCGATGTGGTAGCGGACGTTGGGCCGCGGGTTGTTCAACTCGGGATTCCAGTTGCCCTTGGTTCCGCTGGGAGCCTCGATCTGCTGGATGTGGCCGGCGGAGTTCGTGTAAAACTTGCCGCGGCCCTCCACCTCGTACACGGTCGTGGGTTCCAGCGTGATGCGCTGCTCTTCGACCGCGTCAATAACCGATTTCCGTGCGGACAAGTCGAGGTCGTGCTTGGCCAGCAGGTCCACCGGGTCGCCGGCGTTGCGCGCCCACGGCGGGTCGAACTGGCGCGGCCCGGTCTCGTGGAGGCCCTCCCTGCGGATCAGTTCGTCGACGCCAATGGCTTTGGGATCGGTCCCCTGGGTGGTGTCGAGGAACCGCAGCTGGGTTCCGCCGCCCGGGCGCCCGAAAGCCGGGGCGATTTCGGAGACCTCGACCTTGACGCCCTCGGGCAGGCGTCCAAGCTCGAAGTGGTGCAGCTCCTTGCCGAGGGTATCGACCGGCAGGCCGCGCATGTGCCACGGGGTTCCCTCGATGGCCAGGTAGGCTCCGCCGTTGGGGCCGATCCGGTCCAGCTGGACATTTCCAAAGTCTGACTGCAGCTCGTCGTACGACGAGTACGTCCGGATGGTTCCTTCGGCCGCCCCGGCGTTGTCCGGATAGGCCGCCCGGTACTCGTCCGGGCGGAACTCGTCCAACTCGCTGTACCGGTTCGCGTACTCGGCTCTATCCAAGGGGTTCCCGAGCTCGTCGGTGCCATAGGCGGGCTGGGAGCGGTCCACGATGGCGTCGAGGTCGCTGTTGATGTCCACGCGGCCGTGCTGGTCCTTGGGCAGGTCCGCCCAGTCCGGCATCTCGACGTCCTGGTAGAGGTCATCGGCCCGGTGCTGGCCATATCTGGCGTGTGCCTCCGGGTTCTGGATCGCGTCGGGCACAGCGGTGCCGTGCTGCGGTTCCTGCGGATGGCGGAAGCTGTCGTTGACCCGCTGTCCGTTCACGTCATAGGCGTTGATGCCGTCGCCGGCCCCCGCAGCGGTCGCCTTGGGTGTGGCGGGATCGGGTTCCGGGGCCCTTGAGCCCGAAGCATCGGCTCCGGCGTCGGGAGTGCGTGCCGGCGCCTCCGCGTCGGGGGTGCGCGCCGGCACCTGCTCGTCGGGAGTGCGCGCCGGCGCATCCTTGGCCTCCGGCGTCTCAATCCGCTGGCCGTACTGCGGAGGGCCGGAACGTTCCGGCACGGTGTAGCCGCCGGTGCGCGACGACGGTTTGGGTCCGTCCGCGTCAAAGTTCATGATGCTGTTGCCGTTGCGGCCGGACGGCGTCTCCACATCGAAGCGGTGCCCGGTGGTGTAACCGCCGCCCGCGGTGGCCAGGCGCGGGCCGCCCAGCGCGTTCGCCAGGTTGTCCGTGCCGGTGCGCAGCGACGTCGTGAAGTTGTCCGCGCCGGCGCGCAGGCCCGAGGCGGCGTTGCGCAGCCCGTCGGTGAAAGCGTGGCCGGCGGTGCTGACGTAGGGGCGGACCGTGCCGGTGACCGTCTTGAAGCCGCTGGTCGTGACATCGATGGCAGTGAACTTGAAGTTGGTGGAGAAATCGATGGCGCGGGTGGTCAGGCCCGCGGTCTTGGACAGGCCTGAGAAGTCCAGCACCTTGGCCGCTGCCCCGCCGGCCCGACTGACCGCGGTGACCTTGTTGGCCACGCCGCCGGCCTTGGCCACGGCGCCGCCGCCGGCGGTCAGGAGGATGGCGGAGAGATCGAACGCCGTCGCGCCGGCGGCGTAGGCCGGGTCGCGCTGCCAGTCGTCCCAGTGGATGGCCGCCTTGCCGACGGCCAGCAGTTCCTCGCCTGCCTTTTTGACCGTGCCCGGGCCGCCGATCTTCTCGGCCACGAGCGCGGAGATCGGGCTGGAGACGATGGCCACGTTCAGGGCGATCTGGCCGATGCCCTTCCAGGTGGCGGCGAAGGTCTCGCCGTCGGTGAAGTTGACCATGTTCCACAGGCCGGTCACCGTGCCGGTGATCCCGCTCCAGACGCCCTTGCCGAAGGACACCATGCCGTCCCAGGCGTCCGCGTACCACGGCTTGTCCCACTCCGTCGGCTTGCCCCAGGGAATGTGCCCCTCGCCGGTCGCCGAATCAAGCTGTTCTGCCGAGTAGCCGTAGGCCTGCTGGCCGGTGCCGGGGCCGTCCTGCGTGGTTTCGACCAGGGTGATGCCGCCGTGGAGCGCGGCAATCGCGTTGGCGCAGGTTCGCTCGGCCGCCATGTGCTCGGCCGCCAGCGCATTGGCGTCCCTGAGGATCCGGTTGTCGTCGTTGACCAGGTCCTCGTCCTTGCGCCAATCGCTGCCTTCGTTGGCGATCCGCGCCCGCACGCCGTGCCAGCGGGCCACCAGCGCGTCGTAGCGCGAGGTGAAGGTGTCCGCCCAGTCGGCGAACGCCTCGATGGCCGACTTGATGGCCGCGGTGTCGGACTTGAGGTCCTCGGTGGTGGTCCTGATCGGTTTGACCGCGACGTAGACCTGCGGGGCCTCCGGTGACTTATAGACCGCTTCCAGCCCGCTCCAGTCGCTCTCGATCAGTTCGACGGCGTCGTCAATGTCTTCGGCCTTGTCGTCCAGCGCCTTGGCGTGGGTGCGCAGCAGTTCCGCGTCGGGCCGCTGCGGGTATTCCTCGGCGTAGGGATCCCAGGCCGTCATTGCTTCCCCTTATTCGGTGCGTGAGACTTGATGTTTGTGAAATTTGCTGGACCGGTCGATCAGAGCGCCAGCGGAGTGGGTCCGTGCGGCCGGTGCGGCCGCGAGGCGTCTGCCTCCTCGGGCAGCGTCCCGATCAGGTTTTGGGCATCCGACGCCATCTGCGCGTCCCCCATGACGTAGGAATTCACCGCGTCCATGGTGCCCTGGAAGGTGGTCTGCAGCCGTCCGGCAACACTGTTCAGGCCCGGTTGGACGGTCTTCTCCGCCCAGCCGTTGAGCGCGTCCATTACCGGGCCGGACTTTGCGGCAGCGACGATGTCGCTGACGGCGGTACCCAGGGCCGGGAAATCCGTCTCAAAGCTGTCGGCCCGCCCGCTGGCGGTGGTGACGATTGTTTGGACTTTGGTGGGTTCGATGTCCCAGCCGTCGAGTGCCACTGCTGTTTGCCTTTCGTGCCGGACCTTGGCGGACTGGATGCGATCTGGATGCTGCCGGTCTAGATGTTGGCGATCTTCGCGCCGGCCGTCTTGATGGTGTTGCCGGCGGTGCTCTTGGCATCCTCCAGCAGCTTGTGCACGTCCGCCATGATGCCTGCGAACGCGAAGCCCGCGTCTGCCCAGGCCTGCTCCACCCGGTCGTACTGCTCTGCGATGTCGGTGGCCTGGAACTTGGCCTGCAGGTCCGCGGCGTCTTTCTTGCGGGTTTCCACCAGCGCGTTAAGCTTCTTCTTCACCCGGTCCAGGTTGTCCTGGGCCTGCGATGCTCCGCCGTCGGAGAAGGCGAATGAATTCTGGTCTGCCATGATGTTTCCTTCCTCATGCCCGGCCTCGGCCGGAAAAAGATCGTCTGTGGGTCATTGCCGCTTGAGCGGCGGGAGCCTGCCTGCTTCCGGTGCAGGCTAGCCGCGGTTGCGGAAGACGGCGTCGTCCCAGGCCGCCTTGCCCTCGGTGGCATCGGCGTCGTCGGCCTGCTGCTGCTCGCCCAGCTGCATGGTGGTGTTGACCTCGGACTGGCCCTGCTGAATGGAAACCAGCGATTTCTGCAGCCCGGACGCCACCATGTTGGCCCGGCCCATGATGCCCTTGAACTTCTCCCAGAAGTCGCCGGCGGTGTTGCCGCGCATGGGCTCGGGAACTGCCTCAAGCTCCTTCATCAGGGCCTGGAGTTCGGTATCGGCCGCCGCGCTGGCCTTCCCGGCGTCGACAAACGCGCTCTTTTCCATCTTGATGAACTGGTTGCCGCTCATTGCTCCACCTCCGTGCCCCGTCACGGGGCTGTAGCTGCCGCTTCCGCCGGCGGACGCCTGCTGCGTCCGCGGTGCGCCGGGTTGCCGCCCGGCCGGTTGTCTTCGAGCGGTTCCCCGCCCTTACCATAGAACGCGCTGGCTCGCACCGCGTCAATCGACGTTAATGGGTACATCTCCCCATCCTGAGCGGGACACGCGGGAATTTATCCATCGTTTGGAGCGATAAGCTCGGTAGGCGACGCACCGCTTGGGAGGAGAGACGTGGCTCACGATTACGACAACCAGCTCATTGAGTCAGTGGCTGTCCGGCGTGCCCGGCTGACCACGGCGCTGCTGTACGGCGCGAACCCGCTCCAGCGGCGCTGGAAGTCCAGCGTGCGCACTTTCTTCTTCAGCATCGCCATGGCGGCTGTCATCGCCGCCGTCTGCGTGGGCTATTCGTTCGTGACCAACCTGCTGGAAGACCTGCGGCAGGAACGGCAGCAGCGCTCGCAGTCCGCCGTCGTCCTCCACCTCGGTGGCCATCCGGCGGACGACGACGGCGCCCGCCTGCCGCCCGTCCCCCACCGAGGAGCCGCTTGAGCATGGCCGAAACCTTTACCCGCGTGACCGTGGCCGGGCCGCAGCGCCATGTGGACGTCCTGCTCCCGTCGCAAACGCCCGTCGGCCTGCTGCTGCCGCAGGTCCTGGACCTGCTCGATGACCAGCCGGCCGCCGCCGTCGCCGTGAAAACGCTGATCACCCCCGCCGGCGATCCGGTCCGCGAGGACGCGTCGCTGACCGACGCGGGCATTGCCGACGGCGCCATGCTCCGGCTGGTGAATGTCTCCGAGGCCCCGCCTGCACCGGTGGTGTACGACATCACCGACGCCGTGGTGGAACAGACCGAGGACATCGGCGGCCGCTGGACCGAGCGGGTCCGCCGCGGGACGGGCGCCGTCTTCGCCGCCGTCGGACTGTACCTGGGCGTGCACCTGCTGCTCGAGGGCGCCGCCACGGCAATGGCCGCGGCCGTCTTCTTCGCGCTGGCCGCGGTGCTGCTGGGCGCCGGCATCTACCTGGGCCGGGTGACCCCCACGGTGCTGGGCCCGCTGCTGGTGGGCACCGGCTGGCTGCTGGCCGTGGGCGGCGTGCTGCGTCTGCCCGCCGATCACGGGACGCACGTGCTGCTGGCCGCCGCGGCGAGCGCCGTGGCACTGGTCGGTGCCGGTTTGATCTCGCAGCGTCCGCGGGCGCTGATGTCTGCCGCGGGCCTGCTCGCCCTGCTCACCGTTTTCTGGGCTGCCTCGCTGGCTCTCTTCGGCGCCCCGGTGCTGGCCGCCGGCGTGGCCGCGCTGCTCAGCTGCGCGACCCTCGGCCTGCTGCCGCAGATCGCCCTCTCCGCGTCCGGACTGGCCACGCTGGACGACCGGCGGGCCAAGGGCGGCCGCATCGGCCGCACCGACGTCCATGTGGCCATCGGCTCGGCGCACCGCGGCCTCAGCTTCGGCACCGCGCTGTCGGCGCTCTCCGTGGCCGCCGGACTGTGGATCCTGGGAACGGACACCGAGCGGCAGGCCTGGACGATGCCGCTGATCGGTTGCCTGGCCCTGGCCACCGGGCTGCGGGCACGCGCCTTTCCGCTGGCCACCGACCGGATCGCGCTGTACCTGGCGGCCGCCGTCGGCACGCTCGCCCTGGCGCGCTCGGTGCTGGCCTTCTCTCCGGGGCACGGCTGGTTCGTGGCGGCCGGCCTGCTGGTGCTGGCCATCGCCGTCGTGATCTCGCTGACCGTCACGCTGGCCGACCATTCCGCCGCGAAACTGCGCCTGCTGGCCAACCGGTTGGAGACGCTGGCCATCCTGGCCGCCGTCCCGCTGGTCATCGGCTTGTTCGGCGTCTTCGCCTCGCTGCTGACCACCTTCGACTGAGACAGGTTGGAACCGATTCCATGGAACCGTTGTCGCGCAGGGACCTGATCGCCCGGGAGAATACCGCCACCGGGCACGTCCCGGCAGGCCCGCACCCACAGGCTTCCGTGCCCCCGGCCGCCCCGTCCGGCGCGGGCTTGCCCGGCCGGACACAGGTGGCCGACCCGTGGAGCACGCCGGCTCCGGCCGCCGAACCCGCCAAGCCCGGCCCGTTCGAGTCCGATGCCGAACAGCGGCGCCGCCGCCTGCGCGGCCGGCGCGGCGAGCCCTGGCTGGTCCGCACCGTCCTGGCGGCGAGGGGCCTGCTCTCCTCCGACGACTACCCGCGGCGGTTGGTCGCCGCCACGGCCGGCGCGCAGGCCGCGGTCAGCACGGGGCGCCGGATCGCGGTGATCGGCAGCCGAGGCGGGGCCGGGAAGACCACGACGGCGGCGCTGCTCGCATCGCTGTATGCGGCGGCCCGGCAGGACACCATCGCGGCCGTCGACCTGGCGCCCGCTGGCGGGAACCTGGCGTTGCGGCTCGGGGTGCCGGACGCACCGGCCATCGACGACGCCGCCTCCTTCCTGCACTACTCCCCCGCCGGGAGCGCCGACGACCTGCGCCGGCAGCTGGCCGCCGCCGGGCCCAACCTCTGGGTGGCCGGGGAACGTGCGCTCGGCGGGCATGCCGGCAATGCCGCGCTCTCGGCGGCCGGCCAGAACATCTCCCGGTACTGCCCGGTGGCGGTTTACGACTGCGCCACCGGCCCGGGCGAGAACCCGGACACCAACTGGGCCATCGGCGTCGCGCAGTTGGCCGTGCTGGTGGCCCCCGCCTCGGTGGCCGGGATCCAGGACGTGCGGCGCACGGCGGCCGCGTGGGCGGCCACCCCTGAGCTGGCCGAAACCGGCCTGCTGGCCGTATTGACCCGGACGGATGCCGATGCCCCGCTGGACCCGATGGCCGAAGCGAAGCTGCTCGCGCGGGACGGAATCTCCGTGCTGCCCCTGGGCTACGACCGGCATCTGGCCGGCGGAGTGGAACTCGACCCGGGCCTGATGTCCCGCGCCGTCCGGCTGCAGGCGGCCGAGCTGGCCTCCACCGCGCTGGCCCTGGCGATGGAGCACACCGGCCGATGAGCGTGAAGATCTTCCACCGGCCGGCCCGGACCACCGCCCCGGCGCGCGAGGCCGCCCCCTTCAGCCTGGAGGCCCCGCCGCCCATGGGCGAGAAGGCCGGCAGGATGAACGCCATGGCGCTGATCCCGCTGCTGGGCGCCGGATTGTCCATGACCGTGATGATGCTCTTCCGCGGCAACAGCCTGGCCGCCGTCGGCGCCATCGCGATGATCGTGACCGTCGTCGCGTCCATCGTCATGATGCTGGGCCAGCGCGGCCGGGCGGCCCGCACCCGGGCGGAAGAACGCGACCGCTACCTGGAATACCTGGAGGAGTCCCGGGCCACGCTCCGCGCCGACGAGCAGCGCACCATCACCACGGCGCGCACCAGCAACCCGGAGCCCACCGCCCTCTTCGACATCGTCCGCAACACGCAGCGGCTTTGGGAGCGGCGGCGCGGCAACGAGGACTTCCTGCACGTGCGGATCGGTTCCGGCGAGCGGATCAGCCGGCAGATCACCATCAACGAGCAGGGCCCGGCCACGGCCCAGCGCGACACCTTCATGGACAACGAGGTCCGGATCCTGCAGCGGCGGTATGAGACGTCGCCGGATTTGCCGCTGACCCTGCCGCTGGACTCGGCCGGCAACGTCAGCATCATCGGCTCCCGCGGGTTCGTGCTCAACGCCGCCCGGAACCTGCTCGCCGAGGCCTGTGCCTTCCACTCGCCCGAGGACCTGCACGTGGGGATCGCGGCCGGCGAAGACCGGCTGGGCGACTGGGACTGGGCCCTGTGGCTGCCGCATCTGGCGGACCAGAAGCACGCCCACGCCACCGGCCCGGTCCGCCGGATGGCCCGGTCCCTGGACGAACTCGGTGCCGTGCTCGCCGACGAGCTGAACCGCCGCGCGGTGGTGGCTGCCGAATCCTCCAAGAACGCCCGGGGCGCCAGCCAGCACCTGCCGCGGCTGCTGGTGCTGGCCGACTGCTACGGCGGGCTGCCCGAAGAACTCGTGCTGCCGGACCGGCACGCCGGACTGGCCCACCTGGGCATCACGGTGGTCTATCTGGTGGCCGACCGCAGCCAGGAGCCCGGCGAGGTCAGCGTGCGCGTCACCCAGGCCGGTGCTGCCGCGGATTCCGCGGCCTCCGGCGCCCCGCCGTCGGACTCGGGATTCACGATCCAGAACTACCGCGAGGATCCGGTCGAGCCGGTCGTGGAACAGGGAACCCTGGACCCCCTGGCCGTGCCGACCGCCGAGGCGCTGGCCCGGGAACTGGCGCCGATGCGGCTCTCGGCGGACTCGCTGGAACACAACACCGCCGCCAGCTCGGACAGCTTCCTTGACATGCTCGGCCTGAGCCCGGCGCTGGACGAGGCGGACATCAGGCGGCTGTGGAAGCCCCGCAGCGAAGTGGACTTCCTGCGGGTCCCGCTGGGCCCCGACGACCGCGGCCGGCCGGCCCTGCTGGATCTGAAGGAATCGGCGCAGTTCGGCATGGGCCCGCACGGGCTCTGCGTCGGCGCCACCGGCTCCGGCAAGTCGGAGATGCTGCGGTCGCTGGTGCTGGGACTGCTGGCCACCCATCCGCCGGAGCTGCTGTCCATGGTGCTGGTGGACTTCAAGGGCGGCGCCACGTTCGCTCCCTTCGCCGATGCGCCGCAGGTCTCCGGCGTCATCACCAACCTCGCCGATGACGCGAGCCTGATCGAACGCATCTACTCCAGCCTCAACGGCGAGGTGGTCAGGCGGCAGGAAGTGCTCAAGGCCGCCGGCAACATCGCCAACATCACCGACTACCAGCTGCACCGGCAGGAACGGCTCGCCCGCGGCGAGGCCATGGAGCCGCTGCCGCACCTGGTGGTGATCATCGACGAATTCGGCGAACTGCTCACCGCCCGGCCGGACTTCATCGACCTGTTCCTCTCCATCGGCCGGATCGGCCGGTCCATCGGCGTGCACCTGCTGTTGAGCAGCCAGCGGATCGAGTCCGGCAAGCTGCGCGGCCTGGAGACCTACCTGTCCTACCGGATCGGGCTGCGCACGCTCTCCGAATCGGAATCCCGCACCGTGCTGGACACGCCGGACGCCTTCCACCTGCCGCCGGTCCCCGGCTACGGCTACCTGAAGGTGGATACCACCGTCTACACCCGGTTCAAGGCCGGCTACGTGTCGGGCCCGCTGGAGGATGTCCAGGTGCAGGAGGCGGAGGAAACCGCCGGCGACGACGGCCCCCGGGTGCTGCCGATGCCGACCTATGCGGCCAGCCTGGAGCGGGCGGACGACGCCGGCGCTGCTGCCGCCAGGCCGGCGCGTACCGGGGCGTCCAAGCGCACCACCGGTCCGACCGTCCTGTCCACGCTGATGGCCACCCTGGCCGGATTCCCGCGCGCCGTGGATCCCATCTGGCTGCCGCCGCTGCCGGCGGCGCTGGCTCTGGACACCGCCGCCGGTTCGGTGACCACCACCAGCCAGGGCATCCGGCTCGCCTCCGGCGGCGGGCTGAAGGTCCCGATCGGCCTGCTCGACGACCCGGCCAAACAGTGGCAGGGCGTGTGGGAACTGGACCTGAAGTCGGCGGGCGGCAACGTGGCCATCATCGGCGGGCCGCAGTCGGGCAAGAGCACCGCGCTGCGCACCATCGCGGCCTCGCTGGCCCTCACGCACAGCCCGCAGGAAGTGGGCATCTACTGCGTGGACCTGCTGGGAAACTCGCTGATCCCGCTGGAGGGCCTGCCGCACGTGGGCGGCGTGGCCGTGCGGACCAACCGCGAGGTGGTCCGCCGCACGGTGGAAGAACTGCTGGCCATGCTCGGCGAGCGCGAGATCGTCTTTGAGAAGTACCAGGTGGATTCGCTGGCCACCCTGCGCAGGCTGTGCGCCCAGGGCAAGATTCCGGAGCTGCCCAGCGCCGACGTCGTGCTGGTCTTGGACGGCTACGGCCTGCTGACCGACGAGTTCGAGGACATCGAACCGGCCGTGCACGCGCTGATCGCCCGCGGCGGCGGCTATGGCATCCACGTGGTCACCACCGCCAACCGGCAGAACGAGATCCGGCTGGCCCAACAGTCCTTCTTCGGCACCAAGATCGAGCTGCGCCTGGCGGATCCGGCAGATTCCTCCTACGGCCGCAAACTGGCCGAGACCATGCCCGCCGACCGGCCGGGCCGCGCGCTGACCGACGCCAGGCTTTTCGGCCACTTCGCGCTCCCGCGCATCGACGGCGTCGCCGACGCGGACACGGCCACGCAGGGCACCCGGGACATGGTGGCCGCCGTCGCCGCCTCCACCGATGCCCGCGCCATGCAGGTGCGCATCCTGCCGCAGGTGGTGGAAGCCGCCCAGCTCGAGGTCCCGGCGCTCCCGGGCCTGCTGCCGCTCGGCCTGCGCGAGACCGACCTGGGCCCCGAAATGCTGGACGTCGTCCGGGGCGAGCACCACCTGATCGTGATGGGCGACGAACAGTCCGGCAAGACCAACCTGGTCCGTTCCCTGGTCGCCTCGCTGGTGGCGCAGTACCCGTCCCGGGACCTGGTCTTCGCCGTCTTCGATCCCCGCCGGGCGCTGGCCGACGTGGTCCCGGACGCCTACCTGGGCGGCTACGCGCCGAGCGCCGCCCAGGCCGAGCCGCTGGCCAACGCGATCGCCTCGGAGCTGTCCAAGCGGACCGCCGGCGGCGACGCGATGCAGGACAGCATCGGCGAGGCGGACAGCATTCCGCGCATCGTCCTGCTGGCCGATGACTACGACATCCTCACGGCCGGCGGCGCCGGCCCGCTCCGCTCGCTGATCGAATACCTGCCGATGGGCCCGGAACTGCAGCTGAACGTGATCCTCACCCGCCGGGTGCGCGGGGCCGGCCGCGGCATGTACGAACAGTTCTTCGCCGCGCTGCGGGACTCCGGCAGCACCGGCCTGATCCTCTCCGGCGACCGCTCCGAAGGCGGCCTGCTCAACAACGTGCGCGCCCGCCGGCTGCCGCCCGGCCGCGGCCTGCTGATCCGCTCCGGCGGGCCCGTGCAGACAGTTCAGACCCTGTGGACCCCGCTGGAGGCGACCGCCAATGTCTAACACCGTTACCGTCGTCGCGCTCGATGAGCCGGGCCAGGACGTGGTCATGGTTTCGCTGCTGGCCGTGGTGCCGCAGGAGTACGTCCGCGAGGCCGCCGGAAAGGCCCTGCTGGAGGTCGAGGACGGCAACGGCACCACCCTGCTGGCCGTCGAGCTGCCGCGCCTGGTCCGGGTTCCCGGCGAGGTGTCCCGGCTGCTCGCCGGCGCCACCGTGAACGCCATCGAGGGCACCCCGATCCCGTCGATCTTCTCCGACGACCCGGACTTCGCCGAGCCGGAGCACCAGGACCTGTGGTGGCAGGAGATCACGGTCCGCAACGGCATCCCCGACGGCGACTCGCTCGGCTACCGGGTGGCGCAGAATATCGCCGTGCGGTGCCGCGGCGCCGTCGTCACCCACCAACTGCCCAACTCCGGAGAATAGGGATGGGCATGCACGCCTCCGCCTTCGATTTCCACACCGAACGAACCGCCGTCGTCTTCCAGGACAAGCCGCTGGCGTTCCTCTCCCCCGCCCTCACCCGCGCCTATGTGGCCGCGCGCGCATCGGAGCGCCAGTTCGTGGTGATGACGCCCAGCACCGGCAAGCTGACGCTGCCGCTGTACCAACTGCTGCAGCGCGAGGGCTGCATCTGGATGGCCAGCGCCGCGGACGGCACGTTCTACAACGGCTTCACCGGCCAGCAGTACCGCTGGGGCGGGGACGTCTTCGCCGCCGAGGAACAGTTGGCATCGGACTACCTCCAGGCACCGGCCGGATCCGACGGCGTGATCCAGGCCCGCGGCGAGATCCTGCATCCCGCCAGTGCATCCACCCGCATCGGTGACTTCACCGCCGCGCTGTTCACCGAGTTGACCGGCGCCGCGCCGGTGGGCTGGGGCATCCACGAGCCGGTCAGCGAACCGTGGGACGTTGCCGAACTCACCGACTACTGCTTCCGCCTCGCGCCGATGACCGGCAACATCGTCGTGGTCGGCCGTCCCCGCCCCGGCACGGAGGTGCCGTCCATCGGCGTGCTCACCGTGACGCGCTCGTCGACGGGTGTGCACGAGTCGGTGGAGCTGTTCTGCGAATCGGTGGACCCGCTCAGCGACGACGAGCTGGCCTCCTTCGGTTCGGCCATGCACCGCGCCCACGCCCGCACCGCGCTGGCCGGGCACACCATGCTGCTGGACCGGTTGGCCTTTCCCGCGCGCTTCACCGGCGTCAGCGTCCCCGCCTGCTCGTTCTTCGGGCCGGAGGCGCTGGCGCAGTTCGGCCCGCAGCAGGCCCTGGCCGCCGCCGGCGAGCGCGCGCGGCTGGTGGGCGTCCCGCCGCTGCAGTCGCTCGCCGTCACGTACCACCGCGATCCCTCCGGGGGCCGCCAGCATCCGCTCGACGAATTCAGCGACCTGGTGGGAAAGCTGGCCGGCGGGAAGTTCTGACGGCCGCGGCCGCGCGGGGGTACGGTGGGTGGAATAGAAACCACCGACCGGAGGTTGTCGCCAGCGTGTCCATGAACGACGGCGGTGCCACCTCGGAGCCCTCTTCCCCCGCCCGCGTGGCCGGGAGCCCCGATGGTGGCGCCAGCGCTGCGTCCCGCGGGGGGCGGGACACCGAGACCCGGGCCGGCATGGCCTACGGCCTCTCGGCCTACGGCCTCTGGGGCATCCTCCCCCTGTACTTCACCGCGCTGATACCCGCCGGCCCGCTGGAGATCGTCGCCAACCGGATTGTCTGGTCGCTGCTGTTCTGCTTCCTGCTGATCACGGCGCTGCGCGGCTGGCGCACCTTCGGCGCCGCGCTGGGCAACAGGCGCACCTTCGGGACGTTGTCCCTGGCCGCGGGCCTCATCGCGGTCAACTGGTTGACCTACGTGTTCGCGGTGCTGAACGGACACGCCATCGAGGCCGCGCTGGGATACTTCATCAATCCGCTGGTCTCCGTCCTGCTGGGGGTCATCCTGCTGAAGGAACGGCTGCGCCCGGCGCAGTGGGCCGCCATGGGCGTTGCCTTCGCCGCCGTGCTGGTGCTTGCCTTCGGGTACGGCAATGTTCCGTGGATTGCCCTGATCCTGGCGCTCAGCTTCGGGTTCTACGGCCTGGTCAAGAAGAACATCGGCGGCCGCGTCGACGCCGTCACCAGCCTGAGCGTGGAAACGCTGGTGCTGACCCCGGTCTCCGTGGCCGTCATGCTCATCCTGATGGCCGGCGGCCAGGCAACCCTGCTCTCCGAAGGCGGCGGCCACTTCTGGCTGATGGCCGCCAGCGGCCTGATCACCGCTCTGCCCCTGCTGTTCTTCGGCGCCGCCGCCCGCCGGCTGCCGCTGAGCACCGTCGGCATGCTGCAGTACCTGGCCCCGCTCCTGCAGTTCATCATCGCCCTCGTCTTCCTGCACGAGCCCATGCCCTTGGAACGCTGGATCGGCTTCGGCCTGGTCTGGCTCTCCCTGGCCATCCTGACCACGGACATGGCCGTGGCCCTGAAGCGGGCGCCCAAGGCCGGCGGGGAGCCGGCGGCCGCCCAGGCACCCTAGCGGGGTGCCTGGGCGGCTAGAGGCCGGACAGCCCGTCGTGCGTTGACCAGAAGTCGGACATGGGTCGGGGCCGGCCCAGGGTGAGCGCTTCCAAGTAGAGAAGATGCGCGTGCCAACCGGGCAGGTAATCGACCGCTTCGCTCCCCAGCCCGTCGTGGGCCAGGTCCAGGGTGGTCGTACTGCCGACCGGGGTGAGGGTGATCCGCACCTGCGAAGGCGGCTCGTCCGGAAAGTCCCACGTCATGTGCAGCAGTTTTTCCGGTTCACATTCCAGAATCCGGCTGGTACAGCAATAGTTTTCCGCGTGCTGGATGGTCACCACATCCCCGCCGACGAACCGCCCGGAAGTTAACTTCCCCAGCCAATGAGGCAAGGCTTCCGGGTCTGTCAGCCCCCACCAAAGGCGGGCCGCGGGCACCGGCAGGGACCACCTGTGGGACACGTGTCCCTTCGCCGCGTGAACGGCACGACTTAGGAGAGGCATACCCGGAGGCTAACGCACCCTCGGGCACTTCGGGCTCTGCCGCTTCGGTCCGGCCCGCCGGGCAGGCCGCCCCGCACTAGTATCGGATCGCGTCGATCACCTTGACCCGCACGGCCACCACCGCCGGGATCAGGCCGGCCAGTGCGCCGACGGCCGTCGCGGCGCCGATGCCCAGCAGCGCCGCTTCCACCGGGAACGGCGGCAGTTCGCTGATGCCCTGGGCGATCAGGTCCTGGATCCACGGGCTCTTCACCACGGCGACGGCGAGCATCACCCCCGCCACGCCGGCCACGAACGTCGCGACCACCGATTCGAGCATGACGCCGAAGAAGATCCGGCCGGAGGTCGCCCCGAAGCTGCGCCGGATGCCGATTTCCCGCACCCGGTACCTGACCGTCACCATCGAAATGTTCAGCAGTCCCACGGCGCCCAGCAGCAGCACCAGGCCGGCGATGCCGCCTACCGCCCACTGGATGCCCTCGAACGGGTCGCCCCAGGCGGCGTAGTCGCTGCGGTACACATTCGCCTGGGCATCGGGGAACTGGGCCTGGAGGTCACCGGCGATCGCCGCGCTCAGGCCCGGCTCGAGCTCGACCGGGAGCCACATTTCCAGCACGGGAGGAGGACCTGCCTCCCCGCCGAGGCCCCAACGCTCGTATTGGTTGGTGAGCATCATGGCCCGGGCCATGGCTTCCTGGTGGAAGTCCGGCATCACTCCCACCACGGTGGCCGCGATCGGCCGCTGCTGGAAGATCTGCACCACGGGGTTCAGCGCCAGGTCCGGTGCACCCAGCTGCCGGTGGAATGCTTCGTTGATGATCATCGCCGGCGCAAGCGCCGCGGCGTCGGCTTCCGTGAACCAGCGGCCGGTGACCAGGTTGACCCGCCGCATCTCGCCGTAGCTGCGGTCCACCACCGTGGTCTCGGCCGTCATGACGCCGTGGGGGAACTGGAACGGAACCTGGGCGAAGGCCCGGCGGCTCGCGTATTCCACGCCGTAGCGTTCCACGAGCCCCTCGAAGGCGGCCTGCAGGACCGCCGGTTCTTTGGTTCCTGTCGGCAGGTGGACCTCAGCCGTCACGGTCGCTGCGCGGCCTCCGGATTGTTCCTGCCCCTGCACGATGCCTTCCCTGGCCATGTTGCCGAGCCCGACGACGGTGGTCAGGGCCGCGACGGACAGCGCCACGCCGATCAAGGCCAGCAGGACCCGGGTCTTGTGGATGCGCAGCTCGGCCCATGCCTCGACCAGGAGGGCAACGGCGCCGGTCATGCCGCCTGCTCCGAAGCGTGCAGAATCCCGTCGCCCAGCCGATAGTGCCGCTGGGCCAGGACCGCCACGTTTGCATCGTGCGTGATGGTCACCAGGGCCGCACCCGACTCCCGAACCACCTCGTCCAGCAGGGCCATCACGTTTTGCCCGGTTTCGATGTCCAGGGCGCCGGTAGGCTCATCGGCAAGAATCAGCCTGGGCGAGCGCACCAGCGCCCGCGCGATGGCGATCCGCTGCTGCTCACCGCCGGAGAGCTTGTGCGGTTTCTCCCCCAGCCGGTCGCCCAGGCCGACCCGATCGAGCATTTCGGCGGCCAGCCGCTCGCGCCGCCAGAATTGCCGGCCGCGGGCATAGAGCAGCGGGGTCATGACGTTTTCCAGTGCTGTACGGCCCGGCAGAAGGTTGAACTGCTGGAAGATGAATCCCACGCGGGCACCGCGGGCCATGGCGCGCTGCTTTTCCCCGAGGGACGAAACCGCCCGCCCCTCGAAAAACATCTCGCCGGTGCTCGGCACATCCAGCAGGCCCAGGATGTTCAGCAGGGTGGACTTTCCCGACCCGGACCGGCCGACTATCGACACGTGCTCGCCGGTACCGATGCTCAGCTCGATGCCCTGCAGGATGTGCAGCGGGCCGCGGTCCGGGATGTGCACGCTCCGCGTCACGCCCTGCAACTCCAGCAGCGGGGCCCCCGCCGCCGCAGCGCTCATCCGCCCACCATGCCGAAATCGCCTTCCATCCCGGGCATCATCTGGTCCCCCGGCGCGCCGGGAATGAACTGCAGGACCAGGTCGCCCTCGTCCAGCCCGTCGACGATCTCCACCTGCATCCCGTCGGTCAGTCCCAGGGCGACCGGGCGCTCAACCGGCGCCCCGCCGTCGTCCTCCACCACCCACACCAGGCCGGTGTCCACCGATCCGCGGACCGCCGTGGTGGGCACCACGATCACGTTCTCGGCGGTTCCGGCCGTGATATCGATCGTCGCGCCCAGCCCGGGGAAAACCCTGACATCGGCCGGTACGGCGCAGTTGACAGTGCCCGTCGCCGCGGGGGCCGCCGGCCCGAACGGATCCCCGGGCTGCTCCGGTACCGGTCCCGGGGCGTCGGCTGCCGGGCTCTCCCCGACCGTCACGGCCTTGCACTCGAAGGGAGCCGGACCGCCCATGACGGTCACGGTGGCGGAACTGGGGCGGTCGAGCAGCCGGAACTGCTGCTCGGCGGTCAGTGTCCCGGTCACCGAAAAGGTGCCCGGGGAAATGACGGCTGCTTCGGCACCGACCGAGACCTGCTGGTCCACCAGCACGGACAGGCCGGTCAGCTTGCCGGCGGCCGGGGCCACCACGTTCACGAAGGTATACGCCGGGGCAGCCGGTGGTGCCGGTTCGTCCTCCGGATCCGGTTCGAGCGAAACCTGCTGCACGGCGTCGGGTTCCACCGGCTTCTGCACCTGGAACAGCGCATCACCCTTGGCCACGTTCGCGCCGGCCTCTACGAAGAGGTGGTTCACCGTGCCTTCCGCCGTGCTGCGCACGGTCACGGCCGGGTCGCCGGCAACCGATCCCTCGAGCTGGACCACGTTGATCACCGTGCCCACGGCCGCGGGTACGCTGGGCGTGACCAGGCGGGCCGAAGGCTGCTGGTCGACCGCCTCCGCGCGCATGCCATCCACGAAGGCGAGCTTGAAGAGCGCGGCAGCTATGACGGCGAAAATCGCCAGCCAAACCACCGGCAGAACGTAGCGGCGCACAGCACTCATGCAGGATCCCCCTCGTCGACGTGCGCCTGAGGCGCGTCACGGCGGGAAGCTGACACGTGACGTGAGACAAACACCCGCTTGTGACGGAGGTTACCAGTGCCGGATGGCGGCGGGCGGCCAAGACACGGCCGCTGCCGGCGGCCAGGGCGGAGACCGGAACCGCCCGGCGCCGCAACAGTCACGGCAGCGGCCTGCCGGCGGCCTGGTCCGGAGCCGCCGGCCGATCCCCCGCGTTCCCCGACCCCTTAGTCCCGCACCCCGTTCACTTCCTGCGGAACCACCACCATGGGCACCGGCAGCGAACGCAGGACCTTGTATGCCGTGGCACCGAGGAACAGGCGGTTGTGCTGGGCGAGCCGGCTGGATCCCATGACCACCAGTTCGCCGTCGTCCCAGTCCAGCGAATCGATGGCCTCTTCGATGTTGCGCCCATGGGCCACGGTCACCGTGGCGTTGCCGGGAGGCAGTTCGGTGGCGGCCTGGGCCAGCACGGAGTTCGCGTGCAGGTGGGCGCTGTGGATAGCCTCGCCGCTGTCCGGCGCTTCACGGGTGTCCAGGGAGACCAGGGAAACCAGGCGCAGCTGCAGGCCGCGGCGCGAGGCCGCGTTCAGGGCAACGTCCCGGGCGGCCTGCGCGCCCTGCCGCTCGCCGATGAACGCGGTCAGCCGGGTCAGCGGCTCTGTCCGCTGGTACCCGCGGGGCGCCAACGCCACCGGAATCGGCGAGGCGTGCAGGAGGGCATTTGCCACGCTGCCCACCGTGAAGCGTTTGAACAGGCTGTTGCTGCTGGCGCCGATGACAATCAACCTGGCGCCGGCTTCCTCGCCCGCCGCGATCAGCCCTTCGGCGAACGATTCGGCGGACCGTACCTTGAATTCGGCGTTGACGTCTGCCGGGACCAGCTTCAGGGCCTCGCGGCGGGCGGTGAGGACTTCCTGCTCGCTGGCGCTGACGCGGCTGCCTTCGGGGTTCAACGCCACGTAGGGGGCGCTGTCTGCCACCACATAGACGATATCCAGCCCCGTCCCCTGCGTTCGGGCGATTGCCACGGCCAATGCCACGGCGTCGGCTCCCCGCTCGTCCGGCTGGTATCCCACCACATAACGCATGCAAACTACCCCTGTCCCTGTCCGTGGAGCAGCGGATGCGACGGTGCCGGCAACATCCGCACCCCGTGACGCGATGATGGTTCCGACTCTAACCCGAGACCGCCGGCGGCAACAGGCCGGGAGCAGGACGGGGCGGGCGGCCGGAGCGGCCTCCAGAACGGCCGCGGGCGGCCGCCGGAAACCCTCGCTGGCGAGGGATCCGGCAGCCGCCCGTTCGGACGCTGCCCGTACTAGGCCGCCGCCACCTTGCGGATGGCTGCTTCCAGCACGTCCAGGGCGTCGGCCAGCAGTTCGTCGCCGATCACCAGCGGCGGGAGCAGGCGCACCACGTTGCCGTAGGTGCCGCAGGTGAGGATGATGACGCCTTCCTGCAGGCAGGCGGCCGCGATTTCCTTGGTGGCCTCGGCGTTCGGTTCCTTGGTGGTCTGGCCGGTGCCCGGCTTGACGAACTCCATCGCCAGCATGGCGCCGCGGCCGCGCAGGTCGCCGATGATGTCGACTTCCTCGGCCAGCTTCCGCAGCCGGCCCATGACCTGCTCTTCGATGTGGCGGGCCCGGGCGTTGAGGTCCTGGGTCTGCATGGTGTCGATGGCAGCCAGCGCGGCGGCGCAAGCCACCGGGTTGCCGCCGTAGGTACCGCCCAGTCCGCCCGGGTGCACGGCGTCCATCAGCTCGGCGCGGCCGGTAATGGCGGACAGCGGCATGCCTCCGGCGATGCCCTTGGCCATCGTGATGATGTCGGGCACCACGCCGTCGTGCTCGGAAGCGAACCAGGCACCGGTGCGCGCGAAACCGGACTGGACCTCGTCCGCGATGAACACCACGCCGTTGTCCTTGGCCCACTGGGCCAGCGCGGGGAGGAAGCCCTCGGCCGGGACAATGAAGCCGCCCTCGCCCTGGATCGGCTCGATCAGGATTGCGGCCACGTTCTCGGCGCCGATCTGCTTCTCGATCATCGTGATGGCGCGGCGTGCCGCGTCCTCGCCCTTGATGTCGGCTTCCTCGCGGTACGGGTAGCTCATCGGCACCCGGTAGATCTCCGGCGCGAAGGGGCCGAAGCTGCCGACGGGGCTGGACTTGTACGGGGTCGCCTTGGCGGTCAGGCCCATCGTCAGGTTGGTGCGGCCGTGGTAGGCGTGGTCAAAGGCGACGACGGCGGTGCGGCCGGTGGCAATGCGGGCCACCTTCACGGCGTTCTCCACGGCTTCCGCCCCGGAGTTGAACAGGACGGAACGCTTTTCGTGGTCGCCCGGGGTCAGCTCGGCCAGTTTTTCGGCGACGGCGATGTAGCCCTCGTAGGGGCTGACCATGAAGCAGGTGTGGGTGAACTTGGCGACCTGCTCCTGCACCGCGGCGACGACGGCGGGGTCGGAGGCGCCGACGCTGGTCACGGCGATGCCGGAGCCCAGGTCGATGAACGAGTTGCCGTCCACGTCGGTGATGATGCCGCCGTCGGCGTCGGCCACGTAGACCGGAACGCCGGAGGCGACGCCGCCGGCAACCACGGCGCTGCGGCGGGCGGCCAGTTCGGCGGACTTCGGGCCGGGGAAGCCGGCCGAGACGTCGCGCTTCTGCTCCAGCCGGAACTGGGGCTGGGTCGTCTGAGTGGTCATGATGTGCCTTTCACGTTGAGGGTGGGAATGCAGCGGACAGCCCGGAGGATCCGCACACTCGCATCGCAGCGGCAGCTTCGCGGGGGACCGGCGGACAGGCCGGGCCACGGGACGCCGCGCTCTACAGCGAGATTACGGTTCCCGGCCCGCAGCTGCCTATGGCGGCCCGCACAGCGAATGTGCAATGGTGCCGTGCAGATGGCCAGAGGCAGCGACGGCGGCGCCCGCCGGCACGGAGGCCGCAGGACGCCGCCGCGGCGGGCCGTCGGGTTAGAGTTCCGGTGCGCGGTCCGCCGGCAGGGCACCCTCGTCTTCGGGGTGGCGGCTGAGGTTGACCAAGGCCAGCGCCAGGCCTCCCCAGACCGTCAGGATGGAAATGATCAGCATGACAATTGCTGCGGTACTCACGGCTGTGTCTCCTTCAGGGTGTGGGCATCCAGCTCCGGGTCGTTGGCCGCCGACTTCTTGCTCCAGGGAATCAGCGACAGGATGAAGCCGGCCACGATCAGGGACCCCGCCATGCCCCAGCCGAAGACGTTCACGAACCAGTCGGGCATGGGCGGGTCGCCGTAGCCTTCCTGGATCCTCTTGATCAGTTCGCTGATCAGGATGTAGCCCAGCACGATCGGCGAGACGATGCCGACCATGATCCGCCACCCCAGGCCCAGCTTGATGGACGAGACCTCGCTGACGTGTCCGCCCAGCAGCGGCAGTTTGCGGAATCCGTAGGTCACCAGCAGCACGGTCGCCAGGGCGCAGGCCATGATGCCGAAGCTGTTGACGAAGGCGTCGGTGACATCCAGCAGGTTCAGGCCGGTGGTGGTCGGGAACAGCAGGATGGAAATCAACGCCAGCGGGATGCCGACGCACCACGTGGTCTTGACCCGGCTCATGCCGAGCTTGTCTTGGACCGCGGAGATGATGACTTCGATGATGCTGATCAGCGAGGTGAATCCGGCGAACACCAGCGAGCCGAAGAAGAGCACGCCGAGCAGTCCGCCCAGCGGGGCCTCCGAAATGATGGTCGGGAACGCGACGAACGCCAGCCCGATCCCGCCGGCGGCAACGTCGCCGACCTCGGCGCCGGCGCTGAAGGCCATGAAGCCGACCGCCGCGAAGACGCCGATGCCGGCCAGGATCTCAAAGCCGGAGTTCGCGAAGCCCACCACGAACCCGGATCCGGTCAGGTCCGTCCGGTGCTTGAGGTAGGACGCGTAGGTGACCATGATGCCGAAGGCAACGGACAGCGAGAAGAAGATCTGGCCGTAGGCCGCGGCCCACACCGTCGTGTTGGTGAGCGCACCCCAGTCGGGAGTGAAGAGCGCGTTCAGCCCGTCGGCCGCACCGGGCAGGAACAGGGACTGGACCACCAGGAGCAGGAACATGACCAGCAGCAGCGGCAGGAACACGATGTTCGCCCGCCCAATGCCCTTTTGGACGCCCGCGGCCAGCACCAGCAGCACCACCGCCCAGACAACTACCAGCGGGATGAGGACCGTGGGCACGAAGTCGAAACCGATGTTCACGTCCTTGCTCACCTGGAGGAACGATTCCATGAAGAATCCGGCGGGGTCGTCCCCCCACTCCTCGGTGACGGAGTAGATCATGTACATCGCCGCCCAGGCGATGATGACGGCGTAGTAGACGCAGATGACGAAGCAGATGGCCACCTGCCACCACCCCAGCCCTTCGGCGCCGCGCGCCAGCCGGCGGTAGGCCAGCGGGGCGGAGCCACGGTGGCGGTGTCCGACGGCGTAGTCCAGGAACAGCAGCGGGATGCCCGCGGTCAACAGCGCCACCAGGTAGGGAATGATGAAGGCGCCGCCGCCGTTTTCGTAGGCAACGTACGGGAAGCGCCAGATGTTGCCCAGGCCGACGGCGGAGCCGATCGCCGCGAGGATGAAGACCTTGCGGGTGGACCACATCTCGCGCTTGGGCTTGGCGCCCAACGCTGCCTGCGGGGTACGGGTACTCATGAAGGGACCTCACGGTGTAGGGCTGGCAGTGGTGTGACGCGTGTGACGCCGCGGACCATCCTAGCGCCGTGGGGCGGCTGCCCCGAAAACCGGCACGGCCCCTGGCGCGACGCGAGAGCGCGCACGGCTCGATGCCCGCTCCGGCCGCCCGGCGGCCGCTCCGCGGCAGCTATTGGGCGAATAGTGCACCTGCACAACGGCGGCTCGTATAGTGAAGGCATGGCTGTCACTCTCGCCAAACTCTTGGCCTCCCCCGCGCTGCACCTGAAGCTGGTCGGTACCGCGCAGGGCGACCCGGACGCGCCGATCACCTGGGTGGCTTCGACCGAGCTCGAGGACCCGTTGCCCTTCCTGACCGGCGGCGAAGTGGTGCTGACCACCGGCCTTCGCCAGAAGACCGCGGCCGCGCAGCGCCGGTTCGTGGAGCGGGTGCACGAGGCCGGCGCGGTCGGCATGGGCTTCGCGCTCGGGCTGACGCACCGCCGGGTTCCGGCGGGCGTGCTCGCCGCCGCGAACCAGCTGGAGCTTCCGGTCTTCGAAGTTCCCTACGAGACACCCTTCGTGGCGATCAGCAAGATGGTCGCCGACGCCATTTCCGCCGACCATTACAACCGCCTGGAGCACCTCCTCAAGGACCACCAGGCGCTGGCCGCCTCGCTGTTGGGCGGCGGCGGCCTCCCCGCGCTCCTGCGCACCCTGTCGGCGATGGTGGGCACCGACGTCGTGCTCTCCCAATACGGGACCCGGCTGTACGGGACCGGCGGCGGCGAGGAAAACGGCTGGCATGAGCTTCCCATCGCCACCGGCCTGAAGGACCGCTGCACGCTGGCCCTGGGCAAGCCGTACGAGCGCAACGCCATCGTGGACTACGCGCAGAGCCTGATCAGCCTGGAACTGAGCAACCAGGCGCACCGCCGCGCGGCCGACCGCAGTTCCGTGGGCCAGGTGTTGCTGGACGTGGTGCGCGGGGTGCTGCAGGGCGGTGACGCGTCCCTGCGGCTGAGCAACGTGGGGATCGACGCCGGACGGCGCCAGCTGGTGGTCATGGTGCAGGTGGCCGCCGCCCAGCGCCGCGCGCTGCCCACGCTGCCGCTGCCCGCCGCGTTCGACGGCGTGGTCACCGGCCTGGTCGACGAGCGGCTGGTGCTGGTGGTGCAGGGCGCCGAATCGGGCGAGGCGCTGGGCCGGGAGCTGAGTGCGTACCTGCAGAACGCGGGCTTGGCCGCCACGGTCGGGGTGGGCGGCAGCTATGCGCAGGCGAACGGGCTGCGCTGGAGCTACTTCGAGGCCAAGGAAGCGGTGGGCCGGGGCGAGCGGCTGAACGTGCCGCAGCGGCTGTCCCTGACCTCCCTGCTGCTGGCGTCGGAAGACGTGCCGCTGGCCGATCTTGCGGCCGAGGCACTCGACCCGCTGGCGGAGTTCGACGCGGCCCACGACGCGGCGCTGCTGCCCACGCTGCAGGCCTATCTGGAGCTCAACGGCTCGGTGGCGGCCGTGGCCGAGGAGCTGGGCCTGCACCGGAACTCCGTGCGCTACCGGCTGTCCCAGATCGTGGAGCTGACCGGTTACGATCCCGCCCTCACCGCGGACCGGGTGCACCTGTGGCTTGCCCTGACGGTGCGGCGGCTGGGTTCGGTGTCCCGGACGAAGGGCTAGCCGGCCGGTCCCTTGCCAATACCCGGTGCAGACACGAGGCTGGGGGCATGGGACACGAGACGCACGAAAGCCGGACGGTCACCTGGCTGGGAAGCGACGATCCGCAGCGCGCCGACACGGCGACCCTGAACCTGGAACCGGAGCGCCTGAGCGCCCACGGCGCCTCCCGCACCGCAGGCTACGCCGCCAGCTGGTCCCTCACGACCACCGGCAACTGGTTCACCGAAAGCCTCACGGTTTCCGTCCACGGGCGGGGCTGGAGCCGGCATCTGGTGCTGGACCGCGCGCCCGACGGCAGGTGGAGCGCCGCGACCAGGGTGTCCGGGGACAGCGACCTGCCGGAACCGGGGATCGCCGATCCGGACTCCCTGGTCGGGGCGGTGGACTGCGACCTGGGTTTGTGCCCGGCCACCAACACGATGCCGATCCTGCGGCTGGGCCTGGTTCACGACGCCGAGGCCGCCGCGGAACTGACGGTCGCGTGGGTGGAGATGCCGAGCCTGCGCGTGCTCGGCCAACAGCAGATCTACAGCGGCTCCCGCGCCTACAACGACCGCACGGGCACCGCCGCGGTCACCTACACCTCCGGGGACTTCAGCGCCGAGATCGTGGTGGATTCGGACGGCATCGTCATCGACTACCCCGGCCTGGCTACCCGCCGCCGCGACTGACGACGGGCCGTCCGAGGGCACCGGCGGGCCGTGTGTGCCGCCGTCGCCGTCCAGCGCAGTCGGTGCCGCCGCATAGGATGGGACCAAGCCCTCCAATCAACCGTTCCAGGGAGAAACCATGCCCGAAATGTTCGTGGACAAATTCCGTGCCCTCGTGCCCAAGTACCTGGACCGGAAGTGGACCGAGGACGACGGCCTCTCCTACGACGAACTCGAAGGGCTGCTGGGCGCCCACAAGTTCCAGGTCCCGCAGGCGCTGGTGGAGTTCTACCACGCGCTCGGGGGCTGCGAAGACCTGATGGAGGCGCACGACTTCTTCTTCGACCCGGACGAACTGGAGATCGAAGGCGGCTACCTGCTGTTCCTGGACGAGATGGACGAAGAAGCGAACTGGGGTTTCAAGACCGAACACCTGGATGTGCCGGACCCCATCGTCTGGATCCGCACGAACGGCCCGAAGCCGCAGTGGCAGAGCGAGGAGGCGACCTTCAGCGAGTTCGTCTTCGAGATGTTTGAGTGGGTCTTCGGCGACGACGACGACGAGGAAGACTGAGCCACCGGCCGGTTCAGCGGCTCTCGGCCGCCAGGGCGACGCCGAAACCGACCAGCACGATGCCCGTGATCCGGTCGATGGAACGCGTCACGGCCGGAGTGCGCAGCCACTTCCGGGCCGCATGCGTGCCCCAGATGATGGCCGAGAAGAACACCAGCCCCTCCAGGTTGTGCACCAGGGCCAGCAGAATGCCCATCAGCGCCGGGGAGACGCCCGGCGGGATGAACTGCGGGATCATCGCCACATAGAAGACGCCGACCTTCGGGTTCAACAGGTTCGTCCCGACGCCGGTGAGCCACGCCCTGACGTACGACGCCGGAGCGGCCGGGGCGCCGGGGTCTGCGAGGCGCGTGGCAGGTTTTCGGAACGACCTCCACAGCATCCGGGTGCCCAGCCAGGCCATGTAAGCGGCGCCGGCCACCTTCAGCACCGTGAACGCCGTTTCCGAGGCGGCCAACAGGGCCGACGCCCCGACCGCGGCCGCGATGCCCCAGGCCAAGGCTCCGGTGTTGATGCCCAACGCCGTCGCGTACGCCCTGCCCCGGCCTTGGCTGACGGCTGAGCGCAGCACCAAAGCGGTATCCATCCCGGGAACCAGCGTCAGCAGGCCGGCCACCAGGGCGAAGGACAACAGTGCTTGTTCTACGGTCACCCGTTAGTCCCCGAAGGACGGCGCCGGCAGGGTTGGCATGGTCACGGTGGGCCCGTCGGTCAGACCTCGCGGTCCACGACGGCCTCGGCGAAGGCCGTCAGCGCGGCCTTGACCGTGCTCTCGGGCAGCGGGGCAAGGGAGGCCTTGGCTGCGTCGGCCCATTCGCCCGCGATGGCCCAGGCCTGGGCGGTGACCGGATGCCCGCGCAGCGCGGAGACGGCGTCGGCCAGGGCCTGGTCCGACGTCAGGTCCGCGTCCACCAGTTCCAGCACGGCGGCGGCGGACGCGTCGCCGTCGGCCGCGGCCTGGCGCAGCAGCAGGACCGGCAGGGTGGGGACGCCCTCACGCAGGTCGGTGCCCGGGGTCTTGCCGGACTTGGCCTTGAGGCCGGTCACGTCGATCACGTCGTCGGCCAGCTGGAACGCCACGCCCACCTTCTCGCCGTATTCCAGCATCACGTTCACGGCCTGCTCGCCGGCTCCGGAGAACATGGCGCCGAGCTGGCCGGACGTGGCGATCAGCGAGGCGGTCTTGTCCGCGATCACTGAGAGGTAGTGTTCCACCGGATCCTCGTCCTCGCGCGGGCCGACGGTCTCGTGCAGCTGTCCCAGGCAGAGCCGCTCGAAGGTGCGCGCCTGGATGCCGACTGCTTCGGGCCCCAGCTGGGACACCAGCAGCGAGGCGCGGGCGAAGATCAGGTCGCCGGCGAGGATGGCCACCTGGTTGCCCCACACTTCGTGCGCGGTCGGGGCCCCCCGGCGGTACGGCGCGGAATCCATCACGTCGTCGTGGTAGAGCGTGGCCAGGTGCGTCAGTTCAACGACGACGGCGGCCTGCACCACGTCGGGAACGGAGCCGTTGCCCAGCTGCGCGGCCAGGATGGTCAGCAGCGGACGGATCCGCTTCCCGCCGGCTTCCACGAGATGGCGGCTGGTGGCGTCGGCGAACGGGTCGGAGTGTGCGATAGCCGCGCGCAACTGCTTCTCCACGCGCGCCAGGGCGGTGGAAACCGCGGGACCGAGCTCGGCGTCCTGGGCCACCGGGGCGAAGCCGTCCGGCAGGTTCAGGCTGGTGGCAAGGGCGGCAGTCGCGGTATCCAGCTCCGGCGACTGCGGCGGGTTCTGGCCGGCGGGAGTCCAACTCGGTTTGGCGTCAGTCACTGTTCAACACTAACTAATCGTGGGGGCGGTATGGCCGGCCGGTTTGTGGCCGCCGGCCTGGTTCGATGCCGGCGGCGTCAGTTGCTCCAGCAGATGAATAACTCTATCCTCAAATCCCTTGCCGCCCGAGTCGGTCAAATTGGCCAGCATCCGCACCACGAAGCGCATCAACGGCGGGACCGGCATTCCGGTCCGCAGGGCCAGTTTCATGATGGCCGGTTTGCCGATCAGCTGGGCGAAAATCCGGCCCAGCGTGAAGTGGCTGCCCCAGTGCCCTCGGATGATGTCCGGGTAGCGGGCCATCGCGGCGTCGAAGCCGGCCATGCTGAGCAGCTGCCCGCCGGTCCCGGACAAGCGGCCGTGCGCGTCGGCGATCAGCTCGGCCGCGTAGCGGGCGGACTCCATGGCGTAGGAGATGCCCTCTCCGTTAAACGGGCTGACCATGCCGCCGGCGTCGCCGAGCAGCAGCAGGCCGGGGCTGTAGTGCGGCGTCCGGTTGAACCCCATCGGCAGGGCCGCCCCGCGGACCTGTCCCACCTGGTTTTCCTCGGTGAAGCCCCACTCCGCCGGCATGCCGGCGGTCCACTCGCGGAGCACCTGCCGGTAGTCCAGCTTGCCGAAGGACTTGGACGAGTTGAGGATGCCCAGGCCCACGTTGGATGTGCCGTCGCCGACGCCGAAGACCCAGCCGTAGCCGGGCAGCGGGTTGCCGGCCGCGTCGGGGAGTTCCAGCCATCCCTCCATCCAGTCGTCGTCGTGCCGGGGCGAGGTGAAGTAGGTACGGACGGCCACGCCCAGCGGCCGGTCGTCGCGCTTCTCGATGCCCAGGCTCAGGGCGGTGCGGGTGGAGTTGCCGTCGGCGGCCAGCACCACGTCGGCGAAGAAGTCCTTGGTCTCCCCGGTCTTGCGTCCGCGCCCGTCCAGCACGTTGGCGCGGACCCCGGTGACCCGTCCGGCCTCGTCCCGGAGGGCGGTGGAAACGGAGTGGCGTTCCAGCACGACGGCGCCGGCGGCCGCCGCGTGACGGGCCAGTTGCTCGTCGAAGCCCATCCGGGTGCGGATCAGGCCGTAGTCCGGGAAGTCGCTCAGTTCCGGCCAGGGCAGCTCAAGCTGCCGGCCGCCGGCGATCAGCCGCAGCCCCCGGTTCCGGCGCCAGCCGGCGGATTCCTCGTGCGGCAGCCCCAGCAGCTGGACTTCGCGCACGGCGCGGGGCGTCAGGCCGTCGCCGCAAACCTTTTCGCGCGGGAAGGCCGTCTTTTCCAGCACGGTCACGTCCACGCCGGCGCGGGCGAGGTAGTACGCGGCCGTGGAACCGGCCGGCCCCGCCCCAACAATGAGAACTGACATGGCTACAGGGTGTGCCTGCTGCTCTGGCGCCGCAGCGCGGCCTGGGCCCGGGCGTTGGCCGCCTCGTCGCGGCCGGGCTTGACGGCCCGGTGCACGGTGACGATGCCGCCGGACAGGTTGCGGTAGGCCACGTCCTGCCAGCCTTCGCCGGTGATCCACTCGCCCAGCTGGTCCTGGTTGGGCCAGGCGCGAATGGACTCGGCCAGGTAGACGTAGGAGTCGGGGTTGGACGAAATCTTGGACGCGATCGCCGGCAGCGCGCGCATCAGGTACTCGGTGTAGACGGTGCGCCAGACCGGGAGGATGGGGTGCGAGAACTCGGCGATCACCAGCCGGCCGCCGGGCTTGGCCACGCGCAGCATTTCGCGCAGCGCCAGTTTCGGATCGCTGACGTTGCGCAGGCCGAAGGAGATGGTCACGGCGTCGAAGGAGTTGTCCGCGAAGGGCAGATTGGTCGCGTCCCCGGCCACGAAGTCGATGTCGGGGCGGCGGCGCTTGCCGACGCGCAGCATGCCCAGGGAGAAGTCACACGCGACCACGTGGATGCCGGCATCGGCATAGGGTTCGCTGGAGGTGCCCGTCCCGGCGGCCAGATCCAGGACCTTCTGGCCACGTTCGGCGTCCACCGCGTCCACCACGATCCGGCGCCACCGGCGGGTCTGGCCCATCGACAGCACATCGTTAACCAGGTCGTACTTCGGCGCCACGTCATCGAACATGGCGGCTACTTCATCCGGGCGCTTCTCCAGCGATGCACGATTCACTGGGCCATTGTCTCAAAGACCGGCGGCCGCCCGCGAACCCGGGCTTCGCGGGCGGTGGCGTTTGCCGGGCAGAGTAGGCTTAATGACCATGACCTCCCCCCTGTCCCCCTCGTCCGGCCTGCCCGGAACCGGGCCTGCCGCAGCGGCCGGCCGCACGGAACCGGAGGCCGCTGCCCGGTTGCCCCGCGGGACCCTGCGCGGCATCACGGTCGAGTGGCCCGCGGTGCCCGACACCCAAGGGCTCATGGAGTATCTGGTGCGCGACGACGTGCTCTGCTGGGTGCGGCGCGAGGGCGGGCTCGCCGGCTTCGGCGAGATCGCGCGGTTCACGGCCAGCGGGCCGGATCGCTTCCGGCAGGCGGCCGCATGGTGGCGTGGGATCCAGGCCACCGCCGACATCGACAACCGGGTGGGCGGCCCGGGAACCGGGCCGGTCGCCTTCGGCTCCTTCGCGTTCTCCTACACCTCGACCCACAGCTCCCGCCTGGTGGTGCCGGAGGTGCTGGTGGGCCTGGATGGCGACCGCGCCTGGCTCACCTATCTGACGTACGACGCCGATGCACACCTCAGCGCCGAGACGGCCGAGGCCGTGCTCGCGGGCTGGCTGGAAGAAATCTCGGTAGAGCGCAGCCCCGATCCCGCCGACTCCCTCGTTCCGGGACAGGTCTCGGAGCAGGCGTACATGGATGCCGTCGCGGCCGGGGTCAAGCGCATCCAGGCCGGGAACCTGAGCAAGCTCGTCGTGGCCCGGGACGTGGTGGCCAATCTCGCCGCGCCCATCGCCACCGCCCAGGTGCTGCGCGAACTCGCGGCGCGGTACAAGGACTGCTGGACGTACTCGGTGGACGGGTTGATCGGCTCCACGCCGGAGATGCTGATCAAGGTGGAGAATAACGTGGCGCGCGCCCGCGTGCTGGCCGGCACGCTCGACCGCTCCCGGGCCCACGGCCACGCCGGCGAATCGGACACCGACTACGCCCAGCGCGTGCTCGCCGGCTCCGAGAAGCAGCTGCACGAGCACCGGATCGCCATCGACTCGCTCACCCGCAAACTCGAGCCCTTCACCACCGCGATGAGTTCGCACAGCGAGCCGTTCGTGCTGGAGCTGCCCAACGTATGGCACCTGGCGTCCGACGTCTCGGCCGAGCTGGCGCACGACGGCGGGCAGCCGCCGTCGTCGTTGGAACTGGCCGAAGCTGTGCACCCCACCGCGGCCGTGTGCGGCACCCCCACCGAGGTCGCCGGCGCCCTGATCCGCGAACTGGAGCAGATGGACCGCGGGCCGTACGCCGGCCCGGTGGGCTGGACCGACGGCGCCGGCAACGGTGAATGGGGCATCGCGCTGCGCGGCGCCGTGGTGGAGGGTCCCCAGCGGGTCCGGCTTTATGCCGGCTGCGGCATCGTGGACGGCTCCGATCCGGAGGCCGAGCTGGCGGAGACCTGGGCCAAGTTCCGCCCGATGATCGAGGCGCTCGGTTTGCGCCGCAGATAACTATTCACCGACAATCGGCACGGCCGGGGGCGAACCGGCCTCCCGCCGACTACGCTGTTTTCCAATAGGCAATGGCTGTAGCCTGTGGTGCATATCACCTGTTGCGGGCATTCCCGTTACACTTAAGCCGGATTTCCAACGAGACAAAGGTAGTAACTATGCGCAAAAACGCATCCAAGGCGGTCCAGGGGTTCTCCCTTCTGGCCGTGGCGGCACTCGCTTTGACCGCGTGCGGTGGTTCGGACGACGCCGGCGGCAACGGCGGCACGGGCACTGCCGGCGCGGGATCCGAGCTGGCCCTCGTCCAGCCTGGCACGCTGACCGTCTGCTCCGACATCCCCTACCCCCCGTTTGAGTTCGAAGAGGGCGGCAAGTACACGGGCTTCGACATCGACCTGATTACGGAGATCTCTTCGGAGATGGGCCTTGAGGTGGCCATCCAGGACGTCGGTTTCGACGCCCTGCAGTCGGGCGTCACCCTGGCCGCCGGGCAGTGCGACCTCGGCGCCAGCGCGATGACCATCACGGAGGACCGCAAGAAGAACATCGCCTTCTCCGACCCCTACTACGACTCGCTGCAGTCGCTGCTGGTCCCGAAGGACTCCGACATCAAGGCCGTGGGCGATCTCTCCGGCAAGAAGGTGGGCGTCCAGCAGGGCACCACCGGCGAGGCCTACACCCGGGAGAACGCCCCGGAGGACGCCGAAGTCGTCGCCTTCCCGTCCGATGCCGAGATGTACCAGGCCATCCAGGCCGGCCAGGTCGATGCCTTGCTGCAGGACCTGCCGGTGAACATCGGCCACACCGAGGACGGCAAGTTCACCATCGTCGAGGAGTACAAGACCGACGAGTCCTACGGCTTCGCGGCGAAGAAGGAAGGGTCCGAGGCCCTGGTCTCGGCCGTCAACGATGCCCTCTCGACGCTGCGCGACAACGGCAAGTACCAGGAAATCTACGACAAGTACTTCACCGAGTAGCAAGCCCTCCGGCCCCCGTTCCCGTGCGTGAAGCAGCGGGAACGGGGGCCGCCGACTTACAGCTGGAAGGCATCACCAGTGAAACCTTCGACCCGCCGCCGACTTTTCCGCGGGGTCCTTTACGCCATCTTCATCGCCGCCGTCGCCGCCGTCGCCCTGGTGGCCGATTGGGAGGCCATCCGCACGAGCTTCCTGAACCCGGAAGTCCTGGGTGAGCAGTTCCCCACCATCATCGTCACGGCGGCCAAGAACACGGTCGTCTACACCCTGATCGCCTTCGTCGGCGGCTTGCTTTTCGGTCTCCTTTTGGCGCTCATGAAGCTCTCGCCCGTGGCGCCCTACCGGTGGGTGGCGACCGCCTACATCGAGCTGTTCCGCGGCCTGCCTGCCCTGCTGGTGATCTTCGGCTTCGCCTTCGCGGTCCCGATCGCGTTCCAGTGGCGTCCGCCGGGAGGCAGCACCGGGGCCGGGCTGATCGGTTTGATCGTCGTCTCCGCCGCCTACATTGCCGAGACGCTCCGCGCCGGCATCGAGGCCGTCCCCGCCGGCCAGCGGGAGGCGGCCCGCTCGCTGGGCATGAACCCGAGCTGGACCATGGTCTCCGTGGTGCTGCCGCAGGCGGTGCGCATCGTCACGCCGCCGCTGACCAATGAGCTGGTCATCCTGATCAAGGACACCTCGCTGCTCTTCATCGCCGGCATGGCCCTGGGCAATCGGGAACTCACGACTTTTGCCCGCGACGGCGTCTCCCAATTCGCCAATGCCACACCCCTGGTCGCCGCGGCGCTCATGTACCTGATCATCACCTTGCCGCTCACCCAGCTGGTCGCCTGGCTGGAGAAGCGCAACAACAGGAGCCGGTAACCCCATGACTGAAGAATCGCTGCGCCACGACAGGCCGGCCATCGAGGTCAAGGACCTCTGCAAGAACTTCGGCAACAACGAGGTCCTCAAGGGCATCGACTTCCATGTGAACCAGGGCGAAGTGGTCTGCGTGATCGGGCCCTCGGGCTCCGGCAAGTCCACCTTGCTGCGCTGCGTGAACCGGCTCGAGGAGCCCACCAGCGGCACCGTCCTGGTGGAAGGCGTGGACATCACCGACCCGGAAACGGACTTGGACCGGGTCCGGACCCGGATCGGCATGGTGTTCCAGCAGTTCAACCTGTTCCCGCACCTGAACGTCCTGGACAACCTCACCCTGGCCCAGCGCCGGGCCAAGAAGCGCGGCAAGGCCGAAGCCATGGAAGTCGCCCGCAAGAACCTGGAGAAGGTGGGGCTGGCAAACCGCGAGAACGCCTACCCCGCCCAGCTCTCCGGCGGGCAGCAGCAGCGGGTGGCCATCGCGCGCGCGCTGTCCATGAACCCGGACATGATGCTCTTCGACGAGCCCACCTCGGCGCTGGACCCAGAACTGGTGGGCGACGTGCTGGAGGTCATGCGCAAGCTGGCCGACGAGGGCATGACCATGATGGTGGTCACGCACGAGATGGGCTTCGCCCGCGAGGTGGGTGACCGCGTGGTCTTCATGGACGGCGGCGTGGTGGTGGAGCAGGGCAAGCCCGAGGACGTGCTGGCCAACCCGCAGCACGAACGCACCAAGGCGTTCCTCTCGAAGGTCCTCTGAGCAGGCTTACCAGCACACCGGGCAGGCTCCCACAACAATCTGGGCAGGCTCGCCCAGCACACCGGGCAGGCTCACCCCAGCAGACGGGAAGTGGCGGTCGCGACGGCGGCCGCCACTTCCGCGTGCACGGCCCGCAGCCGGCTTCGGTCGGTGCGCACCTCCACCACGCTGCGCCCGGCCACCGGCTCGGAGAGGACGGCGTCCAGTTCGTCCGCGTCCTTGACCAGCCGGTGCCGGACCCCGTAGCCGGCCGCCAGCGAGGCAAGGTCCGCGCGGTGCGGGGTGCCGAAGAGGCGTTCGACGGCGGACGTGAACGCCGCGTGCTCCCCCACCTTTCCGTGTTCCAGGGTCGAGAAGATTCCGCCGCCGGAATCGTTGACCACCACGATCTGCAGGTCGGGTTCGGGCTCCCCGGGTCCGAGCAGCAGCGATCCGGCGTCGTGCAGGAAGGTCAGGTCCCCCATGAGGGCCCGGGTTCCGGTTCGTGCTCCCAGCGCGATGCCCGCCGCAGTCGCCACGGTGCCGTCGATGCCGGCCACGCCGCGGTTGGCGTGCACGAAAGCGTCCGGAATGTCGGTGGGCGTCCCGGCCAGGTCCACGTCGCGGATCGGGTTGGACGAACCGAGCACCAGCCGGCCGCGGGTGTGGAGCCAGACCGAACGTGCGACCCGCAGGCCCGTCAGCTCCGGTTCGGTGTCCAGGCGTTTGAGCAGGGCCGCATCGGCCGCAACGGCGGCGTCCCGCCAGAGCCGCAACCACGCGCCGGACCCCTGGCCCGAGAAGATCGACAGATCCGCCGGCTCGGAAATCACCCGCTCCCGTCGGCGTCCGGGCTCGTACCAGGGGACCGGATCCGGCTGGAACAGCGCGGCCTGGACGTCCTCCCGCGCCAGCAGGGCGGACACCGGCCGCGAAAGCGTCGGGCGGCCAAAGACCACGGCCCGTTCGATCTGTGGCCCGAGGTGGCCCAGCAGCAGGCGGTAGGGTCCGATGGCGTTCGGGCCGAACCTCGCGTTGGAGGACGGTTCGGCCAGCAGCGGCAGCCCGTGTGCACGCGCGAAGGCTTCGGCTCCGGCTCCCGCACCGTGTCCCGCCACGACCACGGTGCGGCGTTCCTCGGCCGCGTGGATAGGCGGTTCCGCCTGGCCCGCGTTCAAACTGGTGGCCCGCCCGGATGCTATCGCCCCGGGTGCCGAGGCACCGCCGTCGTCCGTTGCCCGCACCGGCGCCGCGGCGTGGTCAGTAGCCGTATCCGTATCCGGGAACAGCGGGTCGCGGAACGCGAGATTGATGTGCACGGGACCGACCGCACCCGGATGCGCCGCCGTATCGGCCGCCGTGGTCGCTGCGTTAGCCGCCGACGGCGTGGCCGCCAGCGAGAGCAGGTCGGCCGTCGCGGCCGCCGGGGCCGGCGGGATGCCCTTGGCGTTCAGGAGGCTGGTGCGGATGGCGTCCGTCGGGTCGTCTCCGGCCGGGATGTCCACGGCCGAGCGCACGTGGATGCCGAACAGTCCGTGTTGCACCGTAGTCTGGTTGGCACCGGTGCCGCGCATTTCGGCCGGGCGGTCGGCGGAGAGCACCACCAGTTCCACGCCGGCGTGATTGGCTTCCATCACCGCCGGCAACAGCTCGCCCACCGCCGTTCCGGAGGTTGTGACCACCGGAACCGGGCGCAACGAGCCCAGCGAGAGCCCGAGCGCGGTAAACGCCGCGCCCCGCTCATCGATGCGGACGTGCAGCCGCAGGTCGCCGTGTGTTTCGGCCTCGGCGAGCGCATACGCCAGCGGGGCGCTGCGCGAACCCGGCGCGATGACGACGTCGCGCACTCCGCCCCAGACCAAGGCCTTCACGGCCAGTCGGGCGGTATCCATCGAGCTCAGCTGCGCAGTCACCCCCTCATGGTAAGCAGACGGCCGCGCCCCGAGGGACGCGGCCGTCTGCCTTCCGTCGGCGTGGCCGGGCTAGCGCTTGAGGTGCCCGTTCTTGCCCTTGAACATCTGGATAACGGACGGCCGGGGCAGCGCGGCGTCGCCCGGCTTGGCGCGGCGCCCGTCCCCGACGTAGTCCGGGAACAGGGAGCGCTGGGCTCCCCAGCTGCCGTCCTCGCCCGGGTGCTGGACGGCGACGAACACCAGCCCGTCGTCGTCGTGGATCAACGGGCCGCAGGTCTCGGCATCGATCGGCACGGCCATGAACTGCTCCACCTTGCCGCGTTCCTGTCCTTCCAGCGTGACACGGAAGAGAGCGTCGTTGCGCTGGATGGTGCCGGGCTGCCCATCGGTGGAGACCCACAGGTTTCCGGCCGAGTCGAAGGCCAGGTTGTCCGGGCAGGAGATCGGCTGCACCTGGTCGGCCGGGTAGCCGCTGAAGTAGACCGAATCGTCCACCGCCGGATCGCCCGCCACCAGGATCAGCTGCCAGGTGAACTCGGTGGAGGTCTGGTCACCGGTCTCGGTCATTTCGATGATGTGGCCGTGGCGGTTGTTGGCCCGGGGGTTGGGCTCGTCCACCTGCGCGCGGGTCCGGGCGGTGTTGTTGGTGCAGGCCATGTAGATCTTGCCGGTCGCCGGGTTGATCTCCACGTCCTCCGGGCGGTCCATCTTGGTGGCACCCATGGCGTCGGCGGCGAGCCGGGTGTACACCAGCACCTGGTCGATCCGCATGCCCGGCACCAGCGATTCGCCGTCGCGGGTCAGCTGGATCCAGTACCCGGTGCCGTCGAACGCACCGTCGGAGGGCAGCACGCCGGAGCCGTCGATCTGGTTCTGCGGGGAATTGCCCGTGAAGCTGGCCACATAGAGGTCGCCCTCGGTCAGCAAGGTCATGTTGTGCTTCTTGTCGCCCTCGCGGTAGGTGCCCTTGGAGACGAACTTGTACAGGTAGTCGAAGCGCTCGTCGTCGCCGGAGTAGGACACCGCGTGGCCGGAGGCGGCGATGGTCACGTTGGCGCCCTCGTGCTTGAACCGTCCCAGGGCGGTGTGCTTGCGCGGGGTGGAGGTGGGATCGAACGGGTCCACCTCGACGATCCAGCCGAAACGGTTGTCTTCGTTCCGGCCCTCGGGCCGGTCGGTGTCGAAGCGCGGCTCCGGGATGTGCCAGCCGCGCGACGGGTTGGCGCTGGTCAGGCCGTAGCGGCGCTGCTCGGCCGTCGGGGCGGACACCTTGAAGTACTGGTTGAAGTTCTCTTCGCCCGAGAGCACCGTCCCCCACGGGGTGGTGCCGCCGGCGCAGTTGTTCTGCGTCCCCAGCACGATGCGGCCGGTGGGATCGGCCTGCGTCTTCAGCAGCTCGGAGCCGGCGGCCGGCCCGGTCAGTTCGTATTCGGTGTCCATCAGGAAGCGGCGGTTCAGCCTGGCCCCGCGGACGTAGGTCCACGGCTGGCCCTTGCCCTTGCGCTCCAGTTCCACGACGGACAGCCCGTGCGCGGCCATGGCTACCTCGCGCTGGCGTTCGACGGGCATGTCCGGCGGGAACATGATCCCCTCGTTGGTGTACTCGTGGTTGGCGAACAGGACCGCCCGCTTGCCGTTGCTGCCCGGGATCTCGATGATGTCCAGGTAGTCGTTGTTGTAGCCGAACTGGCCCGACTGGGACTCCTTGGTCTGGTTCTGCGGATCGAACTCCGCGCTGTCGTGGAACAGGGGGTCTCCCCAGCGGATGACCGGATTCCAGTTGTAGCCCTTGGGTACCACGACGTCGTCCACGTTGTTGGGCACGGCCTTGATGCCGTCGAACTTGAGCTTGCTTGGGTTGCCCGGCCCGCGCCCGGCCTTGGCGGCCGGGGCGAGTCCAACCTGTGCATCCGCGGCCGCGCCGCCGCCGAACATCAGCGCCAGCGCGCCGGCGCCGCCCAACCCCATCATCCGGCGGCGGGAGTATTCGGCGGAGACGATGTCCCGGAAGTAGTTATTGTCCGAGGTGTTGCAGACGCCCTTGGCGCAGGCGTTGTCGCACTTGAGCGCGCAGGTCACGGCGCTGCGTTTTCCGGACACATGGCCCAGCATCGGCAGGTAGCGCTTCTTGGTTTCGGTCACGTTTTCACCTTCTGCATTGAACTATGGGATCGTCCTCCAGTGTGCTGATCGAAGTCGACCGGCAGGCCGAGCAGTGGTGAATTTTCGGCCAACGGCAGGCAAAACACCTTGCCGGGCTGGGCCGGGACCGCGAGGCTTCGCGTTCTTCCAGGGCGAGGCAACGAGTTTCTTCACGGGTGGCCTCGGCGTCAGAGGTGTCACCCGCAGAATCGGCCAGGCGCATTGCAGCGCCGAGGTCAGAATGGGGGTGGTGCGTTCAGGTCGGTGTTGTCGTAGGGCAGTTCGATGCCGCCGAGCGTACGTTTTTGTGGTGCTTGGTCGCTGATGTCGCGGGCGGCGGCGCCGTCGGCTGCTTGTGTGGCGCCATCGTCGGTGTCTCCGCCTGCGCCTTTGGCGCCGCGGGTGTTGTCTTCGTTTTCGCCGGTGGCTGCCGCTTCCGTTTCCTTCGGCCGGGGCAGGAGGGTGTCCCAGCCCTCGTCCGGGTGGGTGGTCTTGCGGTGGCCGGTGCGCGTGGTCCACGTGACCTGACCGTGTGGGCCGGCCTCGGCCCGGGCGTGCCCGGCGGTCTTCGCCGCGTGGTGGGCGCTGCACAGGCACTGCAGGTTTTCCGGCACAGTTATCCCGCCGTCGTCCCACCCGCGGACATGGTCGATCTCGCAGTACCTGGCCGCGCGGCGGCAGCCGGGGAAGCGGCAGTGCCGGTCCCGGACACGGACCAGGCGTTTGAGCCATTCGGGCGGAATCCGCAGTTGCCGGGCGGCAGCGATCGCCTGGCCGTGGTCGTCGGTGAGCAACGGCAGCCAGGACCTGGCCAGCTGGGCCAGTTCCCGTCCCATGTCCGCCGAGATCGGGCCGTGCCCGGCCAGGTCACCGGGCTCCTCGCCCAGCCCCAGCAGCGTGGCCAGGGCATGGTGACCAGCATCCCCAGCCCCGCACCACCACCACAGTTACCGCCGCCGTGTGCGGTCCGAGTACCTCCGCCGACCGGTGCCGGCGGAGGGGCCGCAACAGCACCGTTCCCCACGGAGTCTTCAGCGAACCTGCCGCTTCCGCTGCCGGCTGGTGCCAGTGCCGCGGCCGGTTCTGTCGGTGCCGCGGCCGGCTCCGGTGCTGCCGGCACCGTGTCTTCCGCTGCATCCATGTTTGGGGTGCCGGCCGGGCAGGTGCGGTCGGCCAGCATGAGGTCGCAGAACACGTCGGCGCGCAGCTGGGGCAGGGTCCTGGCCTCGCCGGGGCCTTGGAGGGAGCGGGCCGTGGTCTGGATCCGGTCGAAGACCAGATGCGCCTTGTCCGCGCTGGTGCGGATCCACAACTCGGCCATCCCGTCGTCCTGGTCGGTCAGCTGCACGTCCCGGGACTCGTTTGCCCGCCGGTGCCGCTGCGCCAAGGATTCCGGGTGCAGGCGGTCCCGCATCCGCCGGGCCCGGGACCGCACGGTATCCAGTGTGACGTCCCCGGCGCCGGGCAGCACCGCGTTCTCAAAATCCGGCAGGCATTCGGCCGGCAGGTCCGCGCAGCCGCGGGCCAGCGCCTTCGCCCGTGGCAAGTCCAGGTCCCCGCGGCCCATCGCCTCGAGAGTGCCTGGCAGGTGCGTGCAGATCTGCCGGGCGTCGGCCAGCATGGCCCGCGCCGCGGCGTCACCGGTGCACAGGTGCGCCGAGATCTCGTGGTGCGCGAAGCGGGAAAAGCCTTCCGGGTCGCGGTCCCCGCCAGCACCGGGACGCAGCCGGGCGAAGCGGTCCAACGCCTTCATCCGGCAGGACTGCACCCACGCCTCCACCCGGCCCGCAGCCAAAAGGTAATCCATGGTCTGCACGTCATTCAGTTCCGCCGGCTCCATCACCGCCAGCAAACCGGCCAGCACGGCAGGCACCCCCACCCCGCCCTCGGGCATCACAGGCTTACCATCGGCGTCCTCCGGCACCACGGGCAGGCCTACCCCTTCCTCGGTGGTCCCGGCCGTCGGTTGTCCGGTGCCAGATCCCTGGGATGCTCCGCGATCCTCGGGCATGGCTGGCTGCCCGCCGCCGTCGGCTTCGGTTGGCGAAGGAATCTCTGCGGTGTTGGCCGACTCGGCGGCGGCAGACGCATCAGGGTCAGCGGCCGCGGGAAAGAAACCGGCGCGATCAGGTTCGATACCATAACGCCGGAGCAGTGCCTCTGTTACCGCGTGCTGCAGCAGCGCTTCCAGCAGCGAACTGTCCGGACGCGAGGGCACACCGAGGTCCATCACCAGTCCCTGTCCCGGAACCGGGAACCGAAGCTCGACGCCCTCGCCCTCCATATCCTCACGCTACCGGCCGCCTCGGACAGTTTGAGGGCCTCGCTTGCCATCGGTGCAGGGAATCGGCAAGACCAGACTGCGCTCACGAAAGGATTAGGCCAGACATTCAGCCTGGTCGGGCCGCGCCTATAGAACCGGGCCCAAAACCCTGAAGGTTGTTCCGGATGCTGCCTTCCGCAGCCCCGAAGCACGTCCCGAGCACAGGCGCTTCACTGCTCCAGCGGGCCCGCAGGCGAGGTCCGTGGCGCTGCCAATCCCCCCTGCTCTTTCGGCACGTCGCCTGGGCCGCCGGGATGGTCGCCGGCGGCCGTTCCCCCGCCCCCACGTCACGGCTCCAGCAGCCGGTACGTCCGCGTCAGCCGTTCCAACCACCACTGCCGCCGGTCCGCCGGCGCCGCAAGACGATCCAGCAGGTCCGGGTCGGGCACAACGTCGCGCACCGGGAGGCGGCCGGCCACCGGCACGAGCGGTTCCGCCGTCACGTCCGCGTCCATCAGGGACACCGTCGCCAGTCCGCAGGCATACGGAAGTTCCGGCAGCGCCGCAGCCAACGCCACGCCGGCACGGATTCCCACAGAGGAGTCCAGGGCGGAACTGACGACGGCGGGGAGCCCGGCTTGCGCGACGATCTCCAGTGCCCGCCGCACGCCCCCGAGGGGCTGCACCTTGACCACGATCAGGTCGGCGGCGTCTTCGCGGGCCACCCGCAGGGGGTCGGCGGCCTTGCGCACGCTTTCGTCGGCCGCGATCGGGGTGGCGATCCCGCGCCGGCGCAGCTCGGTCCGCACGGCGCGCAGCCCGGCGATGTCGGCGACAGGCTGCTCGGCGTACTCCAGCGAATACCCGGCCAGCCGGGTCAACGCCTCCACTGCCGCGGGCACATCCCAGCCGCCGTTGGCATCTACCCGGAGCGCAGCGTGCGGGGCTGCGGCACGCACGGCGGCGACACGGGCCACGTCCTGGTCGATGTCCTGACCGGTTTCGGCAACCTTGATCTTCACCGTCTGCGCACCGTCGTAGCGGGCCAACACGCCGGGCACCTCCGCCGGCGTCACCGCGGGCACCGTGGCGTTGACGGGGACGCTGTCCCGGACCGGGGCCGGGAAACCCCGCCAGCCCGCCTCCACCGCGGCCGCCAGCCACGCGGCTGTTTCGTCGTCGTCGTACTCAAGAAAGGGCGAGAACTCCGCCCAGCCAGCCGGGCCATCCAACAGCAGCACCTCGCGCTGCATCACCCCGCGGAAGCGGACTTTCATCGGCAGCGACACCACGCGTGCGGTGGCGAGCAGGTCGGCGAGGTCGGGGAGCTCCGGCCGGTCGGAAAGCCCGGGAACATCGGGAATCTGGTGCGGTGTCATCACCTCCAACTGTACGGCGGCCGCCCTTCCCGGAAGCTGCCAGCATTGTGTGCGACCCTAGAATCGATGACTCCGCAGCGTTCCCGTGTCCGCTCCCGGCCCGCGCCCAGCCGTCCGGCGGCGCACGCTCCTGCCCTGTTCTGGCTGGGAGCACTGTTGTGCGCGGGAGCCTTTGTGCTGAACTACTACGCCTTCGTCCGCACCACCACCGGGCAATTCGCCGACGAATCGGCCTGGGCGGAGGCGGACTCCGGCTGGCGGCTGGGCCGCGGCGTTTTCCTGGACTTCCTGGACCTGCTGCCGGATATCTCCGTCGCCGTGGCGGCCGTCGTGCTGCTGGTGGCGGCCTTGGTACGACGCCGGTGGGGGCCGGCGGTGGTCGGCGTCGGGGTGGTCGCGGCGTCGGCGGCGACGACGTGGATCCTGAAGAACCTTGTTCTGGACCGGCCCGACCGCGGCGTGCCCACGCTGGAACACAATTCGCTTCCGTCGGGGCACACCACCATCGCCACCGCTGCGGCCCTGGCCATTTTCCTGGTGGTCTCGCCCCGCTGGCGGCCGTTCGCTGCGGCCGCGGGTGGTTTGTATGCCGTGCTGGCCGGTGCCGCTACCTTGATCAACGGCTGGCACCGCCCGGCGGACGTGGTGGCGGCCTTTTTGGTGGCCGGCTTTTGGGCGCTGGCCGCCGGCCCGGTCGTGCTGCGGCGGGGCAGCGACTGGAACATCTGGTCCGGCTACGGCAGCTTCTGGGCGGCGTCCGCGTGGTGGCCGCGGCTGTGCTGGCTGCTGGCCGTGCTGGGCATCGGCGCCGCCGCGGGACTCTACCTGCTCGCGCAACAGGCCGGCGCGGCACCCGTCCCCGGCACCGGCAGGCTCCCGTTGTTTTTCTGGGCCGGCATGGGCCTGATCACCGGCACCGGGATGCTGCTCAGCGCCCTGCTGACCTGGCTGTTCGGCCTCCAGTCGCGCCGGCATTAGGCCACGCATGGGAACGGCAGCAACGGCCGGGCAGGGAGCGCTGCTCAGCGGCCGCGCTCAAGCATTGCTCAGCGCCCGGGCCCGGAGCATTGCCGGCACGGGACGGCGGTGGCAGTGTGATCCCATGGCCATCGAGGTGCGTCCGGCAACGGTCTTCGGCGATGTGAAGGCCATGCTGGGGCCAAAGCGCGCCGATGCCAACGTCTGCTGGTGCCTCAGCTACCGCCTTCCGTCGAAAGACAACGCCTCGCTGCGGGGCCAGGATCGAGGGGCGCTCGTTGAGCGCTTGTGCGGGCAGGACCCGCCGCCGGGGGTGCTCGCCTACGACGGCGACGAGGTGGTTGGCTGGGCCGCCGTGCATCCCCGGGCGGACACGGCCTTCGCGCGCAACCGAAAGATCCCGCACGTGGACGACGTCGATGTGTGGTCGGCGTGGTGCATCCGGGTGCGGCCAGGGCATCGCGGCAAGGGGATCTCGCATCATCTGCTCGCGGGCGCCGTCGACCTGGCGCGCCGGCATGGTGCCCCCGCGATTGAGGGCTACCCCGTCGACAACGAGGGCAAGAAGGTCGACCTGACCATGGCGTACGTCGGCACGCGAAAGCTCTTCGAACAGGCCGGCTTCACGAAGGCGGCAGACACCGACTCGGTGGTAAACGGGTTCCCGCGCGTGCTCATGCGGCTGGAACTGGGCTGACGCACGCCTTTCCGACGCCGCTCCCCCACCCCTTTCCGACGCCGCGCCCCGCTCGCCGCCGCCACTCCCCTTACCGGTTGGCGCTGAGGCGCTGCAGCAGGGCTCGGGACTGCACGGGCCCGTAGGGCAGGATCGGGATGGCCTTGGTGGAGTCCGCGGGAGTGTCGCGGCTGGCCTGTTCACCCATCCGGACGGCCAGGGTCATGGTCTCGCACATGTTCTTCACGTAGGCGTCGCTGACGGTCTGGCCGTGGCCGGGCACCAGCACGTCGTACTCGTGCCGCAGCCCGGAGATCCGGCGCAGCGCTTCCACCCAGTCTCGCGGGTAGGAATCTTCGAAGGCGGGCGGGGCACCCTGCTCCACCAGATCGCCAGCAAAAAGCGTGGTGGGCGAACCGACCAGCAGGTCGCCGTCGGTGTGGCCGCGGCCCAGATAAAAGAGCTTGACGCCGACCTCGCCCAGGTCGACAGTGGTTTCCGTGTCCACCAGCTTGTTGGGCATCTTGATCCCGGTGTGCTCCCCGTCGCCGGCCGCCATTTCGGGTTCCGTTTCCCCGACTGCCTCACGCTGGAGAATGCCGTTCTCTGCGACGTCGTGCGCGCAATTGCGGTGGGCGTAAAAGTCCTGCACGCCCTGGGCCGCGAAGTAGGCGTTGCCAAAGACGTGGTCAAAGTGGAAATGCGTGTTCACGACGACGAGCGGCAGCTTGGTCAGCGCGCGAACGGCCGCGTAAATCCGCCGTGCCTGCCGCGGCCCGGCACCGGTATCCACCACCAAGGCCTTGTTCCTGCCGACGACCAGCCCGGAGTTCAACAGATACTCCCGGGTCCTGATCACGTAGTTCCCGGGCGCCACCTGCACCCATTCCGCCGGCTCCCCGGCCCTGTCCGCCGGCTCCCCGGCCTTGTCCTCTGATCGGGCGGCATCGCTCATCCGGCTGTCCCCCTCCGTCGCGTCGGACACCGGCCGCGCGGACGGCGCAGCCTGATCCTGCCACGGTACCGTGCCGACCCCTCCGGCACACCCGGCCACCAGGCCGCGGCCAACTGGCTGCGGCCTCCTGGCGGGCGTCCCGAGCTCAGAGTTCGTGGACGGAGCGAAGCACCTCGCGCACTTCGCCGAACGGCACGGAGTCGTCGACGTAGGCCTGCACATGCTTGGAGCCCATGCCACGGACCATCACGCCGTGTTCCCCCTCGGCAGCCGACTCGAGGAACACCGGGCGCAGCGCCTCGGCATGGTGTGCAGACAGGCGGGAGAGGTACTTTTTGTACGCCTCTGGCAGAGTGACCATGCCCTAAGGGTAGCGCCGGCGGGGACGGGCCAGCTAGGGAAAATTCCGGGCTGCCGCCGGCTGGGCGCCGGCCGGCGGGGAGCTGCTACAGGTCCGCGAGGACGCTGCCGGGGTTTTCGATCGCGTCCGCCACGTAGCGCAGGAAGCCGCCCGCGGTGCCGCCGTCGCAGACGCGGTGGTCGAAGGCCAGCACCAGTTCGGTCACCTTGCGGACCGCCAGCTGCCCGTCCACCACCCACGGCTTGTCGATGATCCGGCCGACGCCGAGGATCGCCACCTCCGGGTAGTTGATGATGGCGGCGCTGCCGTCCACACCGAACACGCCGTAGTTGTTCAGGGTGAAGGTGCCGCTGGTCAGCTCGGCCGGCGTGGCCTTGCCGTCGCGCGCGACGGCGGTGAGCCGCCTGATCTCGGTATCCAGCTGCCGGGCGCTGAGCCTGTCGGCGTTGCGTACGCTGGGCACCATCAGACCGCGGTCGGTCTGGGCGGCGAAGCCGAGGTTCACGCCGTCGAAGCCGACGATCTCCTCGCCTTCCACCCGGGTGTTCAACTCCGGATATTTGGCCAGGCCGGCCAGCACGAACCGCGCGATGAAGGCCAGCAGCCCCGGGGTGTTCTCCGGATCGCGGCGCTTGAGGTCGGCGCGCATCTGCAGCAGGGCGGTGGCGTCCACGTCCACCCAGACGGTGGCCTCGGGGATTTCGCTGCGGCTGCGCGACATCGCCTGGGCCACGGTCTTCCGCACGCCCTTCATCGGGGTGCGGGTGGCGATGCCCAGGCCGGTACGGGCGTCGGTATCGGCGGCACCCGCCGTGCGGCCCTCCGCCGGGGCTCCAACAACGCCGGTGGCGGGGGCGGCGGCTCCGGCCATTGCGCCGGCGGGGGCCGGGGCTCCGGCCAGCGCGGCCTCCACGTCCTTGCGCAGCACCATGCCGTCCGGGCCCGTGCCGGCGATGTCGGTCAAGCGGAGACCCGAGTCGCGGGCCAGCTTGCGGACCAGGGGCGAGATGACCAGCGGGGCCCGTCCGCTCGCGGCCGGCACGGGTTCCTCCTGCGTTGCCGCGGTCGTCGGAGCTACCGCCGGGGAGGCCACCGCCGCCGCGGAGGTCACTGCCGCCGGGGAGGCCGCCGCGGTCGCCGGAGCCGCCGCCGGAGCTGCCAGCGGTAGGGTCGCCACGGCAACGCGGCCGGTCTTCGGTTTCCGGGTGCGCTTGGACCCCGCCGATCCACCGGGTGTGCCGTAGCCGATCAGCACGTTGCCGGAGCCGGATTCGGCAGGCTCCTGGATGCCGGCGCGCTCCTCCCTCCGGTAGGCCTCGCCGTCGGGATGGCCGGCGCCTGGCCCCGCGCGGTCCGGGTCGGGAGCGTCTCCCGCCGCGACCGCGGCGGCGGCCTCCCCCGCCCGGGGGGCCTGCGGCGCGGCAGCCTGGGCACCGTCGTCGTGCACGTAGCCCGGAGCGTCGACGGAGATGAGGGGCTTGCCCACGTCCAGGGTGTCGCCGGCCGCGCCGTGCAGCACAGCGACGGTCCCCGCGAACGGGCTGGGCACCTCCACCATGGACTTGGCGGTCTCCACTTCGGCGACCGGCTGGTCCACGCGGATCTCGTCGCCGACCTTGACCAGCCAGTTGACCAGCTCGGCCTCGGTCAGGCCCTCGCCGAGGTCGGGCAGTTTGAATACCTGTCGCGACATGGCTACGCGTCCTCCCACTGAAGTTCATCCACCGCGTCCAGGATGCGGTCCACGCTGGGCAGGTAGTGCCGCTCCAGCTTCGGCGCGGGATACGGAATATCGAAACCGGTCACGCGCAGCACCGGGGCGGCCAGCGAGTGGAAGCAGCGCTCCTGCACCCGCGCCACGATCTCGGAGGCGACGGACGCGAAGCCGGGGGCCTCGGCGACGACCACGGCGCGGCCGGTTTTGCGCACGGACGCCATCACGGTTTCATCGTCGAACGGTACTATCGACCGGATATCAATGACCTCCAGCGAGCACCCCTCCTCGGCGGCGGCCGCGGCGGCCTGCATGACGGTGGGCACGGACGGACCGTAGGTAATCAGCGTGGCGTCGGTTCCCTCGCGGGCGACGACGGCGCGGCCGATGCCGGACCCCGCGGTGCCGGCCTGCCCCGCCCCGGATCCCTGCGCGATCGCGGGGGCGGCCCACTGCGACTGCAGCGCTTCGAGGTCCAGCTGCTCCTTGGAGAAGTAGAGCTTCTTCGGCTCCAGGAACACCACGGGATCCGGGAAGCGGATGGCCTCGCGGAGCATGGTGTAGGCGTCCTCCACCGTGGCCGGCGCCACCACCGTCAGGCCCGGCGTGTGCGCGTAGTAGGACTCCGAGGAGTCGCAGTGGTGCTCCACTCCCCCGATCCCGCCGGCATACGGAATCCGGATCACCATCGGCAGCTTGACCCTGCCGCGGGTCCGGTTGGGCATCTTGGCCACGTGCGAGACCACCTGCTCGAACGCCGGGTAGGCGAACGCGTCGAACTGCATCTCCACCACCGGGCGGAGGCCGTTCATCGCCATGCCGATCGCCATGCCCATGATGCCGGATTCGGCCAGCGGTGTGTCGAAGCAGCGTTCCTCGCCGAACCGCTTGGTGAGGCCGTCGGTGATGCGGAAGACGCCGCCCAGCGGGCCTACGTCTTCCCCGAAGACGACGACGGAGCGGTCTGCTTCCATCTCGTCGGCCAGGGCCGTGTTCAGCGCCTTGGCGAACGTCATTGTTGTGCTCATGGGGTGTCCTTTTACTGGGCGGCGGCGCTCAGGCCGACTCGCGCGAGAGCTCGTCGCGGAGCATGGCGGCCTGCTCGCGAAGCTGGCTGGTCTTTTCGGTGTAGACGAAGCGGAACAGGTCCTCCGGGTCCACGTCGGTCTCGGCGTTGAGTCCGTCGCGCATCTGCGCGGCCACGGTTTCCGCCCGCTCGGCGATTTCCTCTTCGAGGGCCTCGTCCAGGAGGTGCAGTTCCTTGAGGTATGTCCGCAGGCGCACCAGCGGGTCCTTCGGCGCCCACTCGGCCACTTCGTCGTCGGTGCGGTAGCGGGTGGCGTCGTCGGCGTTGGTGTGCGACTGCATCCGGTACGTGTGCGCCTCGACCAGGGCGGGGCCGCCGCCGTCGCGGGCCCGGGTCACGGCCTTGCCGAGCACGGACAACAACGCGGCGGTGTCGTTGCCGTCCACCCGCTCGCCCGGCATGCCGTAGCCGATGGCCTTGTGCGCCAGCGACGGCGCCACGGTTTGCTTATTGAGCGGGACGGAGATGGCGTACTGGTTGTTCTGCACGAAGAATACGACCGGGAGGTGGAACACGGCGGCGAAGTTCAGCGCCTCGTGGAAATCGCCCTCGCTGGTGGCCCCGTCACCGCAGAGCGCGACGACGACGGTGTCCTCGCCCTTGAGTTTGGCGGCGTGGGCGACGCCGACGGCGTGCAGCAGCTGGGTGGCCAGCGGCGTGGCCTGGATCGACACCTTGTGCTCGTAGGGATCGTAGCCGCCGTGCCAGTCGCCCTGCAGCAAGGTCAGGGTCTGCACCGGGTCGACGCCCTTGGCGATCACGGCGACGGTGTCGCGGTACGTGGGGAACAGCCAGTCGTCCCGGCCCAGGCACAGGGCCGCCGCCACCTGGCAGGCCTCCTGCCCGTGCGATGAGGGGTAGACGGCCAGCCTGCCCTGGCGGACCAGGGCGTTGGCCTGGTCGTTGACGCGGCGGCCGACCACCAGTTCGCGGTAGGCGCCCAGCAGGGCCTCGCCGTCGGGCAGCGGGTACTTGTCGTTGTGCACGTGTCGGCCGTCCGGGTCCACCAGCTGCACGGGCTGCCCGGAGGGCAGCATGTAGGCCTCCGCGGTGACCTGATCATCCATGCCGGGGCGGCCGGACGGGTCGGACATCGATCCCTCGATCGGGTTACCGGTTGAGATGGTCATGGTGTCTCCATTCGAATCCTGGTCGGCGGGCGCCGTTGCCTGCCGCCCCGCATGGCGCGGGCGGCCCTGGTGAAGAAACTGTGTAGCTTTAGTATGGATTCGGCTACTTTTCGTATCCACTTATGCGGGAAAACGTGGATTATCTGCTTGCCTGGCCGTAGTCTTGGAGACGAATTGTTAATGTGAGCTGGATAACCCCGCGAGGTGTAGACAGATGGCCAACGGTGCCGCCGCAAAAGTCCCGCAGCTGGACGAGATCGACCGCCGGATCCTGGCGGAGCTGACCCGGGATGGCCGGCTGTCCGTGACCGCGGTCGCCGAAAACGTGCACATCTCCCGCGCCCACGCCTACTCGCGCATCGCCCGGCTGACCGAGGCGGGCGTGCTGACCAAGTTCACGGCGTTGGTGGACCCGATTAAGGCGGGACTGAAGGCATCCGCCTACGTGACCCTGAAGCTGCGCCAGCACTCCTGGCGCGAGCTGCGCGAAGCCCTGCGCGCCATTCCCGAGGTGCACCACATTGCCCTGGTCGGCGGGAACTTCGATGTCATCCTGCTGGTCCGTGCCGTGGACAACGTGGACTTGCGCCGAGTCATCTTTGACCAGATCCAGTCCATGCCCGGGATCCTCGACACCCAGACCTTCCTGGTATTCGAGGACCTGGACACCCGCTGAAGCGCGCGCTCAGCCGCCGTTCCCGCCCGGGGGCGCCGCGACTTCTGTCATGTTGCCGGTCTCGACCTCGCCCGCACGCTCATATACCAGCGCCACCGCGCCCTTCTCGAAGGTGCGGGCGGGGCCGGCGAGGCGGAAGGATGCCGGGATGGTGCCGGAGCCGAAGAGGCGCTTCCCGCTGCCCACCGTGAGCGGATACAGAAAGAGGTTGAGGCGGCCGACCACGTCCTCGGTGAACAACGACTGCAACAGGTCGCCGCTGCCGAACACGTGCACCTCGTCGTGCCGCTCGCGAAGGTGGGCGGCCGCCATCGCATCGTGCAACGCGGTGGTGCCCGCCCAGGCGGGCTCGGTGAGCGTGGTCGACACGACGTACTTCGGCACCGCGTTGAACTTCACCGCGATCGGAGAGTCCTCGCCGGCATTGGGCCAGTAGGACGCGAAGATGTCGTAGGTCTTCCGCCCGAGCAGCAGCGCGTCGATCCGGTCGATGACCTCCCCGATCGCCTCGCCGGATGCTTCGTCGAAGAACGGCGCCTGCCAGCCGCCGTAGTCGAAGCCGCCCTCCGGGTCCTCGTCGGCCGCGCCCGGCGACTGGTACACGCCGTCGAGGGTGAGGAACATGTTGGCCACGATGATGCCCATGGGTCTTCCCTCCCGGCGCGTAACACCGCTGCCGACGCGCCGCCTTCATCCTGCCCGCGGGCCGGGACGGTTGTCCAGACCCGGACGCCTCGGCAGGCCACGGGCGGGGCTTTCGTGGACTCAGGGCCGAAAGCGGCCCGGCTGCACCAGGTTCTGCGGCGCCCGGCCGGCTGCGACCGCCGCCAGTTGATTCTTCAGGAGCCGGACGATCCGCGGTTCGAACGCCGTGGTGTCGCCGCCCAGATGAGGGGTGATCAGCGCGTTGCCGGCCCGCCACAGCGGGTGGTCCGGCGGCAGCGGTTCGGGATCGGTGACGTCCAACGCGCACCTCAGCCGGCCGGAGACGACTTCCGCGGTCAGGGCCGCCGTGTCGACAACCGCCCCGCGCGCCACGTTGACCACCAGCGCACCGTCCGGGAGGGCCGCCAGTACCGCCGCATCGATCAGCCCGCGGGTGGCTTCCGTCAGGGGTGTGATGAGGATCAGCACTTCGTGGGACGCCGCCAGTTCCGTCAACTCGTCCGTGCCGTGGACGTGGCCGTCGCCGTCGTCCCGGGCGCGGGTCCCGACCCGGGTCAGCTGCACGTCGAAGGGCTCCAGGCGCCGCGCGATTTCCCGGCCGATGCCGCCCACGCCGACGAGCAGCACCTTACGGTCCGCCAGCGACGGCCGCCGCACGTGGCGCCACCGGCCCTCGGGCTGGTCCCGCGCGGCGACGTCGATCCCGCGCAAGGAGGCAAGCACGAGCCCGACGGCGAGTTCGGCGGTGGCGGCGGCGTGCACTCCCGCCGCGCTGGCGATGGCGACGTCCGGTCCGACGACGGCGGCTATCCCGTCGACCCCGGTGGTTTGGGCCTGCACCAGCTGCAGGTTCGCCAGCTTCGGCAGGCCGGCGACGGCCCGGGACATGTCCGGGTACGGCAGCACCACGGCCTCGATCTGCTCGGGCCGGACGTCCTCGGGGTCGCCGTCGAAATCCCAATAGACGGTGCGGATCCCCGCGGGCAGGGGTTCCAGGGCGGCCATCAGGTCCCGGTCTGGGCAGGCGACGGTGGTGACGGCAGGCGGGGCGGCATTCATGTGACTCCTGGAGCAGAGGCCGGCAGCCCGGCAGCGCGAACGGGCTTCGCCTGGAAGCCTACCCTCCGTCCGCGCGGGCACCGGCAAAGCGCGCGGCACCAACCGTGCGGCACCGGGCTAGCCGCGCGGCACCGGCCTCGGCCCGCCGTCAGCCCTTGAAGACCGGCTTGCGCTTCTCCTGGAAGGCCTTGAAGCCTTCGGCGTAGTCGTCGCTCTTGCACAGCCGGCCCTGCGCGGCGTTTTCCTCTTCGGTGGCCAGCCACAGGCCCAGCCGCTGGTCGCGGATGTTCGCCACCAGCTCCTTGGACGCCCGGAACGCGCCGGTGGCGCCTTGGGCCACCTTGCCCACGATGCCGCGGGTGGTCTCCAACAGCTCGTCCGCCGGCATGGCCCGGCTGAACAGCCCGGCCCTTACCGCTTCCTCGCCGCTCATCAGCTCGGCGGTGTAGATCAGGTCCAGCGTGCGGTGCGCACCGAGCCGCTCGGTGAACAGCCAGTGCCCGCCCGAATCCAGGGTGGCCCCCAGGTTGGCGAACGGCGAGCCGATCTTGGCGCTGTCGGCCACGTACACCACATCCGTGGCGATCAGCAGGCCGAGCCCGACGCCGAGCGCCGCCCCCTGCGCGGCGGCGAAGGTGGGCGCGGGGAACTCCGCCATCTTCCGCAGCACCGGGGTGACGACGCCGGACAGGTAACCGTAGGCGTCGTCGGTCGCCGGGTCCACCGCCGAGATGTCGCGGCCGGCGCAGAAGCCGCGGCCCTCGCCGCGGAGCAGCAGCGCCCGGACGCCGGCGGCGGCGGCGTCGTCGTACGCCTTGCCCAGATCATGGACCGCCTGTTCGTCCAGCGCATTCATCTTGCCTGGTGCGTTGAGCACCACTTCGGCGATGTTGTCCTGGATGGACAGCTCAATCATGCTCATGGGACTCCTTCGGGGTCGGTGCTGTTAAGATCGGTCAGGCGTCGTAGTCGACGGTGATTTCGTCGCCGGTGGGGTGGGTCTGGCAGGTCAGCACGTAGCCGCGCTCGATCTCGTCCGGTTCCAGCGCGTAGTTCTCCTCCATGGTGAACGTGCCGGAGACAACCTTGGCGCGGCAGGTGCCGCAGACGCCGCCGGCGCAGGCGAACGGAACGTCCGGGCGGACGCGCAGCGCGGCGTTGAGCACCGACTCCCGGGCATGCTTGGGCGAAGCGACCGTGCCGGAGAGCCCGTCCAGCCGGAAGTTGATCTCGTAGTTGTCCGCGCTGGGGTCGAGCTGCACCGGCCGGCCGATGTTGCCCTGCGGTTTGGTCGGCTCGCCGGTGCTGAACAGCTCGAAGCGGATCTTCTCGGCCGGCACGCCGCGTTCGGCCAGGGTGTCGCGGCACAGCTGCACCAGTTCGTAGGGGCCGCAGAGGAACCATTCGTCCACGTCGTCGGTGCGGAGCACGTTGTCGAACAGGCTGGTCAGCTTCTCGGCGTCGATCCTGCCGGAGAGCAGCGGTGAAATGCGCTGTTCGCGGGAGAGCACGTGGTGCAGCGCGAAGCGGGTGGGGTATTTGTCCTTCAGGTCGGCCAGTTCCTCCACGAACATGACGTCCATGGCGGCCTTGTTCGCGTAGACCAGGTCGAACCGGACGCTGTCACTGGCGGCCAGCACGGTCCGCGCGATCGAGATCACCGGCGTGATGCCGGACCCGGCGGCGAACGCCACGAAGGTGGCCCCGGCGTCGGCGTTGATCTGTTCGGGGTGGTTGATCTCCGTCATCTGGTGCTTGGAGATGAACGCACCGGTGGGGCTCATGACATCCAGGACGTCCCCGGCCTTGAGGTGGTCGTTGGCCCAGTTCGAGAACAATCCGCCGATGTCGCGTTTGATCGCCACCCGGATTTCGCCCGGCTTCGGCTCGGCGCAGATCGAGTAGCTGCGCCGGATTTCCTGGCCTTCGAGCGTGGTGCGCAGCGCCACGTACTGGCCGGGCACGTAATCGTACTGGCCGTGCAGTTCCTCCGGCACCTCGAACGTGACCTCGACGGCCTCGTCCGTGAGCTTGCGGACCTCGGCGACGGTCAGCGGGTGGAAGGTGGCGCGGCGCTTGACGGCCGTGGCCTCCGGGGTGGAAGTAGTCATCTAAAGCACCTTGAAGTAGTCGAAGGGTTCATGGCAGTCGTTGCACTGGTACAGCGCCTTGCACGACGTGGAGCCGTACCGGGACAGCTCGCGGGTGTTGAGGGAATCGCAGCGCGGGCACTTGACGCTCAGGCCCAGCCTGACCGGTCCGGTGCGGACCGGCGCCATGCCCGACGGCGGGGCGATGCCGTACTCGTTCAGCTTGGCCTTGCCCTCGGCGGTCATCCAGTCCGTGGTCCAGGCCGGGGCCAGCACCTGCTTCACCCGGACGTCGGCGTAGCCCTCGGAGGCCAGCGCGGCGACGATGTCGTCGCGGATGGCGTCCATGGCCGGGCAGCCGGAGTAGGTCGGGGTGATGGTCACCTCGACGGCCGGCCGCCCGCCGTCGTCCGTTTCATCCAGCACCGACACGGACCGCAGGATGCCCAGGTCCTCGATGCTCAGCACGGGGATCTCCGGGTCACAGACGGTGGCCGCAACGTCCCAGACGCGTGCCGCTTCGGTTCCTGCCGGCCGTTGGGCCGTATTGGTGGACATGAATAGCTCCGTTACTCCGATGGCCGGCCTGGTTACCAGGTGGCGCCGGGGTGTTCGCGGGCCAGCACCTGCATCTCAGCCAGCAGGTAGCCCAGGTGTTCACTGTGTTTGACGCGGGTCTTGTCCGTCATGGCGGGCTGGACGTCCGGGACCTCCAGGGTCGCCTCCGCGAAGACGTCCGCGATGAAGGCGTCGAACCCTTCGCGCAGTTCCGAGGGCCGCACCGCGATGCCGGGCAGCCGGTCGATCAGCTCATCGTCCAGGAACAACTGCTCCACGTACGGCCAGATGGAAAGGAAGCCGGCGGCGATGCGCCGGTGCGACTCTTCCGTGCCGTCGCCCAGCCGCAGCGTCCACTGCGCCGCGTGGTCGCGGTGGTAGTCCACTTCCTTCAGCGCCTTGGCCGCGATGGCCGCCAGGGTCTCGTCCTGCGAGTCGACCAGCCGCGAGTACAGCTCGTGCTGGTACGTGGCGATGACCAACTGGCGGGCGATCGTCCTGCCGAAGTCGCCGTTGGGCTGTTCGACGAGGTAGCTGGAGCGGAATTCGTTCTCCCCGCGCCAGTAAGCCAGGTCGTCTTCGGACTTGCCCCAGGCAGAGCCGGCGTAGGTCAGGAACGACCGGGCATGGCCGATCTGGTCCAGCGCGATGTTGGCGAGCGCGACGTCCTCTTCCAACTCCGGCGCGCGGGAGATCCACCAGCCCAGCCGCTGGGCCAGGATCAGGGCGTCGTCGCCGAGGCGCAACGCGTACTCGCCGACGTCGTGGCTGGCCTTCGTGCCTTCGGTCACCTGCGCGGCAATGTCCTCCGGGCGCAGGGCGTTGCCCGGCGTGATCCGGGTGGCGCTTTCGCCGCTCACAGGTGCTTCACCCCTTCGCTCTTCGTGTAGTACGTGGCATGGCGGTAATCCTTGCCCTTGGGGGATTCGAAGAACTCGCCCTTCGCGTCAGGATCGCTGGCCACGATGGCCGACGCCGGCACCACCCAGAGGGAGACGCCTTCGTTGCGCCTGGTGTAAAGATCCCGCGCGTTGCGCACGGCCATCTCGGCGTCCGGGGCGTGCAGCGAACCGGCGTGCACGTGGGAGAGCCCGCGCGAGGAGCGGACGAACACTTCCCACAGCGGCCAGGGCTGCTTGTCGGACGACGCGGCTTCCGCCGTCGCCGTCTCCACGGGTCGGGCCATTGCGGTCTGGTCTCCAGTTGCCATTCAGGCCACCTGCGCTTTCTGTGCCTTCTTGTCCGCGTAGGCGGCTGCTGCTTCGCGCACCCAGGCGCCGTTCTCGTGTGCCTCGCGGCGGCGCTCCATCCGCTGCGCGTTGCAGGGGCCGCGGCCGGCGAGGACTTCGTAGAATTCGTCCCAGTTGAGTTCGCCGTGCTCCCACATGCCGGTTTCCTCGTTGTAGCGGATCTTGTCATCGGGCAGGGTCAGGCCCAGGACCTTGACCTGCTCCTGGATCATCCCCACGAACCGCGAGCGCAGCTCGTCGTTGGAGAAGCGCTTGATGTTCCAGGCCATCGACTGCTGCGAGTTCGGGGAGTCGGTGTCCGTGGGGCCGAACATCATCAGCGCCGGGGCGTAGAAGCGGTTGACCGCGTCCTGGGCCATCTGCTTCTGCGCCGGGGTGCCGTTGGCCAGTTCCAGCAGGATCTCGAAGCCCTGCCGCTGGTGGAAGGACTCTTCCTTGCAGATCCGCACCATCGCCCGGCCGTAGGGGCCGTAGGAGGCCCGGCACAGCGGCACCTGGTTGGCGATCGCGGCGCCGTCGACGAGCCAGCCGATGGCCCCCATGTCCGCCCAGCTGTTGGCCGGGTAGTTGAAGATCGAGGAGTACTTGGCCTTGCCCTCGAGCAGCTGCTGGTTGAGGACGTGCCGGGGCGCGCCCAGGGTCTCGGTGGCGGAGTAGAGGTACAGGCCGTGGCCGGCCTCGTCCTGCACCTTGGCCATCAGGATGGCCTTGCGCTTCAGGCTGGGCGCGCGGGTAATCCAGTTCGCCTCCGGCTGCATGCCGATGATCTCGGAGTGCGCGTGCTGGGACATCTGCCGGACCAGTGTCTTGCGGTACTTCTCCGGCATCCAGTCGGCCGGCTCGATCCGGGAGTCCTCGGCAATGATCTTGTCAAAGTAGGCCTTCCCGGCCTCGTCCTCGGGGGACGGCACGGCGTGCAACTGGGAGTCGCCGGCCTGGGTCTGCGTTGCCACGATGGTCACCTCACTGTACGAAATCCGGCCGCGAAATAATTACCGACCGTTCGTTCAGGATATAGCGCCTTTTCCGCAACCGTCAAGGCCAAGGGCGGCCGTCAGGGATCAGCCGGGATCAACTTCCGGCCCGGTGCTTCCACCCTCAGCCGAACCCGTCCGGCGGGGCGGGCCGGCTCTATATATTGGTGGCATGACGCACAGCCCCGCCGAAACCGTCCCCGCCTCCTCCCCCGCAGCCCTGCCGGAACCGCCGTCGCCCCGCAAGGTTCCCGTCGAGCGCTCCCATCACGGCGACGTCTTCGTGGACAACTATGAGTGGCTGCGGGACAAGGAGAGCCCGGAGGTGGTTGCGCACCTGGAGGCGGAGAACGCCTACACGGCGGCGGTCACCGGGCACCAGCAGCCGCTGCGCGAGGCCATTTTCGATGAAATCAAGAACCGCACCCAGGAAACGGACCTGTCGGTTCCGGTCCGCAAGGACGGCTGGTGGTACTACGGCCGGATGGAAGAGGGCAAGCAGTACGGCATCCAGTGCCGGGTCCGGGCCGCGGACACCGGCGACCGGGCAGCCGATTGGACTCCCCCGCAGGTCGACGCCGGCCGGCCGGTGCCCGGCGAGCAGGTGCTGCTGGACGGCAATGCCGAGGCCGAGGGAAAGCCGTTCTTTTCGCTGGGCGGCTCTGCCGTGACCAAAGACGGCAGCCTCTACGCCTACGCCGCCGACTTCGCCGGCGACGAGCGCTTCACCCTGAGGATCAAGGACCTGGACACCGGCGACCTGTTGGACGACGTCGTGGAGAACGTCTTCTACTCGTTGGCGTTCGATCCCGACGGCAGCCGCGTGTTCTACACGGTGGTCGACGAGTCCTGGCGCCCGTTCCAGATCAAGGCGCACACCATCGGCACACCGGCGGCCTCCGACGTCGTGATTTACCAGGAAGACGACCCGGCCATGTGGATGGGGTTCGAGCTGTCCTCCGACCGCCGGCATTTGGTGATCGGGATCGGCTGTTCCGAATACTCCGAGACGCGCCTGCTGGACTTCGCCGCTCCGGAAGCCGGGCTGCGGACGCTCATCCCGCGCGGCGAGCGGGTGCTGTACGACGCCGAGCCGTTCCTGCTGGACGGTGCCGAGAAGGTGCTGCTGACCCACAACAAGGACGCGGTGAACTCGATGGTCTCGCTGGCGGACCTCGCGGAGTTCTCCAAGCCCCTGGCCGAGCAGCACTGGGACACCGTGGTGGAGCACGACGACGCCGTGCGGGTCAACGGGGCCGGGGTGACCGCCACCCATATGGTGCTGTCCATCCGCCAGGACACCATCGAGCGCGTGCAGGTGCTGCCCCTGGCCGGTTTGGGCACGGCCGCGCAGGCTGCCCCGGCGGAGCCGGCATTCGACGAGGAATTGTTCACCGCCGGCGTCGGCGGTTCCGACTACGAGGCACCGGTGATCCGGCTGGCCTACACCTCGTTCCTGACGCCGCCGCGGATCTACGACTACGAGCTGGCCACCGGCACGCTGCACCTGCGCAAGGAAACGCCGGTGCTCGGCGGCTACGACCCGGCGGACTACGTGGCCGGGCGGGAGTGGGCGGCCGCGGCGGACGGCACGAGGATTCCGCTGTCGGTGGTCCGCAAGGCCTCGGTGCGGCGTGACGGCAGCAACCCGGCGCTGGTCTACGCCTACGGCAGCTACGAGGTGAGCATGGACCCGGCGTTCAGCACGGCGCGGCTGTCGCTGCTGGACCGCGGCGTGGTCTACGTGGTGGCGCACGTCCGCGGCGGCGGCGAGATGGGCCGGCACTGGTACGAGGACGGCAAGAAGCTGCGCAAGAAGAACACCTTCACGGACTTCGTCGCCGCCACCGAGTGGCTGGCGGCCTCGGGCTGGGCGGAGCCGGGACGGATCGCGGCCATGGGCGGCTCCGCCGGCGGCCTGCTGATGGGCGCCGTCGCCAACCTGGCGCCGGAGAAGTACGCGGCGATCGTGGCGCAGGTGCCCTTCGTCGACGCGCTGACCTCGATCCTGGACCCGGACCTGCCGCTCTCGGCGCTGGAGTGGGAGGAGTGGGGCAACCCGATCACGGACCCGGAGGTCTACGCGTACATGAAGTCGTACACGCCCTACGAGAATGTCCGGCCGGCCGCGTATCCGAAGATCGCCGCGGTCACCAGCTTCAACGACACCCGGGTGCTGTACGTGGAGCCGGCCAAGTGGGTGGCGGCCCTGCGGGAGGCCACAACCGGCACCGAACCGATCGTGCTCAAGACCGAGATGGACGCCGGCCACGGCGGCGCGTCCGGACGGTACGAGGCCTGGAAGGACCGGGCCTGGGATTACGCCTTCGCCCTCGACGCGATCGGCGCCACCGAGCCGGCCTAACCCGCCCGGCGATCCCCGGCCGCCTTGACTTGAATCACAAATCAGGATTACCTAATGAACATTCGGTAATGAACAGCGAGGGGCTTCCATGACGGACATCGACGTCGACACTTCCCGGGACGTTCCGGCGGAAAGCAACGAGCTGCAGCCGGGCGAACGGCCCGTGCACCCGGCCTTCGTCAACGACCAGGCCGCACGCTGGATGGGCGTGGAAGTCGTGAAGGCGGAGTTTGGCGACGTCGTGGTCGAGATGCGGCTGCGCGAAGAGATGCTCAACGGCTTCGGCATGGCGCAGGGCGGCATGGTGTTCGCGTTCGCCGACGTGGCCTTCGCGCTGGCCTGCAACGACCCTGACGGCGACGGCAGCACCATCACGGTGGCCTCCGGCGTCGACGTCAATTTCCTCAACCCGGGATTCGCCGGCCGGCTGCTGACCGCAACCGCCCGGCTGGTCAACCAGACCGGGCGGAGCGGCCTGTACGACATCACCGTCACCCAGGAGAAACCGGACGGCGGTGCCGACGTTCTGCTCGAATTCCGCGGCCGTTCCCGCACCGTCCCCAACCCCGCCCGCAACCAGCGAAAGCCCTGACTGCGCCGCAGCTTTCGACAGCGACGCCCCCAGCCTTCACCGACAGCACTGCCCGACCCGCATTAAAGGACCGTTCCCATGACGACCACCACCGGTACGAAAGCCCGCAAGACGACTCCCGCCGCCGAGGACACCCTCGACCCGGAGGAGCTGATGAGCCGGGACGAGCTGGAAGCCCTCCAGCTGAAGCGCCTGCAGCACACGGTCGCCTACGCCTATGAGCGCGTACCCATGTACAAGCAGAAGTTCGACGACGCCGGCGTCCGCCCGGAGGACCTCAAGGAACTGTCCGACCTGGCCAAGTTCCCCTACACGGACAAGGAAGACCTGCGCCGGTCCTACCCGTTCGGCATGTTTGCCGTGCCGCAGGAGGAGGTGGCCCGGATCCACGCCTCCTCGGGCACCACCGGCCGCGCCACCGTGGTGGGCTACACCCGCCGGGACATCCAGAACTGGGAGACGCTGTTCGCGCGCTCCATCCGCGCCTCCGGCGTCAAGAAGGGCTGGAAGGTCCACAATGCCTACGGCTACGGCCTGTTCACCGGCGGGCTCGGGGCACATTACGGCGCGGAGAAGCTCGGCTGCACCGTCATCCCCATGTCCGGCGGCCAGACCGAGAAGCAGATCCAGCTGATCCAGGACTTCGAACCGGACGCCATTCTCTGCACCCCCACCTACCTGCTCACCATCGTGGACGCGATGGAGCACGCCGGCGTCGATCCCGCGAAGACGTCGCTGAAGGTCGCCGTGCTCGGCGCCGAGCCGTGGACCGATGAGATGCGCCACGAGCTGGAGGGCAAGCTCGACATCGACGCCTGCGACATCTACGGCCTCTCCGAGGTCATGGGCCCCGGCGTCGCCGGCGAATGCGTGGACTACAAGGACGGCTCCACCATCTGGGAGGACCACTTCCGGCCGGAAATCATCGACCCGCTCACCGACCGGGTGCTGGGCGACGGCGAGTCCGGTGAGCTGGTGTTCACGTCGCTGACCAAGGAGGCCATGCCGGTGATCCGCTACCGCACGCACGACCTCACCCGGCTGCTGCCCGGCACCGGGCGGCCGAACATGCGCCGCATCGGCCGGATCACCGGGCGCTCGGACGACATGATCATCCTGCGCGGCGTGAACCTCTTCCCCACCCAGATCGAGGAGATCGCCCTGCGCATCCCCGGCCTGAGCCCGCACTTCCAGCTGGAGATCAGCCGGCCGCACCGGATGGACGAGCTCACCGTCAAGATCGAACGCCGCGAAGACTGCACCCCCGCCAAGGCAACCGAAGCGGCCCGGGAGCTGCAGCGCCAGATCAAGATCCACGTCGGCTCCAGCTGCAAGATCGTGGTTGCGGACCCCGGCACCCTCGCGCGGTCCAGCGGCAAGCTGCGCCGGGTCTACGACCTGCGCGACAACGCCTGACGGATGTGGGAACGGCGGGCGGCAGCAGGCCTGTGCAGGCGCCGCCCGCCGCATAACTGACCTAACGGTCGTGGGAGAATAGGACAATGGCGAAAACAAGGACCCAGGAGACCGCCCGCCGCGGCCGCCCGGGCTACGACCAGCAGTCGGTGCTGAACGTCGCCGTCGCCGTGTTCAACAAGCACGGCTACGAGGCAACCTCCATGGGCATCCTCGCCGAGAACCTGGGCATCTCCAAGAGCGCCATCTACCACCATGTTCCCTCCAAGGGCGACCTGCTGCGCCTGGCCCTGGATGAGGCCCTCGGCAGCCTGGAAGGCGTGCTCGAAAACCCGTCGGCTTCCGCCGGCCGGGCGGATGCGCGCCTGGAGTTCGTGCTCCGCGGCACCGTCCAGGTCCTGTGCGAAAAACTGCCCTACGTCACCCTGCTGCTGCGCCTGCGCGGCAACACCGAGATCGAACGCGACGCGCTGGACCGCCGGCGCGCGTTCGACCACAAGGTGGCGGACCTGGTGGACGCCGCCCGGGCCGAGGGCTCCCTGCGCGGGGACATCGACCCGAGGACCACGGCCAGGCTGCTCTTCGGCACGATCAACTCCATCGTCGAGTGGTACAAACCGGGCGGATCGCTGTCCCCGCAGAAGCTCGCCGACGACCTGATCGCCATGATGTTCGACGGCCTCCACCTGCCTGCCGCGGCCCGCGTCATCGCCTGACTCCTGGCGCAGCGCCGGCCCGCACCAACGCCTGACTCCCGGCGGCAGCGCCGGCCGCACCCTCGCGGATCCGCGGCCGCCCGACGGAGCCGGCGTACCTGCTGAATTCGCCGTCCTCCCCTGCTAGGCTGACCTCACCATTCGATGTTATGGGGACGTGATCGATATGGATGGGGAGTTCGGGTGGGTCTCGGCGCTCAGCATGGCGCTCACGATCGCCGCCATTGTCCTGTTCGCCTACCGCGTGCCGTGGGCCTGGTTGCTGCCGGTGGCCGCTACCGCCGTGCTGCTGGCCACCGGGATCCCCTACGGCCGGTTGAACACAAGCACCGTTTTTGTGCTGGCTGCTGCCCTCTACGGCCTGTGGAAGTGGACCCAGTACCGGCGGGAAGGCGTCCGTGTCCCGCTCCGCTCCGCCCACGGGCGTGAGTGGGGAATCGGCGCTGGGCTGTTGCTGCTGCTGTTCCTGCTCAACGGGTTCGCCGGCGTCACCCCGGTTGCCGAGATCGGCCCCCTGTACCTGTTTAACGCCCTGCTGGCCGCACTCCCGGCCGTCATGTACCTGGGCTTCGCCCACGGCATCCTGCAGTCGTGGTGGCTGGGCGTTGCGCTCTCGCTGTCCACCATGTTCCTCTCCGCCATCCGGGACGCACCGGTCTGGGTCTCGCTGTACGGCGCGATAGCGGCCGGCCTCCAGGTCTTTGGCTACCTGGGCTGGCAGGTGGCCTTGCGGCGGCCGGTGCGGAGCAAACACCGGTTGGCGCCGGTGCGACCGGGGCGTCCGGCCGCTCCCGGTCGTCCGGCCGCTCCCGGGCCTGGCCCGGCGGGACGGGCCGCATAACCAGCTAACGGGAGGGCGGCGGCATGGACTGGATCATGGCCTTGAAGGTTTTGGACGGCCCTGCCGGCGCGCTGGTTTCCGTGGGCTACCTGCAGGCGTCGGTGGGCCTGCTGACGGTCTTCCTGTTCGGCCTCCACTCCCGCTGGGCCTGGCCCGTGCTGCTGGTGCAGGAGGCCCTGGTCTTCCTGCTGCTGCTCACGCCGGCTTTCGACGGCGGCGGCGGGTTCTTCGTCGATGCCTCGATAGGCGTGGCGCTGCTGCTGCCCTGCTACGGCGCGTGGCGCTGGCGGTCCGCCGCCCCGCTCCTTGCGCCGGGTGCAGCCGGTCCGGCGGTGTGGGTGCAGCGGGCAACGGGCCGAACCTGGGCGGCCGCCGTGCTGGTCCTCATCGCCGCCACGGTCGTTTTCGTGGCCAGCGACATTCAGGCGGGCTTTCCCTTGGAGGGCGGCCTGCTGACCGTCCTCCTGCTCCAGGCGTTCTACGCGGCGGTGATGACGGTGGTGTATCTGGGGTTGGCGCACCGGATCTATGAGGCCTGGTGGCTGTGGCTGGCTTTTGCCGTGGTGCAGCTGGCCACCTCGCTGGTCTTTCCCAGCCAGCCGACGCCGCAGCTGCTGTACGGCGCCACCGTGCTGTTGGTGCTGTTCGCCTTCTGGCGTTGGCACACGGTGGTGTTCCTGCCCGTCCCCGGGGCCCGGGCCGCCGGGGACGCGGCAGGAGGAGGAGCTCCGGCTACTTCTCCACCAGTGTGAGCACGTCGTAGGTCGCGACGATCTCGTCGTTCTGGTTGGTCAGCACCGCGTCCCAGGCGACCTCGCCGTATTCGTCCGTCTCGCGCGGGGTGATGCGCTTGGCGGTGAGCGTCACCCGGATCGAGTCGCCGGCTGCCACCGGAGTGATGAAGCGCAGGTTCTCCAAGCCGTAGTTCGCCAGCACCGGTCCCGGTGCCGGCTCCACGAACAGCCCGGCACCCCAGGCGAGCAGCAGGTAACCGTGCGCCACAATGCCGGGGAAGAACGGGTTGGCGGCGGCGGCCTCCTGGTTGGTGTGGGCGTAGAAGGTGTCGCCGGTTTCGTTGGCGAACGCGGTGATGTCCTCCAGCGTGACCTGGCGGAGCTCCGAACGGATGGCGTCGCCGATCCGCAGTGTGGCCAGGTTCTTGCGGAACGGGTGCACGTCGTCGAAATACTGGTCGGCGCCGGTATGCCACACGCCGGTCACGGCGGTGAGCATGTTCGGCGAACCCTGGATGGCGGTGCGCTGCATGTGGTGCAGCACGGAGCGGATGCCGCCCAATTCCTCGCCGCCGCCGGCGCGGCCCGGTCCGCCGTGGACCAGGTGCGGCACGGGGGAACCGTGGCCGGTGGACGTCTTGGCGTCTTCGCGGTTGAGCACCAGCACGCGGCCGTGGTGGGCGGCGATCCCGGTAACCAGCACGCGGGCGGCCTCGGGGTCGTTGGTGGCGACGGTGGCCACCAGTGAACCGGAGCCCTTCGCGGCCAGCCGCACGGCGTCGTCCAGGTCCTCGTAGCCGATGACGGAGGAAACCGGGCCGAAAGCTTCCAGCGAATGCACGGCGTCGGCCTCGGCATCGGCCCAGGTCAGCAGCACCGGCGACATGAAGGCGCCCTCGGAGTCGCCCACGGTCCCGTCGGCGCGGGTGACCTGCGGCGAATCGAGCGTGCCGTAGGCGAGCTCGCCGCCGGCATCGATCATGGCCTGGACGGCTGCGCGGACGTCGTCAAGCTGCTCCACCGAGGCGAGCGCGCCCATGGTGACGCCTTCGGCCCTCGGGTCGCCGACGACGACGCGCTGTTCGATCCGGGCACGCACGGCGTCGGCGACGTCCTGCATGCGGTCCTTGGGGACGATGGCGCGGCGGATCGAGGTGCACTTCTGGCCCGCCTTGGCCGTCATTTCGGTGACCAGCGACTTGATGTACGCGTCGAACTCCGGGGTGCCCGGCACCGCGTCGGGCCCGAGGATCGCGGCGTTGAGCGAATCCGCCTCGGCGGTGAAACGGATGCCGCCCTGGGCCACGTTCGGGTGGGACTTCAGCAGGTTCGCGGTGTCGGCGGACCCGGTGAAGGCCACGGCGTCGCGGTAATCCAAATGATCCAGCAGGTCACGGGCAGAACCGGAAATCAGCTGGAGTGAACCGGCCGGCAGGATGTTGGACTCGATGATCAGCTTCACAGCGGCGGCGGCCACGTAACCGGTGGGAGTGGCCGGCTTGACGATGGTGGGCACGCCGGCGATGAAGGCCGGCGCGAACTTCTCGAGCATGCCCCATACCGGGAAGTTGAAGGCATTGATCTGCACGGCCACGCCGGGAATCCGGGTGTAGATGTGCTGGCCCATGAACGAGCCGTCCTTGGCCAGCACCTCTGCCGGGCCGTCCACCACGATTTGCGAGTTCGGCAGTTCGCGCCGCCCCTTGGACCCGAAGGTGAACAGCACCCCGATCCCGCCGTCGATGTCGATCATGTTGTCGATCTTGGTGGCGCCGGTGCGGTGCGAAACCTCATACAGCGCATCGCGCCGCGCGTTCAGGTACTGGGCCAGCTCCTTGAGCTTGAGCGCGCGCTGGTGGAAGGTCAGCCGGCCCAGCGAGGCCTGGCCGACGGTGCGGCCATGTTCGACGGCTGCGGCGAGGTCGAGGCCGTCCGTACTGACCCGGGCGAGCACGGCGCCGGTGCTGGCATCGCGGACCTCGGTGCCGGACACATCGCCCTCGGGGGTCCACCAGGCATCCTGGATGTAGCTGGGAACAATTTCGACATCAACGGCGGTAGAGGTCATCGTTGACAGCCCTTTCTTCGCCCGGCCCCGGTGCTGGCGCAGGATGGGGCGGGACATAAAATACTGAACGGTCGGTCGGTAACGTATCCAGCCTACATGACAGCCGCAGCCGGCACAGCCCCCTTTTCGGTGACCGCATGGCGCCCGCCCGCCGAAGGATTCAGGCGAGCCGGCGCCGGAGCGCGTCGACGTCGGCGGGCGTCAGGCCATGGCGCAGCAGGAACGGCTCCACCTCCAGCTGGGCCAAGACCTGCAGCAGGGACCCGCGCATCTCCGCCACCCGGGCCTCCAGCTCGTCGCCGCCAACGTACCGCTCCACCGGATGCGGGTAGGGGCTGACCCGGTGCCAGTCGTTGATGCCGCGGATGCCCAGCTCGTGTGCGTCGGCGATCCGCTCGGCCGGGACACCGGCGAGCTGCAGCAGCATCATGGAGACCATGCCCGTGCGGTCCCGCCCGGCGGAGCAATGGACGACGACGGCGCCCTCCGCGTGTGCCAGGGTGCGGAACACCTCGGCGATCAGGTGCGGGAAGACCCGCACGTTGTCCAGGTAGAAACGCGGGTGGTTCATGTACGGGGCGCTGTTGGCGAACTTCGCGTGCCCGGGCTCTTCGGTCGGCCGGTTGAGCACCGTGAATTTATCCAGCGCCCCGGCCGGCACCACCGGATCGGTCGGCCGGCGCGAGCGCTCGCCCGGGTTCCGCAGGTCCACGATGGTGCGCACGCCGTCGTCGTACGCCTGCTGCCAGCCCGCGGCGGTCAGCCATTCGGCGCGGCCCATGCGGAAGATGTCCCCCGCCACCCTGCGGGCGTTGACCGCGCCTTCCCAGGCGACAGCGCCGGCATCGCGGGGCTGTTCGGATGACATTGCAGCAGCCTACAGCCGCCCGGCTAGTCCTCCCAGTCGAAGAAACCCTTGCCGGACTTGCGGCCCAGCTCGCCGCGGGCCACCTTGTCGCGGAGGATCTGCGGCGGGGCAAACCGGTCCCCGAGCGTGGAATGGAGGTACTCGGCGATGCCGAGGCGCACATCCAGCCCCACGATGTCGGTGGTCTTGAGCGGGCCGACCGGGTGCTTGTAGCCCAGCACCATCGCGGCGTCGATGTCCGCCGCGGATGCGACGCCCTCTTCCACCATGCGCATGGCTTCCAGCGCGATGGCCACCCCCAGCCGCGAGGAGGCGAACCCCGGCGCGTCGTTGACGACGACGGCGGTCTTCCTCAGTGCCTCGACCCAGCTCCTGGAGGCGGCGGCGAGCTCTTCCGACGTCTTCGGGGCCAGCACCACTTCGACCAGCTGCGAGGCCGGAACCGGGTTGAAGAAGTGCAGGCCGCAGAAGTTCGCCGGGCGCTGCAACTGGTCGGCCAGCTTGGCGATGGACAGCGAGGACGTGTTCGTCGCCAGCCAGGCCGTCGGGGACAGCTGGGCCTCGACGGCCTTCAGCGCGGTGGCCTTCAGCTCGAAGTCCTCCGGCACCGCTTCCACGACCAGCCCGCACGCGGCGAACGAGCCGTAGTCGACGGAGACCGACAGCCGGGACTTGAGCGCGTCCAGGGGTTCGGTGGCCGTGCCGCGCTCCACGCTCTTGGCCAAGGCCCCCGTCACGCGCTCGCGGGCCGCCTCGGCGGCGGCCTCGTCGCGTTCCACCACGACGACGTCGGCTCCCGCCGTCAGGAACGCGTGGGCGATGCCGGCGCCCATGCGCCCGCCGCCGAGGACACCGACGTTGTTGGGAATAGTCTGCACAGAATTCATCTCGCTCACTTCGATCCTTGCTGCTCTGCGGCGCCAGGGCTTCGGACGGCGTCCCCGTCCGGGGCGGCGGCAGCCGTCTTGACCGCACTGCGGGCTGCGCTCTTGGCCGCGCTCTTGTCTAGGAAGGCCTGCATCCGGTCGAACTTGGCCTGCGACTCGAACAGGATGCCCTGGGCGATGGTGTCGATCATCGGGTGCGCCTCGCGCGGGGTATGGAACACCGACTTGGTGATGCGCACGGCCAGCGGATCCTGCTTGCCGATCCGGTCGGCCAGCGCATGCGCGGCGTCGAGGAGCGCGGCCGGCTCGTGGATCTCGGTGACGAGGCGGGCCGCCAGCGCTTCTTCGGCGTCCAGGATGCGGCCGGCCAACAGGATCTCCTTGGCCAGCGGCTCGCCCACCAGTTCCTTCAGGCGCCAGGTGGCCCCCGCCGCGGCCATGATGCCCAGGCCGACCTCGGGCTGCCCGATCTTCACGGAAGGCGTGGCGATGCGGAAGTCGGCGGCGTAGGCCAGTTCCGCTCCCCCGCCCAGTGCGAACCCGTCGAGGGCCGCGATGACCGGCATCGGCAGCTGGGCAATGCGGTGGAATACCGTGGAATTGATTCCGGCCAAGGCGTCATCACGACGGCGTTCGCGCAGCTGGGAGATGTCCGCACCGGAGGCGAATATTCCCTTGCCGTTGACCTCGGTGCCGGACAGGATGAGAATCCTCGGCGCCCGTTCCAGGACGGCGCAGACGGCATGCAGTTCGTCCACCATGGCCTGGTCGATGGCGTTGCGGACCTCCGGGCGGTTCAGTGCGAGGTGGACGCGGTCCTCCCGCTCGTCCAGCCGCAGCGTGCTGAAGGAGTAGTCGTCGAAGAGCATCAGACCCGCTCAACGATCATGGAGGTGCCCTGGCCGACGCCCACGCACATGGTGGCCAGGCCGCGCTGTGCGCCTTCGCGCTCCATCCGGCCCAGCAGGGTGACCACCAGGCGCGACCCGCTGGAACCGAGCGGGTGGCCCAAGGCGATGGCGCCGCCGTCGTTGTTCACGATCGACTGGTCCAGCTTCAGGTCGTGCAGCACCGCGAGCGACTGGGTGGCGAAGGCCTCGTTGAGCTCCACGGCGCCGAGGTCGTCGATGCTCCAGCCGGCGCGGTCCAGCACCTTGCGGGTGGCCGGCACCGGCCCGATGCCCATGATCTCCGGTGCGACGCCGGCCGAGGCACCGTCGACGATGCGGGCCCGAGGGATCAGGCCGAACTTCTTGACGGCGGCCTCGGAGGCGACCACGATGGCCGAGGCGCCGTCGTTGAGCGAACTTGAGTTGCCGGCGGTCACCACGCCGTCCGCGCGGTTGATGGGCTTCAGGCCGGCCAGGACCTCGAGTGTGGTGCCGGGGCGGGGTCCCTCGTCGGTGTCGACGACGGTGTCGCCCTTGCGCCCCTTGACCGTCACCGGGACGATTTCTTCCTTGAGCCGGCCGCCTTCGATGGCGGCGATGGCCCGCTGGTGGGACTGCACGGCGAAGGCGTCGGCGTCCTCGCGGGAAATGCCGTAGACGTCGGCGACTTCCTCGGCGGTTTCAGGCATGGAATAGGTCATCTTGCCGTCGCGGCTGAGGTCGCCGCTGGCGAAGCGCTTGTTGACGAAGCGCCAGCCGATGGAGGTATCGAAGATCTCGCCCGGCTTGGCGAAGGCCTTGCCCGGCTTCTCCTGCACCCAGGGTGCGCGGCTCATCGATTCGACGCCGCCCGCGATGACGATGTCCGCGGCGCCGGCCTTGATCATGTGCGACGCCTGGATGATGGCGCTCAGGCCGGAGGCGCACAGCCGGTTAACGGTGATGCCGGGAACGTGGTCGCCGTAGCCCGCCAGCAGCCAGGCCATGCGGGCCACGTTGCGGTTTTCCTCGCCCGCCCCGTTGGCGTTGCCGAGGATGACCTCCTCGACGGCATCCGGATCGATGCCTGCCCGGACCACGGCTTCCTTGACGACCAGCGCCGCCAGGTCGTCGGGACGGACCGCCGAGAGCGCCCCTCCGTAGCGGCCAACCGGGGTCCGCGCCCCGCCAATCAGGAATGCCTCAGCCATAGAAATAATCCCTCGCGCTTGATCGTTCAACGGTGACGATGAGCGGTCGCTTCGGCTGCCGCAGGCGACTGAAATTACCGACCGACCGTTCTATAAAGAATCCCACGCGGCCGGGGAGGGGTCAACTGCCGTGACGCAGAAGGTCCGAGGCAGCGCCCGGAACCCGGCCGGCTCAACCGGCGGTTTCGTCCCTGCCCTCGGCCTTGGCGGCGATCTCTTCCAGGTCCTTGGCCATCTGCTTGCCCGCCACGCGCAATCCCAGCTTTCCGAAGAGCGCCATCATCAGCCTCGAGAGCGTTCCCGGTTTCTCCAGCTCGGCCCCGAAGAACATGGCCAGCCGGGTGCCGCCGTCCACGCGAGCGAGCGTGAACCTCGTGGTGTAGTCGGCGCCGTTCGATGCCGCCTTGACCGTCGTCGACGCCGGCGCGTCGACGTCCGCCACCCACATCTCCTCCGTGGCTTCCTTGCCCATCATCTTTCGGGTTTCGCGCCACCGGAAGCCCTCGGCGTAGTCGCCGGGCGTCAGGATCTCGACCCGCGTCACGGAGCTCAGCGTCCGGGCGGAGCCGGGGATGTCGGTGATCACGCGCCACACGGCGTCGACCGGTGCGTTGACGTGCCGGACTATTTCAAGGTGATGGCCCACGGTCGCTCTTTCGGAAGGAGTCAGGTTTCGAACAGCCTAGTGGAGGGGCTGCTCCCGGCGCAGCCGCGGAACGGCAACGATAAACTCGAAGGGTGACTTCCGAGAGCCCCGCCCCAGCCAGTACCGCCAACACTACCGCCGGCCACGCCGGAGTCCCGGCGCAGCCTGCCCTGCCGGAGAAGGTTTCCGACCTCTTCGACCCGGCGCGGTGGCGCGTGGTGGAAGGCTTCGACTTCCAGGACATGACCTACCACCGCCAGGTGGAGCGCGACGCAAGCGGCAACGTGGTGCGCGACCTGCCGGCGGTGCGCATCGCCTTTAACCGGCCGGAAGTGCGCAACGCCTTCCGGCCCGGCACCGTGGACGAGCTGTACCGCGCCATGGACCACGCCCGGATGACGCCCGACGTGGCCACCGTGCTGCTCACCGGCAACGGCCCCTCGCCCAAGGACGGCGGCCACTCGTTCTGCTCCGGCGGCGACCAGCGCATCCGCGGCCGCGACGGTTACCGGTACCCGGTGGAAAACGCGGCCGGCGAGTCGGCCGAATTCATCGACCCGGCCCGCGCCGGCCGGCTGCACATTCTGGAAGTCCAGCGGTTGATGCGGACCATGCCTAAGGTGGTCATCGCCGTCGTCAACGGCTGGGCCGCCGGCGGCGGACATTCCCTGCACGTGGTGTCCGACCTGACCATCGCCTCCCGGCAGCACGGCAAGTTCAAGCAGACCGACGCCACGGTCGGCAGCTTCGACGCCGGCTACGGCTCGGCACTGCTGGCGCGGCAGATCGGCCAGAAGGCCGCCCGCGAGATCTTTTTCCTGGCCCGGGAGTACTCGGCCGAGGACATGGTCCGCATGGGCGCCGTCAACGAGGCGGTGGACCATGAGCGGCTCGAGGAGGTGGCGCTGGAATACGCGGCGGACATTGCCCGGCAGTCCCCGCAGGCCATCCGGATGCTGAAGTTCGCGTTCAACCTGGCCGACGACGGACTGGCCGGCCAGCAGGTCTTCGCCGGTGAAGCCACCCGCCTGGCGTACATGACGGACGAGGCCGTCGAAGGCAAGGAAGCTTTCCTGGCCAAGCGCGACCCCGACTGGTCGTCGTTCCCCTACTACTTCTAGGGCGGGCGGCATGGACATCGAGCCGGCACTGGCAGCGCTGACCGCGGCGCTGGGCGGCGAGGGCCCCACCGTCGAACTCGCCCCGGACGGCACCCCGGTGCCGGTGTCCTCGCCCGGACTGGTTCCCGGGACCGCCGCGGTCGTGCGGACCTCGGGGTCCACCGGCACGCCCAAGGCCACCATGCTGGGGATCGACGCGCTGGCCGCGTCGTCGATGGGCACCGCCCTGCGGCTGGGCGGCGAGGGGCAGTGGCTGCTGACGCTGGCGCCGAACTACGTGGCCGGCCTCCAGGTTCTGGTCCGCTCCCTCTACGCCGGCACCCGGCCCCGGGCGATGGACCTGTCCGGCGGGTTCACCGCCCGCGCGTTCACCGACGCGGCAGCCGCCCTGACCGACCGGTTCCGGATCACCTCGCTGGTGCCCACCCAGCTGCACCGGCTGCTCGCCGCGGCGGAGCCCGAAACGCTCAAGGCGCTGCGCCGGTTCGATGCCATCCTGCTCGGCGGCGCCCGGATGCCGGAGGCGCTGCGGGCGGAGGCGGCCAAACAGTCGCTGAAGATCGTGCGCACCTACGGCATGAGCGAGACCTGCGGCGGCTGCGTGTACGACGGCGTCCCGCTCCAGGGAGTCACCCTCCGGCTGGAGCGAGGCAGGGTCCTGATCGGCGGCGACGTGGTTGCCGGGGGCTACCTGGACAATCCGCAGCTGACCGACGCCCATTTCAGCGCGTCCGGCGGCACGCGCTGGTTCCGCACCGAGGACCTCGGCGAGACGGACGACGCCGGCGCGCTGACCGTCATCGGGCGCGCGGACGACGTGCTGATCACCGGCGGCGTCAAGGTGTCCGCGGCGGCCGTCGCCGAGGCGATCGAGGGGCTGCCGGGCGTCCAGGCCGCACTGGTGGCGGGGATTGACGATCCCGAGTGGGGCACCAGAGTCTGCGCCGCCGTCGTGGGCTCCGCCGCGGAAGCGGACATCGAGGCCCGGGTGCGCCGGGCGCTGGGCGCCCCCGCCGTCCCGCGCCACCTGGTGCGCCTCGAAGCGCTGCCGCTGCTGCCCAACGGCAAGCCGGACCGGCTGGCCGTGGCCGATCTCCTGCGCCGTGCGGCGGCGGAGGCCGCCGGCCACGACCGCGGCTCGCGTGGCGGGAAACCGCCGTCGCCGTGACATCGGCCACTCCTGCGGCGACGGCTGCACCGGCCTTCCGCTTCCATGGGCGAGAATAGACCGGTGCTGCGGCTGCCCGCAGCCAACGATGCATGAACCCCCACAGGTAAGGACTCTCCACAGTGGCTACAGCCGGGCAATGGTTCGAAGGGGCACGGCCCCGCACCCTCCCGATGGCGGTCGCTCCGGTGATCATCGGCAGCGCGGCCGCCTACGACCTGGGTTCCTTCCGGCCGCTGCATGCCCTCCTCGCGGCGCTCATCGCTGTCCTGTTTCAGGTGGGCGTGAACTACGCGAACGACTATTCGGACGGCGTCCGCGGCACCGATGACGTGCGGGTGGGCCCGCTGCGGTTGACCGGGTCCGGGCTGGCCAAGCCGAAAGCGGTGAAGGCCGCCGCGTTCGCCAGCTTTGGGCTGGCCATGGTGGCCGGGCTCGCCCTGATCATCCTGTCGCAGACCTGGCCGCTGCTGCTGGTGGGCGTCGGCTGCGTGATTGCCGCCTGGGGATACACCGGCGGCAACAACCCCTACGGCTACCGGGGGCTGGGCGAAGTGTACGTGTTCCTGTTCTTCGGCATTGTGGCCACCATGGGGACCACCTACACGCAGGCCCTGCAGGTCAGCTGGCCGTCCTTCCTCGGCGCGGTCGGGACCGGCCTGATCGCCACGGCACTGCTGATGGCCAACAACGTCCGCGACATCCCGACGGACCGCGAGGTGGGGAAACTGACGCTGGCCGTCCGGATGGGCGACGAGGCGGCGCGCGTCAGCTACGTCATGATGCTCGCGGTGGCGCTCCTGCTGCCGCTCATCATGGTCTACGACTTCCCGTGGATCCTGCTGGTGCTGCTGCTGGTGCCGGCGTGCCTGACGCCGAGCTGGCTGATGCTCAAGGGCAAAAAGCGCGAAAGCCTCATCCCGGTACTCAAGCAGACCGGGATGATCAACCTCGGGTTCGCCACCGCCTTCGCGCTCGGCGTGGTGCTGAGCCGGCTGTCGTAGCCGCCTCCCGGCCGGTAGCCGCGGCGGCGGCTCGCCCGAAGCCGGGTCAGCCCCGGTCCACGGGCCGGGTGCCGTCCGGCTCCTGCCCGGAGTCCCGGGTCCTGCGGTAGGAATCCACGTTCAGTTCGCCGTGCTGATCGACGGCTGCGTCCTCGGCCAGCGCGTCCGAAATCTCCGTCGAGGTCCTCGGTGCCTTGGCGCCGGCGAAGAACCGGCGCGCCAGTGCCGCCCCCGCTTCGTCCCTCATCTTGCGGAAGAACAGGTACGTGATGCACCAGCCCATGATCGCTGCGGCGAGGGCCGAGTAGACGACACCCAGCCTCAAAAACAGGCAGATGACAAAGATGACGGCCATGATGCCGAGACGCAGGGCGCTGAATTTCCAAAAAGCCACGCCTCAAGTTTACGCTGCCCGCGAGATCGTCCGGCCGGTCCGAAGATTCATCAGCCCCCGGCTTAACGCTCACCTACAATTGACTCATGGTCCGTCTCTATGTCCTGCTCGCGGTACTGGCCCTCGCGGTGGTGATCTATGCCCTCATCGAGTGCATCCGGTCGCGGCCGCACGAGGTGCGCAGTATCTCAAAACCGGGATGGATCCTCACAATCATCCTGGTGCCCCTGATCGGAGCCCTGATGTGGTTCGTGTGGGGCCGCCCCAGGACGGGCGGCCGGCAGGCCCAGCAGGCTCCCCGCCCGGTGGCCCCGGACGATGACATCGCCTTCCTGCGCACGCTCGATGCGCAGCGCCGCGCCAAACAACGTGAAGAGGAACTGAACCGCAAGGAGCAGGAGCTCAAGAAGCGCGAGGACCCCAAGCACGGCGGCGAGGACAAGCCCGCGGCCCATGACGACCGCCAGTTGAGCGAAGACGACCCGGAGAACGGCCCCCGCTAGGCGCCCGCTGACCTGACGCCGGCGTCCGGCTCCCGCAGGTCCCCGCAGGTCCCCGGACCGGCAGAAGGCCCGCCGCCCCGATGGGGCTGCGGGCCTTCTGTTGATTCGGAGGCTGCGGTCCTTTGTCTTGATTCGGGGCCGCGGCCTTCGGCCGATGCCGGCGGCTTGTCCTAGACCCCGGCGTAGCTGTGCAGGCCGGCGAAGAAGACGTTCACGATCGTGAAGTTGAAGACCACGCACAGGTAACCGACGATGGACAGCCAGGCGGCGCGGGTGCCGGTCCAGCCGCGGGTGGCGCGGGCGTGCAGGTAGCCGGCGTAGACCACCCAGATGACGAAGGTCCACACTTCCTTGGTGTCCCACCCCCAGTAACGGCCCCAGGCCTGTTCGGCCCAGATCGCGCCGAGCACCAGCGTGAAGGTCCAGAACACGAAGCCGACGGCGTTGAGCCGGTAGGCGGCGTTCTCCAGTGTCAGTGCCGAGGGAGCCAGCCGCATGAAGGCCAGCTTGTCCGCCTTGCCGGCGCGGCCGCGGGCCTCGCGTTTCGCTTGCACGAGCTGCAGCACGGACATGGCGAACGTCAACGTGAACAGCGCCGAGGCGAGCACGGCGACCGAGACGTGGATGATCAGCCAGTAGCTCTGCAGGGCGGGCACGAGGTGGGCCACCGGCGTCGGGAACCCGATGGACGCGGCAATCAGCATGACGACTACAAGGCCGATCACGAACGAGCCGAGGAAGCGAAGGTCCTTGCGGGTCAGCGCAATCAGGTAGACCACTGCCACCATCAGCGCCCCCGTGGTGCAGAACTCGTACATGTTGCCCCACGGCACGCGGTGGGCGGCCAGGCCCCGGGCCACCACGCCGGCGGCCAGGATGACGGTAGCCAGCACGCTCAGGGCCACGCCGATCCGGGCGGCGGCACGCCGTTCCTTGCCGTAGTTCATCGAGTCCGCGGCCATCTCGACGCCGGCCCCGGCGCCCGCGCCGGCCGCCCTCGCGCCTGCAGCTGTCGACGCCGCACCGGCGGCGCCGACGAGCACGCCCTGCTCGGCCGCGTCGTGCCCGGCGGCCAGCCGGTCTTCCACCGCCTTAATGGTCTTGCTGGATGTCACCAAATCCCAGCAAAAGGCGATGAAGGCGACGGTGAAGGCCATCGCACCGAGCAGGATGAACAGCTCGCTGTACTGGGCCATGGTCTGGTCAATCGTGGGCATGGGAAGAGATGTCCTTAGTGGTTGTCAACGCCGGCGGCGCTCTTGCTATTGTGCGCCCCGGGGGCGGCATCCGTCAGCCACTGGGTGCGGAAGAGTTTGCTGAGGGCGGCCGCTTCCGGGGCCAGCCGGTGGTCCTCGCCGCGGGCCAGCAGGCCCCATTCGACCATGGTGCGGCCGTCCTCGTGGGTGCCGGCCCGCACCCAGACGCGGCGGCGGCCGATGAACAGGGAGGCGCCCAGGCCGGCCAGGGCCAGCGAGGAAAACACGAGGGCACCGACCTTGCCGGGATCATGGTGGATGTCCAGCGCTGCATAGCGGACGAGGCCGTCGAACGTGACGCTGCCCATCCCGTTGGGCAGTTCCGCGGTTTCGTAGGCGGCGAGTTCGATGCCCCCGTCCTCCTGGTTGCGGTCGTTGAGGACGGTCAGCTCGGTCGTGTCCAGGACGTAGACGTTCTTAGGGTCGCCGTTGTCCAGGCCCAGGTCCCCGTAGTAGGAGTTCAGGTACAACCGGGGATTCATGGGATCGGGGTCGCTGCCGTAGGCCACCCCGTCTTCGCCCTCCATCGCGGTCGGCAGGAAGAACCCCACGAAGCCCAGCTGTTCCGGCTGCGCGTCCGGCGCCTTGATCACCAGCGTGGAGGTGTAGGCGCCGTCGTTCGGGATGGCGATGACGGGACCCTGGTGGGCGATGTTGCCCTCGCCGTCCCGGATGGTCACGACCGGCGCGTAGCCGTTGCCCATGAGGTACACGTTCGTTCCGCCGAGTGTCAGCGGGTGGTTTATTTTCAGCACCTGCTGCTCCTCGGGCGCCCCTGGCTCGGCGCGCACGGTCAGGGTGGCGGTGAAGTCGAGCGGCTGGCCGTAGTGGGTCGGTGATTCCCGGTCGAAGACCACATCGAACTCGTCGAGGCGCATGGAGAACGGCTCCAGCCGGTCCTCGGTGAACCCGGTTCCCGGATTGAAGCTGTCGTAGCCGATGAGCGAATTCACGAACGTTTCGCCCTCGACCAGGATCCGCTGGCCCGTGTAGCCGAACTGCCCGCCGATGGCGACGGACACCAGCACGCCGATCAGCGAGGTATGGAAGACCAGGTTGCCGATCTCCTTGGTGAAGCCGCGCTCCGCTCCGACGGAGGGCCGGTCGGTGTCCGCGTCGCGCACATCCACCCGGTACCCGCGGCGCTTCAGCAAGCGGGCGGCGTCCTCGACGGCGGAGCGGGCGGAAACGCCGGCGTCGGCGGGGACCGCCATGGACCCGTACTCGGGCAGCCGGGACAACCGGCGGGGAGTCCTGGGCGGCTGCGACCGCATGGCCTTGTAGTGCTGGATCGCGCGCGGGATGACGCAGCCGATCAGCGACAGGAAGAGCAGCAGGTAGATGGCGGAGAACCACACCGAGGAGTAGACGTCGAAGAGCTGGAAGCGGTCCAGCCACGGCCCGACCGCGGGGTTGTCCGCAATGTACTGGGTCACGACGGCGGGGTTGGCGGGGCGCTGCGGGAACAGCGAGCCGGGCACCGCGGCCACGGCCAGCAGCAGCAGCAGGAACAGCGCGGTGCGCATGCTCGTCAGCTGGGTCCAGGCCCAGCGCAGCATGCCGGCGAGACCCAGTGCGGGGACGGCAACGTCGTCCCGGCCGCGGTTGCGTTTCCGTTCGTCGGCGGGCCGGCGGTCCTTCACGGTCCGGCCGCCGCGATCCGTCCCCGGTCCGGCCGCTGCTTGGGCACCGGCTTGGTCGTGGCGTCCAGCGCCTTCGGGTGTCTGACTCATCAGATCGGGAGCCTCACTTCATTTGCAAACCAGTCCTGCAATTGCGTCACCCAGTCTCCCCATAACCCGCTGGCCATCAGCAGGCCCAAAACCACCAGCATGGCGCCGCCGGCCCGCTGCAGGAACAACCGGTGCCGGCGGAAGAACGCCATGGCGCCCATCCCCCGCCGCACGCCGAGCGCGATCAGCAGGAACGGAACCCCCAGTCCCAGGCAGTACACGAAGGCCAGGAACGCACCCTTGGCCGCATCCGCGCCTCCCGAGTAGGCCAGCGCCTGCACGGCCGAGAAGGTGGGGCCGATACAGGGCGCCCAGCCCAGCCCGAACGTCATGCCGAGGACCGGTGCCCCCCACAGCCCGGCCGGCGGCCGCGACTGGATCTTGCGGTCCCGCTGGAAGTAGGACAGCCCGCCCATGAAGATGATGCCCATGGCGACGACGACGACGCCCAGCACCTGGGTGACCCAGCCGGCTTCGCTTCCCTTCAACCAGGCTCCGAGCTGGCCGAAGATCGCCCCGATGATCACGAAGACGATGGAAAAGCCCAACACGAACAAGCCGATGCCGGCGAACATCCGGCCGCGGCGCTGGCGTTCAAGATCCACGCCGGTCAGGCCGGTGACATAGCCCAGGTAGCCGGGCACCAGCGGCAGCACGCACGGGGACAGGAAGGAGACCAGCCCGGCCAACATGGCCACGGGGATTGCCAGCAGCACGGAGCCGTTGAGCACCGTGTCGCCGAAGGCGCCGCCCACAGTCATCGGCAGCGCGGCCGTCGCCCACCCCATTGCTAGGCGGCCACTGCGTCTTTAATCAGGGCCCGGAGCGTGCCCTTGTCCGCCACGCCCAGGATCCGGGCGGCGACGCGGCCCTCCTTGTCCAGCACCAGCGTGGTGGGCACGGCCTGCGGGGGCACGTAGGCGGTCATCGCCAGCAGGACGTCGCCGTTCTTGTCCATGAAGCTGGGGTACGTCACCCCGAAGTTGCGCTCGAAGGCCTCTGCCGTGGGGCGCTCGTCCCGGATGTTGACGCCGTAGAACCGGGCGCCGTCGGCGAATTCCTCGCTCAGCGCCTGCAGGTCCGGAGCTTCCAGCCGGCAGGGCGCGCAGGAGGCGTACCAGAAGTTAAGGACCGTCACCTGGCCGGCCCAGTCGGCCGCATCGACGGTGGTGCCGTCAAAGAGCTTGGCGGTCAGCTGGACGGGTTCGCCGCGCGAGTCGGGCGCGTACTCGGTGACCGAGCCGTCGCCGGCGATGTAGTTCTTGTTGTCGCCGGCGTTGGCCTGCTGGGCCAACGGATCCTCGACGGAACAGGCGGCGAGCGACAGGGCGCCCAGCAGCCCCGCACCGACTTTGAACGCGGTACGGCGATTGAACGAACGGGGGTTATCGGCAGTCACAGTCACACTTTTCTTCGTGGGGTTGGGGGTGTCCCACTTCTACAACGCGTAGTAATTCTATTATGCTCCGGGCAGGTTCGCCGCACCGGGCAGGAGGTGGGCGCACGGCTCGGCGTAGCGCACCCCGGCGAGGCGGCCGCCGTCGAACTCCAGGGAAGTCACCGAGGCCAGCGTGCACTGGCGGCGGCGGGGATCATGCCAGAGCCGTTTGCCCTCGGCGGCCAGCCGGGTCACCCAGATGGGGAGCTGGTGGCTGACCAGGACCGCCTCGGCGCCCTCCCCGCCGCGTTCCACGGCTATCCGGCGGGCGTCGTCGATGGCCTCGCGCATCCGGGCGGCCTGCGCCGCGTACGGCTCCCCCCAGGACGGCCGGAAGGGATTGTAGAGGTGCGGCCAGTGCCGGGGCTGGTTCAGGTGCGAGCGGATGTCCGCCAGCCCCTCGAAGTGGTTCTCGGCTTCGATGATCCGCTCGTCGGTGACGATCTCGAGGCCAAGCGCCTTGGCGGTCGGGGCCGCGGTCTCCTGGGCCCGGTCCAACGGCGAGGCCACCAGGTAGCTGATCCTGGCGCCGTCGTCGCGGCGTTCGGAAAAGTAGCCCGCGGCACACTCGGCCATTTCCTGGCCCAGCGCGGACAGCCTGAAGCTCGGCAGCCTGCCGTAAAGCACGCGGTCGGGGTTGTGGACCTCGCCGTGGCGGAGCAGGTGGACGGTAGCTTCGGGCATGGGTACAAGTGTCTCAAACCGCCGGTGTTTGCCCAAAAGCCCCGCTGTCCGCCCGTGGGGGTGTAGTGTCTGGCCCCGCCGGCTGGCCGGGAAGAAAATCATCCTTCCGGCCGACCGTCGCGGCACTGGCCTGCATTGTAGTGTTGCCTTAACAGCTGCCAAGCACCTCTGCGGCCGGCGCGCAGGCCGGCCGCACCGAGGGCGACCCGTGTGGATGAGATGAAAAGGAACCGGCCATGAGCACCCCAGTAAACGAACCGAACCAGCCCGGTGACGGGGAGGGCCGGCCCGGAGGCCAGGAACAGCCCCGGTACGGGCAGAACCTGCCGCAATACGGCCAGAACGCGCCTCAGCAGCCCGGCTCGGAGCAGCCTCCCTACGGGCAAAACGCCCCGCAGTACGGACAGTACGGGCAGAACCCGCCGCAGTCCGGACCCCAGTATGGACAACAGTACGGGCAGCAGCCCTACGGCCAGGGCCAGCAGGGGCAGTCCCCGTACGGCCAGCAGTACGGGCAGTCCCCGTACGGCTACCAGAACGCCGTGCCCGGCCAGTACGGCTACCCCGGCGGGCAGGCGCAGACCGCCGCCAAACCCACGGCGCCGCGCGAGGTCGTCATTGCCTTCTGGTTGATCATTGCTGCCGCCGTGCTGACCGCCATTGAAATGCTGACGGAACTGGCGAATCTGGACGGCACCATGGCGATGGTGCTCAACGACCCGTCGGTCCGCGAAGCCCTGGGCGAGCAGGGCGGCCAGTTCTCCGACGCCGAGCTGGCGGAAATGATGAGCGGTACGGCAGGAGTGTTCATCGTCATCACCGCGGTGATCGCCGTCGGGCTGTACCTGATGGTGGCCTTCGGCGTGAAGGCGGGCAAGAACTGGGCCCGCATCACCGGGGCGGTGTTCGCCGCGCTCTCGCTGTTCGGACTCTTCAACATCTGGTTCGGCACCTTGTCCGTGCTGCTGGGCATCGCGGCGATCGTGCTGCTGTTCCTGCCGGCGTCGAACAGGTTCTTCCAGGCCACCAAGGCGCACAAGTTCGGCGTCTACGGCCGCTGACCGGGAGCGGGTTCCGGCCGCCTGACGGCCGGAACCCGGCGGGGCGCAGCAGTGTTCAGCCGTGCTCCGTCGTCTGCGCCCGTTGCGCGTGGTACGCCAGGATCTGCAGTTCGGTGGCCATGTCCACCTTGCGCAGCTGCACGGATGGCGGAACCTGCAGCACCGCCGGCGCGAAGCTGAGAATGCTCGTGACGCCGGCTTCGACGAGCCGGTCGCAGAGCCCCTGGGCCGCGCCGGCGGGCACGGCCAGGACCGCCATGTTGGTGCCGGTCTGGCGCAGGATAAGTTCCAAGTCACCGATCGGGCTGACGCGCATCCCGGAGACCTCCGACCCGATGACCTGCGGATCCGCGTCGAAGAGCGCCACGACTCCGAAGCCCTTGGTGGTGAATCCGGAGTAACCGGCCAGGGCCCGGCCCAGGTTGCCGATGCCGACAATCGCGACTTTCCAGTCCTGGGTGAGCCCCAGGGCCGCGGCAATCTCCTGGCCGACCAGCCGCACGTCGTAGCCCACGCCGCGGGTACCGAACGACCCGAGGTAGGAAAGGTCCTTGCGCAGGGTGGGCGGGCTCACGCCGGCGGCCTCGGCCAGTTGCTCGGACGATATGCGTTCCGTGCCCTCGGACACCAGCGAATTCAGGGCCCGGAGGTAGATGGTCAGGCGTGCGAGCGCGGCCGGCGGGATCTCGTGGCCGGATGGCTTGGCAGCCTCGGTATCCGGGAGGTGGGTCACTGTTGTCGCTCCGATGCCTGCTGCGGGGCTCCGGCCGTGCCGTTTCCAGCCGTTCCGGGTCCTGGGTGCCGCCGGCGGCTGTCCAACCGCAGGCTTGTGTCCCCCCAAGATTAAGCTCCCCCGCGCCGCTCTCCAACTCCTGTGACGCCGGCCGGGCCGCCCCGGACTACTGTGTGAGCAGCCGTCGCAGCCGGTCCGGATCGATGTGCCAGAAGTCCCGCTGGACGCCGTCGATCATGACCACGGGGATCTCCTCGGCGAAGCGCCGTTCGAGCTCGGGGTCCTCGAGGATGTTCTTCTCTTCCCAGGCGAGACCGAGCTCCCCCGCAACGCTCCCGACGGTCTCCCGTGCCGCCTGGCACAGATGGCAGCCGGGTTTGGTCAGCAGCACCAGTTCGTGCCCGGGGCGCGTGTCGGATCCAGTCATGCCTTCCACGGTAGCGGCCGGTGGCGCTGAACGGACAATCTCCGGCGCCTCGTTAGACTCGAAGCATGCCCAAGACCGCCGCCGGCCATGCACAGCGCGCCTCGGTCTCCACGGACCCGGGGACGGAAGCGGCATTTTTCGACGTCGACAACACCCTGATGCGCGGCGCCAGCCTGTTCCACGTGGCCCGCAAGATGTATCAGAGCGGCGCCTTCCGGATGCGCGACGCTGCCGGTTTCGGCTTCAAACAGGCCCGCTTCCTGATGCGGGGTGAGAACCTCAAGGACATCCAGTCGATCCGCGACACGGCACTGGCCCTTGCCACCGGCCTGCTGAGCGACGACGTCAAACAACTGGGCGACGAGGTCTACGACGAAGTCATCGCCTCCAAGATCTGGCCCGGGACCAGGGCCCTGGCGGACCAACACCTGCGGGTGGGCCGCAAGGTCTGGCTGGTCACGGCCACGCCGGTTGAAGTGGCCGCCGTCATCGCCGACCGGCTGGGCCTGACGGGCGCCCTGGGCACGGTGGGTGAAACCGAAGACGGCGCCTACACCGGACGACTCATCGGGGACATCCTGCACGGGCCGGCCAAGGCTATCGCGGTCGAGGAGTTGGCCATCCGCCAAGGCTTGGACCTGGCGCGCTGCTGGGCCTATAGCGACTCCTACAACGACGTCCCGCTGCTGACCCTGGTGGGCAACCCGGTGGCGATCAACCCGGACGCCAGGCTGCGCCGGCACGCCCGGGAGAACAACTGGCCGGTCTACGACTACAGGAGCGGCCGGCGGGCGGCCACCTTGGGCCTCAAGGCCGCCACCGGTGCCGGCGCGGTCTACGGTCTCTGGCGCGGGGTCAACAGATTCCGGCGACCGGCGGCGTAACGGCCGGACCCACGCCGGCGGGGATGAAAACCGGTTAACGGCACAAGGCCCGCCAGTTTCCTGGCGGGCCTTGGAAGAAAAGGGAACCGGTTGTCGGTCCTACTTCTTGTTGCGGCGCTGGTGACGGGTCTTGCGAAGCAGCTTACGGTGCTTCTTCTTGGCCATACGCTTGCGGCGCTTCTTGATAACTGAACCCACGAGTCCCTCATTCACTGATAGTTTCGTCAGCTGCCGGTGCCCGGCGGGGCACACGTCAACTCACGGTTTTCGACGATGACGTAAAACGTTCCTTAACAGGGTACCGCCTCCGCGCCCCCCGCTTTGACCGCCGGACGGCAGCCGGCCCACTCCGGAGCGTCAGGCCGTCCCGGTCTCCCGGTCGATCACGGCGCCACGCAGGTACTCCTCCACGGCCGATTCGGGCACCCGATAGGAACGTCCAAAGCGCACGGCGGGCATCTCGCCCGAATGCACCAAGCGGTAAACGGTCATCTTGGACACGCGCATGACCGCGGCCACTTCCGACACCGTCAAGAAGCGCACACTCGAGAAATTGTTCTCGTCAGCCATTACGCACTGTTCCTTTACTGTAAGCAACACCGGCGGCGTGCCGCCTTGCCCCGCCCCAACAACCGTCTTCCTAGATACTTTAGAGGCTGTTGTGGCAAAAGTGAAAGTGCACACTGTAGCTTAAGCATTTTAAGCAAGCACGGCCTTTTACCCTCAGGCCGCTTTCGTGGCGCGATTCCCCGCGGCCGAGGCCAGCTGGGCCAGCACATCCGCCGTGACGTCCCACTCCATGCAGGCATCCGTGACACTCTGCCCGTAAACCAACGCCGCTCCCCCGCCGTCCTGGGACACCTCCAGTTTCTGTGCCCCGCCCACCAGGAAGCTCTCCAGCATCAGGCCGGCGATGGCGCTGCCGCCAGCTTCGACCTGCGCGGCGATCTCCAGCGCCACCTCGGCTTGGCGGTGGTGGCTCTTGCCACTGTTGGCGTGGCTGGCGTCCACGATCAACCGCGGATTCAGGCCGGCTTCCGCCAGCGCCGCGGACGCCGCCGCCACCTCTTGGGCTCCGTAGTTCGGGCCGCTTGCGCCGCCGCGCAGGATCACGTGGGCGTCGGGGTTGCCGTTGGTGGAGACCAGCGCCGCCCGTCCCTCGCCGTCGATCCCCAGGAACACCTGTGCCGCGGCCGCTGCGTGGCAGGCGTCGAGCGCAACCTGCAGCCCGCCGTCCGTACCGTTCTTGAACCCCACCGGCATGGAGAGCCCCGAGACCAACTGGCGGTGGATCTGGCTTTCGGTGGTGCGCGCACCGATCGCTCCCCAGCTGACCAGGTCCGCCAGGTACTGCGGGCTGATCGGTTCCAGGAACTCCGTGGCCACCGGCAGGCCGAGCTCCGCCACCTCCAGCAGGAACGTCCGCGCCAGCCGCAGGCCGGCGGCGATGTCATGGGAGCCGTCCAGCCGCGGGTCGTTGATCAGCCCCTTCCAGCCCACCGTGGTCCGCGGCTTCTCGAAGTACGTGCGCATCACGATCAGCAGCTCTTCGCGGTGCTCACGTGCCACCTGCGCCAGGCGGCGCGCGTAGTCCAGGCCCGCCGCGGTGTCGTGGATCGAGCACGGTCCCACGATCACCAGGAGCCGGTCGTCCACCCCGTCCATGACCGCCCGGACGTCCTCCCGGCCGCGGGCGACGACGGCAGCCGCCTCGGCGGTCAAGGGCTGTTCCTGCAGCACCTCGCCCGGTGACGGCAGCGGGCTGAAGCCGCCCACCCGCAGGTTGTTCGTGCTGCGCGGCGAGGCCGGGTCGGCGGCCTCGACGCCGGCCGGCGTCGGCGCTTCGGTTTCCAAAAGCTGGTTGGCTGCTGAATTCATGGTCGGTGTCCCGTCTGTTGGCGGCGGGACTTCGCTACAGAACCCGCCGGAGAAATGGCGAAGGGCAGAGAATCATCTCTGCCCTGTTGGCTCTGAAGGTTGGTATGCGTAGGCGCTAAGCGGTTACGTCAGGCCCCTCCAGAGCCAACGCAAAATACGCATACCAACGAGTCGTCATACCCGGAACTGTACGCCCGATCCGCGGGGGAAGGAAAACGCGGGCCCGGGACATGACAGATTATGACGACGGCGGGGCGCCCGGTCCCTACAGCCGCAGGTGTGGGGCGCCGGCCGCGCTCAGGCCAGGCCGGCCAGCACATCGATGCCGAAGACCGGCTCCCGGTCCAGCGTGCGGAGGTCTGCGATCCCGTGCGATTCCAGTGCGGCGGCGAGCGAGCGTTGGAACCGCGGGACGTTCATGCCCAGCCCGCCGCCGAGCACCACCGGGCCGCCCATGCCCAGCCGCCGGGCGACCAGGGCAATCTGGCCGGCCAGGTCGGCGGCCGCGCGGTCGACGATCGCCTCCGCCGCCGGATCGGCGCCTTCGGCGGCGGCCACCACCAGGCGGGACTTGCCCGCCCAAAACCGCCGGTCGGTTTTCGCCGAGTGGAACAGCGCTATCAGCTCGGCCGGCTCCTGAAGCCCGCAGTCGTCCAGCAGCAGGTCCGTGAGCCGGTCCCGCCGCAGGCCCGCATCCAGGCGGGAGAGTGCGTGCCGGACGGCTTCCCGCCCCAGCCAGTAGCCGCTGCCCTCATCGCCCAACAGGTGCCCCCAGCCGCCGGCGCGGACCTCAAGCCCGGCCTCGTTGATGCCCCACACCGACGATCCGGTTCCTGCGACCACGCCGATCCCGGTGCGGAGGCGTCCGGCGGCGAGCACCAGGCGGGTGTCGTGGACAACATGGACGACCGCCCCGGGGGCCAGCAAGGCGATCAGGGCGCGCAGCGCCGCCGCGTCGCCCTCGGTGTCGATCCCGCCTGCCCCTGCATACACCGCCGTGATCCCGGGCGCGCCGAGCCGGCCGAAGACCTCGGCCAGGGCCGCGGCGGCCTGGGCGGGGCTGGCGTTCTGCACGTTGGCGCTGCCCGCCGTGGCTTCGGCGACCGGCAAGCCGTCGTCCAGCCGGATGCCGTGTGTCTTGCTGCCGCCGATGTCCAGCCCGATGAGTCTTTGCACCATGGGGTGAGCTTACTCGGGGCGTCCCGCCGCCGCGGAGGCCGGGCCGGTCCGTCAAGCCTGGCCGGACCCGCGGGATGACCCGTGCGCACCAGAACGAAACGGTGCCCGCCGTGGCGGGCACCGTCGTCGTCATCAGTGCTTGGCTGTGTGGGCTGCCTTAGATGAGGCCCAGGGCGAGCATGGCGTCGGCTACCTTCTTGAAGCCGGAGATGTTCGCGCCCGCCACGTAGTTGCCGGGCATGCCATATTCCTCGGCGGTCTCGGCGCAGCGGTCGTGGATGCCGACCATGATGTCCGCCAGGCGCTGCTCCGTGTACTCGAAGGTCCAGGCGTCGCGGCTGGCGTTCTGCTGCATCTCCAGGGCCGAGGTGGCCACGCCGCCGGCATTCGCGGCCTTGCCCGGGCCGAACAGCAGGCCCGCGTCCTGGAAGATGGAGGCCGCTTCGCTCGTGCACGGCATGTTGGCGCCCTCGGCGACGGCGACCAGCCCGGACTCCACCAGGCGCCGGGCGGATTTCTCGTCCAGCTCGTTCTGGGTGGCGCACGGCAGCGCCACGGTGCAGTCGACGTCCCAGATGTTGCCGTCGGCCACGTAGTGCACGGCCGAGCCGCGGCGCTCGGCGTACTCCGAAATGCGGCCCCGCTCGACTTCCTTGATCTGGCGCAGGAGTTCGACGTCGATGCCGGCCTCGTCGACGATGTAGCCGCCGGAGTCGGAGGCGGTGACGACCGTGGCGCCGAGTTCCTGCGCCTTTTCGACGGCGTTGATGGCCACGTTGCCGGAGCCCGAGATGGCCACGCGCTGCCCGTCCAGGCTCTGCCCGCGGGTTTTGAGCATTTCCTGCGCGAACAGCACCGCGCCGTACCCGGTGGCTTCCGGGCGGACCAGCGAGCCGCCCCAGCCGATGCCCTTGCCGGTGAGGACGCCTGACTCGTAGCGGTTGGTGATGCGCTTGTACTGGCCGAACAGGTAGCCGATTTCGCGGGTGCCCACGCCCATGTCCCCGGCCGGAACGTCAGTGTATTCGCCGATGTGGCGGTAGAGCTCCGTCATGAAGGACTGGCAGAAGCGCATGACCTCGCCGTCGGACCGGCCGCGCGGATCGAAGTCGGACCCGCCCTTGCCGCCGCCGATGGGCATGCCGGTCAAGGCATTCTTGAAGATCTGCTCGAAGCCGAGGAACTTGATGATGCCCAGGTAGACCGAGGGGTGGAAGCGCAGTCCGCCCTTGTAGGGGCCAAGCGCGGAGTTGAACTCCACGCGGAAGCCGCGGTTGATCTGGACGTTGCCGGCGTCGTCCACCCAGGGCACGCGGAAGATGATCTGGCGTTCCGGCTCGCAGATGCGCTGCAGGATGGCGGCGTCGGAATATTCGGGGTGCCGGGCGGCCAGCGGCTCGAGGGTTTCGAAGACTTCGGTGACGGCCTGGTGGAATTCCGTTTCGCCTGGGTTGCGCCGGAAGACTTCGTCGCGGACTTCAAGCAGGTGGGCATCCATGGGTGCGTCCCTTCACTAGCTGACGTATGGGGGCACTCAGGTTGCTGCGGGCCCTCACACAGAAAACCATAAGAAGCGGGATCTAAGAAACACACCTGACACATCGCCGAACCACCTCGTAACGCGCCGGACGGCGGTACAGTCGGCCGGTTTGTCGCACTGAACGGGGCAGTTCCGGCACCGCTGGGCGGGGTGGCAGGGCGGAAAGTGCCGGCCGTCACGGGCGAACGCGCCCACCCGTCGGGGCCCGAATGTGCGGCTCATCACGGCCCGGGGCCCTCCGCGTCCCCGCACGGGTGGCCCCTCTGGTACTCCGCCGGGCTGCCGCCGCGTGAGCCGCCTGCGCTCGAGGCCGGGCTGCCGCGCGCAACGGCTCCGGGGTCGCCGGGCACCGGCACCCGGGGCCGCCGCTCACATCGGCACCGTGGCCGCCGCTCAGCCGCGGCGGCGGCGCGGCAGTTTGGGCAGATGCGCGAAGATGTCCGCGGCCTTGGTCGTTGCCTTGTTCGCCGCCTGGCCGAGGGAGCGGCTGAGGTTGGCGGGAACCGGAACCTCGAGGCTCCGCCCCGTCACGGCATGCGCGGGTTCCTGCGGGGCGACGACGGCAGCTGCCACCGCGGGCGACACAGGCCCCGCCTCGGCGGCGGGCAGGACATCGACCCCGAACCCGATGATCCAGTCGGCCACATGCTGCAGCGGCCCGGTCTGCAGCGAGTAGTAGCGCTTCTGGCCCTGGGCGCGCATGGACACGAGTCCGGCTTCGCGCAGCACCTTCAGGTGCTTGGAGACGGTCGGCTGGCTCACCTCCAGCTCTTCGACCAGTTCGCCAACCGCCTTGTCGCCGTCACGGAGCGAGCCGAGTATGTCCCGGCGGGTACCTTCGGCAATCACTGCAAAGACATCATCGATGGCCATTGCATTACCCTAACCGCATATATGCTCCGGGGCACACCCCCGGCGTTGGTCCCGGCGCCGGGCAGGGCAGAATCTCTATACCGGGTTCGGTGCACGACTGCGTCTGGCGCGGCCGCCCGGCCATGGTCTGCCGCCCCACCCGCTGGGGGCCTGGCAAACCCAGTAACGGCCTAATCGAACCAGGGATCGAGCCCGTGGTAGGGGAAAATTTCCTTGCGGGTGGCCATCACGGTGCGGTCCACGCCGTCGTTGGGGTCATAGCCGACCTCCCACGAGCGCCACCACAGGTCGGCGTCGTCGCCCATGTACAGCGGTGCCTGCTGGCCGTACCGCACCTCGACGTAGTCATGCCAGGACTGCGGCACCTCGCTGTGCAACGGAATGGCCCGGCCGGAAACAATGGCGAGCATGTGCGTCCAGGACCGGGGCACCACATTGAAGACGTCGTAGCCGCCGCCGCCCGTGGCGATCCAGCGGTCGCCGCAGACCTCGCGCGCCAGGTCGGCCGTGTCCAGCATCATTTGCCGCTGGGCATCCACGCTCAGCCTAAGACTGCTCAGCAGGTCGCGGGCATGGTTGTCGCAGCCGTGCTGGCTGACGATAACTTCGGGGGCGAAGGCCCTTACCAGCTGCGGCACCACCGCGTGGAAGGCCCGCAGGAAGGCCGCGTCGCCGGAGCGGGGCGGCATGGCGACGTTGACGGAACTGCCCGGTGCCTCCGGGCCCCCGCTCTCGTTCGCGAAGCCCGTCCCCGGGAACAGGTGGGTGCCGGTTTCATGCAGGGAGATGGTCAGCACCCGCGGGTCGTTGTAGAAGATCGACTGGACGCCGTCGCCGTGGTGCGCGTCGACGTCGACGTACGCGACCCTCTGCACGCCGTTATCCAGCAGGTGCTGGATGGCCAGGGCGCAGTCGTTGTAGATGCAGAACCCGCTGGCCTTGCCGCGCGCGGCGTGATGCATGCCGCCGGCGAAGTTCACCGCATGCAGCGCCGAGCCGTCCAGGATCGCGGCCGCGGACTGCAGCGAGGCCCCGGCGATTCGGGCGCTGGCGGTGTGCATGCCTGGAAACACCGGATCGTCTTCGGTGCCCAGGCCGCGCTCGTCGTCGATGGCGTCCGGGTTTTCACTGACCGCCTTCACCGCGGCCACGTAAGCCGGGTCGTGCACGGTCTGCAGTGCCGCGTCGCCGGCGATTTCGGCTGCGGCCAACGTGACGTTCGGGCGGTGGAAGATGGCGAATTCGTCAGCCAGCCTGGCCGTCAGGTCCAACCGGATCGGGGACATGGGATGATGCGCGCCGAAATTGTAGGCCAAGACGGATTCACTCCACACCGCCAGAGTGGGAACCGCGGGAACTGGGGTCGCTGACATCACAGACAGGCTACGCGAAAGCACCGGTGCGCGCGCATTCTTCCCGCGCCCCGTGCGATCAATTGATGATTTACTACTGCAAGGAGCAAGTCAGCGATTTCGGAGCCGGACAGAAGCGATCGGGATGACCAGACAGCAGCCGTCATGGCTAGCCGGGCGGGAACACGAACGATTCTCGCTTTTGCGCACGCTCCGCGACTTCGTGGACAGCGTTGCCAACAGTTCCCCGGCACGGCTGGCGCTGATCGTCTACGTGGCGGTGATCCTGGTCTTCACCGGGCTGCTGTCCTTGCCCGCCGCGGCCCGGGACGGGGTCATCACGCCGCTGCATGACGCCTTCTTCACGGCAGTCTCGGCGGTCTGCGTCACGGGCTTGACCGTGGTGTCCACCGCCGGCCACTGGACCTTCCTCGGCCAGGCCGTGATCCTGCTGGGCATCTTCATCGGCGGCCTCGGCACGCTGACGCTGGCCTCGCTGCTGGCGCTCATGGTGAGCAAGCGGCTGGGCGTGCGCGGCAAGCTGATCGCCCAGTCCGCCATGAGCAACGCGGGCCGCCTGGGCGAGGTCGGCGCGCTGCTGCGCATCGTGATCACCACCTCGGTGATCATCGAGGTGGTGCTCGCCCTGGTGCTGATCCCCCGTTTCCTGATGCTCGGCGAATCCTTTCCCCAGGCCGCCTGGCACGGCATCTTCTATGCCATCTCGGCGTTCAACAATGCGGGGTTCACCCCGCACTCCGATGGCCTGGTCCCCTACGAGACCGACGAGTGGATCCTGCTGCCGCTGATGGTCGGCGGGTTCCTGGGCAGCCTCGGGTTCCCGGTGGTCATGGTGCTCCTGGAGCGCGGTTGGCGCTTCAGCAAATGGAACCTGCACACCAAGCTCACGGTCGAGGTGTCCCTGATCCTGCTGGTGGTAGGCGCCCTGGTCTGGGGCGCCATGGAGTGGAGCAACCCGGAGACCCTGGGCGGCATGAGCACCTGGGACAAGGTCCTGCATGCAACGTTCGCGTCCGTGATGACCCGCTCGCTCGGCTTCAACCTGGTGGACATGAACGACATCGAGCCGTCCACCATGCTCTTTTCCGATGCCCTGATGTTCGCCGGCGGCGGTTCCGCCTCGACCGCAGGCGGCATCAAGGTCACGACCATCGCGATCGTGTTCCTGGCCATCGCAGCCGAGGCCCGCGGCGACCGGGACGTGAAGGTCCATGGCCGGACCATCCCCGAAGGCGCCATGCGGGTGGCCATCTCGGTGATCGTCATGGGTGCCACGTTGGTGGCCTTCGCCGCCGGCCTGCTGCTGGCCCTCACCGGCGAAAGCCTGGACCGAGTGCTGTTCGAGGTCATTTCCGCGTTCGCCACCGTCGGGCTGAGCACCAACCTGAGCGCCGAGCTGCCGCCCGAGGGCAAATACGTGCTCTGCGCCCTGATGTTCGCCGGCCGCGTCGGCACCATTACGTTGGCCGCCGCCCTGGCGCTGCGCGAGCGCCGCCAGCTGTTCCACTACCCCGAAGAGAGGCCCATCATTGGCTGACAAGTCCGCATCGAACAGACGTCCCGCCCACAACGCGCCCGTGCTGGTGGTCGGTCTGGGCCGCTTCGGTTCCTCGACCGCGGAACAACTGGTCAAGCAGGGCCGCGAGGTGCTGGCGATCGAACGTGATCCGGCCCTGGTGCAGAAGTGGTCGGGGCAGTTGACCCACGTGGTGGAGGCCGACGCCACGAACATCGACGCGCTGCGCCAACTGGGCGCCCAGGAGTTCAGCTCCGCCGTCGTCGGTGTCGGCACCTCGATCGAGTCCTCGGTGCTGATCACCGTGAACCTGGTGGACCTGGGCATCGAGCACCTCTGGGTCAAGGCCATCACACCGTCGCACGGCAAGATCCTCTCGCGCATCGGCGCCAACCATGTCATCTACCCGGAGGCCGACGCCGGCCGCCGCGCCGCGCACCTGGTGGGCGGCCGGATGCTGGACTTCATCGAGTTCGACGACGGTTTCGCCATCGTCAAGATGTACCCCCCGAAGGAGACCCAGGGCTTCACGCTGGGTGAGTCGCAGGTGCGCTCCAGGTACGGCGTCACGGTGGTGGGCGTAAAGTCGCCCGGCGAAGACTTCACCTATGCGCGGCCCGAAACCAAGGTCTCCAGCCGCGACATGCTGATCGTCTCCGGACACGTGGACCTGCTGGAGCGTTTCGCGGCCCGCCCGTAGCGGGGCCGCCCGTAGCGGGGCCGCCCGCAAGTCCAGCGGATCCAGGCCCCCTTACGGCTCAGGCCAGCTCGCGCGAGAGTTCGGCCGCCCGTTCGGCAGCGGCCGCGGCACCGCGCGCGATCACTTGCGGCAGCCCGTCGTCGTCGAAGGAGGCGATGGCGCGCTCCGTGGTGCCGTTCGGGCTGGTGACGGCACGGCGCATGACCGCCGGGTCGGCATCCGGCGCAGCGAGCATGATGCCCGCGCCGGCCACGGTCTCACGGGCCAGCGTCATCGACAGCTCCGGTTCCAGGCCCAGCTCCACGCCGGCGGCGGCCATCGCTTCGGCCAGGTAGAAAGCATAGGCGGGGCCGGAACCGCTGACCGCGGACACCGCGTCCAGCTGGTGTTCCGGAACCACGACGACTGTGCCGGCGCCGGCGAATACTTCGCGGGCGGCCTCCAGCTGGGCATCGCTCACGTGGCTGCCGGCGGAGACGCCGACCGCCCCGCGGCGCACCTTGAGCGGCGTGTTGGGCATGCTGCGCACCAGCGGCTGGCCTTCCGGCAGGGCAGCTTCCATCGCGGCAATGGTGACTGCCGCAGCCACGGAAACCAATACGGTCCGCTTCTCCAAAGCCGGCGCAATGGTCCGGCACAGGTCCGCGATGCCCGCCGGCTTCACCCCCAGCACGGCTACGTCGGCGCCCTGCACCGCATGGGCGTTGGCGCCCGGGTCGTCTTGTTCCGCCAGCACCGTCAGGCCGGGATAACGTCCGCGCAGTTCAGCGGCGCGTTCGCTGCGGCGCACCGTCGCCGTCACGTGTTCTGCCGGTGTTCCGGAGGCCAGCAGCCCGGCCAGGATGGCCTCGTTCATGGACCCACAGCCCAGGAAAGCGATGCGGCGTGCGGTTGGTGTTTCCGTGGCGTCAGCAGTCATGTCTGCCATTGAATCATGGTGCCGTCATCCGGCGCGTGCCGTCGTTCGGGCCCCCGCGCACACCGGCGGGGAAGAACTCACAGGTGCCGTTCAGGTGTTTAACGGCGTTGTCCCAAGGTCGCCGTCTAGTGTCTTAAACACCTCATCAAGGTGCGAGTGATGATGGACCGGATCTGCTGGTTTCGGTCCAGGCGCCGGCGAACAGCGGTTGACTCCCCCAACCGACCGCAACGTTCGCCGGCGTCGCCATTTAAGCCCTCCACCGCAGCCCTGCCGCGTGACGTGTCCGCGGTTTTGCGCCGCGGCTGCTAACTGCCCACCTTCTCGACGGCGGGGGCCGGCTCCAGCGCCTGCCGCACCAGCATGGTGCCCACGGGACTGACCGGGGCGTCGCTGTCGTAGAGCAGGTGATCGAAGCGTTTGAGGATCAGCCCCTCGCGCAGCGCCCACGGGCAGATCTGCAGCGTCTCGGTCTCAAACATCTCCATCGCCGCCTCGGCGACCATCGCCCCGGCGAGCAGTTGCGGCGCCCGCACCATCGAGACACCCGGAAGATTGACACGGTCGCTGACCGGCATGGCGGCCAGCCGCCGCGTCCACAGGGACAGGTCCGTGCGGTGCAGTTCCCGCCGCACGTACGGGCCGGCGGCCGAGGGTGCGGCCCCGGCGATCCGTGCCAGCGAGCGGAAGGTCTTGGAGGTTCCGACCACCATGTCCGGCCGGCCGTGGGCAGAAATTTCTTCGACCGCGGGAGCCAGCGTCTCGCGGATATACCCGTACAGGTCCTTGATGCTCTTCACGCTCGGGGGGTCCTCGGGCAGCCACTCCCGGGTCAGCCGGCCCGCTCCCAGCGGCACCGACACGGCGTGTTCGGGCAGTTCGTCATGGCCGATGGCCATCTCGAAGGAGCCGCCGCCGATGTCCAGGTCCAGGATTGTGCCCGACCCCCAGCCGTACCAGCGGCGGACGGCCACCAGAGTCATGCCGGCCTCCTCGGGGCCGGTCAGCTCCTGCAGCGTGACATTGGCTTCCGCCTTGACCCGGTCCAATACTGCCCTGCCGTTGGTCGCTTCGCGGATGGCGGAGGTGCAGAAGGCCAGCATGTCTTCGGCTCCGTGCAGCCCGGCGAACCGCCAGGCTTCTCGGATAAAGCCGATGAGTTCCTGCTGGCCCTCTTCGCTGATACTGCCGTCGGCATCCAGATACGCCACCAGCGACAGCGGCCGCTTGTGCGAGGCGAATGGCACCGGCCGGGCACCCGGGCGGGCATCCACCAACAACAAATGCACCGTGTTGGAACCGATGTCGAGAACGCCCAGACGCATGTTCATATTATGCAGGCCTGCGGCACGGGCACCGCAAACGGGCACCGGGTCCGGCCCCGGCCGCCGCGGGCAGCGGCCCGCGGCGGCCGCTACTTCTTGGCGGCGGCCTTGCGCCGTACCGGCTTCTTCGCCGCCGGTTTCGCCGGTCCCTTGGCGCGCTTCTCCGCCAGCAGTTCGATGGCCTGCTCTCGTGTCAGCTCTTCGATGCTGGTGGCGCGCGGCACCGTGATGTTCGTGACGCCGTCGGTGATGTAGGGGCCGAACCGGCCGTCCTTGACCACGATGTTCTTCTCCGACACCGGGTCCACGCCGAACTCGGCCAGCGGTGCGGCGGCGGTGCGGCCGCCGCGGGTCTTCGGCTGCGCGTAGATTTCCAGCGCCTGTTCCAGCGTGATGGTGAAGATTTCCTCCTCGGAGCCGATCGACCGCGAGTCGCTGCCCTTCTTCAGGTACGGGCCGAAGCGTCCGTTCTGCACGGTGATTTCGGTGCCCTCGGCATCGGTGCCGAGCACCCGCGGCAGGCTCAAGAGCTTCAGCGCGTCCTCGAGGGTGACGGTGTCCACGCTCATCGACTTGAACAGGGAACCGGTGCGAGGCCTGACCTTGGCCGGCTTCTTCGGCGGCTTGGGCTTGCCGTTCTTGTAATACTCCACCGGCTGCGCGGCCAGTTCCTCGGCCGTCGGCTCATGGATCACCTCGGTGACGTAGGCGCCGTAACGGCCTTCCTTGGCCACGATCGTCCGGCCGGTCTCCGGGTCCTTTCCAAGCTCGCGCTCGCCAGGCCCCTGGGTTTCCATCAGCTCGAGGGCTTTCTCCGGGGTCAGCTCGTCCGGAGCCAGGTCGTCGGGGACATTGGCCCGCTCCGGCTCCTCGCCGTCGCCCTCGCCGTTGCGTTCCAGATACGGGCCGAACTTGCCCACCCGCAGGGTGATTCCCTCGGCAATCTCGATCGAATTGATCCGGCGCGGGTCGATTTCGCCCAGGTCGTTCACCACGGTGTTCAGGCCGGTTTCCTTGCGGTCCCCGTAGTAGAAGCCGGAGAGCCACTCGGTCCGGCTGGCCTCGCCGCGGGCAATGCGGTCCAGGTCCTCTTCGAGTTCCGCCGTGAAGTCATAGTCGACGTAGTCGCTGAAGTACTCCTCCAGCAGCCGTACCACGGAGAACGCGATCCAGCTCGGAACCAGGGCGGAGCCGCGGGTGCGGACGTAGCCGCGGTCCATGATGGTGGAGATGGTGGCGGCGTAGGTGGACGGACGGCCGATGCCGCGGTCTTCCAGCGTCTTGATCAGCGATGCTTCGGTGTAGCGCGGCGGTGCCGATGTCTCGTGCCCCACGGCGTCGACCGCCTGCGCGTCCAGCGCGTCGCCCTTGGCGAGGTTCGGCAGGCGCCCGCCGGTGGCATCGTCCTCGTCCTCGCGTCCGGCGTCCTTGCCCTCCTCATAGGCGGCCAGGAAACCGGGGAACGTGATGACGGTGCCGGATGCGGTGAACTCCGCGTCCCGCCCGTCCCCGGCCGTGGCGCCGAGCCGCACGGTCGACGTCGATCCCTTGGCGTCGGCCATCTGCGAGGCCACCGTGCGTTTCCAGACCAGCTCGTACAGCCGGTACTCGTCGCCGGAAAGCTGGCTGCGCACCTGGCCGGGCGTGCGGAAAGAATCACCGGCGGGCCGGATGGCTTCGTGGGCTTCCTGGGCGTTCTTGTCCTTGCCCTTGTAAACGCGGCGGGCATCCGGGACATACTCGGGCCCGTACAGCTCGGAGGCCTGACGCCGCGCGGCGTTCACGGCCTGATCGCTTAGCGCCGGCGAGTCGGTACGCATATAGGTGATGTAGCCGTTTTCGTACAGCTTCTGCGCCACCTGCATGGTCGAGCGCGCGGAGAACCGAAGCTTGCGGGCCGCCTCCTGCTGCAGGGTGGAGGTGGTGAACGGCGCCGCCGGCCGGCGGGTGTAGGGCTTGTTCTCTACCGCGCGGACGGAGAAGCTGGCGCTGCGCAGGGAGTCTGCCAGCGCGGTGGCGGCCGCCTCGTCCAAATGGACGGCGGAGCGGGCCTTGAGTTGGCCCAGATCGTTGAAGTCCTTGCCGGCGGCGACCCGGCTGCCGTCGACCGAGACCAGCTTCGCCTTGAACACCCCGCCCTTGGCCGCGTCCTCCGGCGCCACGGTTGCCACCAGGTCCCAGTAGGAGGCCGCCCGGAACGCCATCCGCTCGCGCTCGCGCTCGACGACCAGCCGGGTAGCCACGGACTGCACGCGTCCGGCGGAGAGCCCCGCCTTGACCTTGCGCCAGAGCACCGGCGAGAGTTCGTAGCCGAAGAGCCGGTCCACGATCCGGCGGGTCTCCTGGGCGTCGACCAGGTCGGTGTCCACCTCGCGGACCTCGGTCAGGGCGCGCTGCAGGGCTTCGCGGGTAATCTCGCTGAACGTCATGCGGTGCACGGGCACCTTGGGCTGCAGCACCTGCAGCAGATGCCACGCGATGGCTTCGCCCTCGCGGTCACCGTCAGTTGCCAGATAGAGTTCGTCGGCGTCCTTGAGCATCGACTTGAGCTCGGACACCTTTTTCTTCTTGTCCGGAGACACCACGTAATACGGCTCGAAATCGTTCTCGATATCCACCGCGAACTTGCCGACCGACGTCTTTTTCAGCTCGGCCGGCAGGTCGGAGGGCTGGGGCAGGTCACGGATGTGCCCCATGGAAGCCGTGACCTCAAAGCCCTCGCCGAGGTACCCGGCGATGGTTTTGCCCTTGGCCGGGGACTCGACGATGACGAGTTTCTTACCGGTTTTTTCGCGGGCCTTGGCTGGCACTGTGCTCCTACGTAAAGAAAGGGTGTTGATGCGCTTGTAAATACGTCCCCCAACCCGGCGGGGTGGAGGACCGTCAGCACTAGGTTAGCCGCAACAGTACCGCGAAACAGAAAACGCCAGCGCGTGCAGCCGGCTGCCTCCGCGGCAACGGACCGCTGCCGATGCCCGCGGCAAGGCCCTAATCGTTGTCGATGTCGCCGGGCAGGAAGGAGAAGACGTAGTACAGCTTTTCCGCCCCTTCTCCCCGGTTTTCGGGATTGGTCGTCGGGCTGTATTCCAGCAGGATCTCGCCGATCCGCCGGCCGAGGTCCTTCCGTTGTTCCTCGGTCAGGTAGAACCGCCCCGTGCTGAGCGCAGCCAGGTGCCCCTCCTGCCGCCAGGTGTCCGGGTTCGGCAATTGCTTGTCCCGTTTGACGTACTTGGACAGGCGTTCGCGCAGGTCGTTCAGTTCCACATCCACCACGCCCATGGTGGCGGCACGGCTGTCCGCCACGCTGGTCACGTCCAGGCGTCCGGCGGCGGCCTGCCAGTGCCGTTCCCGGCCGTCGCCCTGGTTCACGCACCGTTTGACGAATCCCCACTTTTCCAGCGCCCGCAGGTGGTAGCTCATGGCGCTGGGTGTCAGCCCGTGCCGCTGCGCCAACTCCGTGGCGGTGGCCGGCTGCTGCGTATCAAAGAGCTCTTCGATGACCTTCAGCCGCACGTTATGGGCCAGCGCACGGATGGCGCGGGCATCGGAGATATTGACCCTGTCTCCGGCCGCCGGCTCGGCCGGAGTGACCGCCGCTGCCGTGGCCGCCCGGCCGGTCGTCGTGCTTGAAGCCTTAGTCATGATCAGTAAGTGTAATGCCGGTCACCGCTCCCGGGCGGGGCTGCCGGCCAATCCCGGACTGCAATCCGGCAACAATTTCCTATTCGCCGGCAGGCACCAGGAAGCCGTCTGCCACCAGGTTCCGCACTTCGGCGGAGAGTTGCCCGGCGAAGTCCGGCTCCTCGCGGCCCAACAGCGCCGCCAGCGCACCGATGATCTGGTCCACGCCCAGCTCGCCGTCGCACGCGGAAACGAACCCGGCCAACTCGGTGCTCATCAGGTTGGTCCGGCGCAGCCCCGCGCCCTGGCGCAGCAGGATGACGCCGGGATGTTCGGCGCCCGGCCGCTGGTGCCGCTCTTCGGTCACGTCCTCGGCCGCCCGCAGGTGCTGGCGGCCAAAGTCCGCGGCGTGCTCGGCCAGCCAATCGGCCCGCTCGACCGCCGCGGCCAGGTGCGGGCCGATGGGCTGTTCGATCGGATAGGTGATCTCCTCGAACCTCCGCAGCAATCCTGCGCCTGCAGCGGCGGCCGCGGCGTCGGGCAGGGAGCGGCGCAGCCACACGAGCCCGAAGCCGAGGGCCTCCACGTCCCGGGACGCGAAATCGTCCAGGTAGGCGGCGTACGCGGATTCGAACAGCTCGGGGTCGCGGTTCACCGAGGCGTCCCGCAGCCACGTCTGCGCATACTGCGCCGGGCTGAGCTGCTCGCGCTGGATGACCCAGGCGTCGGTGTCCGGCGCCAGCCACTGCTCCAACCGGGCGTGCCAGCTGCCCGCGCCCGCCGGAATTTCCCAGTTGCCCAGCATCTGTGCGACGCCGCCGTCGGCCAGCACCGAGGGCAGGGAGCGGAAGAGGGTGGCCACGATGTCGTCGCCGGGCAGTCCGCCGTCGCGGTAGGTGAACTGCTCGTCGGCGCGTTCGGCCGGGCGACGCGGCGTGATCACGAACGGCGGGTTGGATACCACGAGGTCGAACCGTTCCCCCGCCACCGGCTCCAACAGGCTGCCCAGCCGCAGGCTGACCCGCTCCTCCAGGTGGTCCGGGTCCAGCCCGAGGGCGCCGGCGTTGAGGGCGAGGTTGAACCGGGTGAAGGCCAGCGCCCGCTCCGAGATGTCCGTCGCGGTGGCGTGGCGGGCGTGGCCCAGCAGGTGGAAGAGCTGGATCCCGCACCCGGTGCCCAAATCCAGGGCCCGTTCCACCTCGGTGCGGACGGTCAGCTGGGCCAGCGTCAGCGAGGCCTGGCCGATGCCCAGGACGTGATCGTGCCGAAGGACGCCGGGCCGCTGGTGCGCCCCGAGGTCGCTGGCCACCCACAGCTCGGTCTCGCCGAAGGCGTACGGGCGGAGGTCGACGGCGGCCCGCCACTCACCGCCGTCGCGCTCGGCCAGCCGGAGGGCGGCGAGCCCGTCCACCCCGGTGCGCGGGAACGCCCGCGCCAGCAGCCCGGGCGGCACGCTCCGACCCAACAGCCAGAGGCGCACGACGGCGGCCAGGCGGCCCTGTGCCGGATCCTCCAGCAGGCGGGCGGTGGCCAGCACGGCCGGAACCAGCTGGTCGCGGTCCAAGGCCTCCCACGCCTCGGTTCCGAGCAGCGCCGCGACGCCGTCCACGCTGTAATCCAGGGTGGTCAGGTCGGCGGCCAGGTCCGCCAGCAGCCGCCGGTCGCTGCTGGCGGGCGCATGGGGGACGTCGGAGAAATCTGCACTATCCACGGCCCAAGTCTAGTAACCCGGACAGACACGCCCCGGACCTGCCGGGCCACGGTGCCCGCGGCCCTTCAGCGCTCACAGGTCACTGCTGCCCGTGCCTCCGCGGCGGTTCCCTGATGGTTAAATGACCTCATGCTCGTCACCACCACCTACCTTGAACAGACCGATCCGGCCCAGCTGGTGCCGGGCTCGCGCCCGCTGCCGGATGATGCCGCCGTGGTGCGGGTGCGGCAGATCAGCCCGGAGTTCAGCAAGTTCCTCTACCGCAGCGTGGGCAGCAGCTGGAACTGGGCCGACCGGCTGGTGCTCACGCGCAGCGAATGGGAACAGGCAGTGCGTGCCCCCGGGGCGGAAACCTGGGTGCTGTACACAGCCGGCGCCCCGGCCGGCTACGTGGAACTGTTGGGCCGGCCCGGAGAGACCGGCACCGACGTCGAAATCATGTACTTCGGCCTGTTCCCCGAGGCGATCGGCCGCGGCTTCGGCGGTGCCCTGCTAACCGAAGGCATCCGGCAGGCCTGGCAGTTGCATGGCCGCTGGGACGGGTTTCCGCCGGTGCGGCGCGTCTGGGTGCATACCTGTTCGCTGGACGGGCCGGCGGCCGTGGCCAACTACCAGGCGCGGGGCATGAGCGTGTTCAAGACCGAGGTCGAGGACACCGAACCGCAGGATGCCACCGCGGGCCTGTGGCCCGAGACCGCGAACGCCTGACCCGCCGCGGGGCCGGATGCCGTTGGGTAGCCCGCGACGTCCACAAAACAGCTCCGGGACGCTCCCCTGCCCGGGGACGGACGGCCCGGATGCCGCCGGGCCACACAACGGGAGCGGGCCGGCGGCAGTCAGCAGCGGCAGTCAGGCGGCGGCAGGCTCCGGGCAGCCGTCCGGGCAGCGCAGGGTCTGCGGATCCGCTGCGCATGAGGAACAGTACAACGTCAGCTGGCGGCAGTCCGGATTGGAACAGTTCTCGAACTTGTTGGTCGGCGCCTGGCAGCGGACGCATTCCCCGATGGTCTTGGCGTCCGGCGTGAACTCCAGGTGCATGCGCTGATCGAAGACGTAGAGCGAACCTTCCCACAGCCCGGCGTCGCCGAAGGTTTCGCCGTAACGGACGATTCCGCCGTCGAGCTGGTAGACCTCCTGGAAGCCACGGTTGACCATCAGGGACGACAGCACCTCGCAGCGGATGCCGCCGGTGCAGTACGTCACCACGGGCTTGTCCTTAAGATCGTCGTACTTGCCGGAGTCCAGTTCCTTGATGAAGTCGTGGGTGGTGGCCACGTCCGGCACGATGGCGTCTTTGAACTTGCCGATCTGCGCTTCGAAGGCGTTGCGGCCGTCGAAGAAAACCACGTCTTCGCCCGCCGCCTTTTTGGCGTCGATGAGCTGGTGCAGTTCCTCCGGGCGCAGGTGCGTCCCGCCGCCGACCACGCCGCCCTGGTCCACCCTGAGCTCCCCCGGGGCACCGAAGGATACGATCTCGTCCCGGACCTTGACGCTCAGCCGCGGGAAGTCTTCCGCCCCGCCCTCGGACCACTTCACGTCGAGGCCGCGGAAGGCGGGGTATTCGCGCGTGGTTTTCACGTACTGCTTCACCGCGTTCAGCTCTCCGCCGACGGTGCCGTTGATGCCGTCCTTGGATATCAGGATCCGGCCGCGCAGGCCGAGTTTCTCGCACAGCGCGCGTTGCCAGAGCCGGACGGCGTCCGGGTCCGGCAACGGGGTGAAAGCGTAATAAAGCACAATCCGGTTCAAAGCCACGCATCAAGGTTACGCGGTGGCCGGTAATCAGGGATTGTGACAGGGTTGTCATCGATTAGGCATGCCGCCCGCGCCCGCTGTTCGGTACAGTCCTGCTATGGGTCACGAATATACGACTGACGTCCCCGACGACGTCCTTGCCGCCTGGGTCGCCGGCTGGTCGGCCTGCCGCGGCTACTCCGCCGAAGAGGTCGACGGACACCCGGCCGTGTTGCTGGCGGACAAGACCGGGGACTGGGAGTACTTCGCGTTCGAACCCGGCGACGAGGAATTCGCCGCCGTGGCCCGCGACACCACCAAGTCACCGGGACGGATCTTCACCGTGCTCACGCGCGACGCGCAGCGGATCCATCAGCTCGCGCCGCAGCATGGGCTGCGGGTGCACCACAACGCCCAGTCGCTGATGGTCACCGACATGTCCGGCCAGGACGCCGAGGACCCGTGGTACCGCGACCCCGATTACAAGACCGAGGTCGAGAAGCACGGGAACGTCCACAAGGTCCGGGTGGTGCATGAAGGAAACGAGGCCGCCCACGGCGTCGCCGCCGCCGTCGACAATTTCGCGGTCTTCGACCACATCGAAACGGACCTTAACTACCGTAGGCGCGGGCTGGCCACGCACGTGATGCGCGCGCTGATCGCCTCCGTGCTGGAGCACATGGTGGACACCGGGCTGCTGATCGCCTCGCACGACGGCCAGATGCTGTACCGGCACCTGGGCTGGGACACGGTCTGCGATGTGATGATCCTCAAGCCCGTGGCGGAGGGCTGACCGCCTGCTGCCTGGCACACCGGTGCTGCCTGCCCACCCATGCAGCCCGGCCCGCCCGTGCTGCTGCTTGGCCGATCAGTGCGGGCAGCAGCCGGCCCGCACGGCCCGCAGCTGCCCTGCTGCGGGTGCTGCCCGCCGCGCCCCGGTGTGGTGACACAATGTTCGGGTGGCCCTGCACGATTCCCTGATTCCGCTGCTCGGCTCCGGTCCGGAGCCAGAGCAACTGGTGCATGTCCGCGAGCTTCCGGCCCGGGAGGCCGTGGTCGAGCCGTGGCCGGAGTGGGTCCACGGTGATATCCGTGCCGCCTATGCCTCGCTCGGTGTGCACGAGCCGTGGCGCCATCAGGTGCGCGCCGCCGAGGGTGCCCATCAGGGCCGCCATACGATCATTGCCACGGGAACTGCCTCCGGAAAGTCGCTGGCCTACCAGGTGCCGGCCCTGGACGCCATCCACCGCACGGCCCTGGCAGACACCGTGAGCCTCGAGCCGAGCGGCGCCGTCGCCCTGTACCTGGCCCCGACCAAGGCGTTGGCGGCCGACCAGCTGGCGGCGATCAAGGCGCTGAAGCTGCCCACCGTGCGGGCGGAAACCTACGACGGCGACACCGATCCGGGTGCCCGCCGCTGGATCCGGGACCATGCCAACTTCGTGCTGGCCAACCCGGACATGCTGCACTTCGGGATCCTGCCCAACCACGCCTGGTGGGCACGGTTCTTCCGCCGGCTCCGCTTCGTGATCATTGACGAGGCGCACAGTTACCGCGGTGTCTTCGGCTCGAATGTTGCCAATCTCGTGCGGAGGCTGCGCCGCGTCTGCGCCAGTTACGGGGCGGACCCCGTGTTTATCGGCGCTTCCGCCACCTCCGCGGACCCCGCAACCTCCTTCGGTCGGCTGATCGGCGCGGAAGCAGAGGCGGTGACCGAAGACTGCTCGCCGCACGGCTCCACGACCGTAGCGTTCTGGGAACCTCAGCTCACCGAGCTCACAGGCGAGAACGGCGCCAAGGAACGGCGCACGGTGGTTGCCGAGACCTCCGACCTGCTGGCCAATCTCGTCGCGGCGCAGGTGCGTACCATCGCCTTCATCAAGTCCCGCCGGGGTGCCGAGACGATTTCCTCCATCACCAAACGGCTGTTGGACGACGTCCACCCCTCGCTGCCCGGGCGGGTGGCTGCCTACCGCTCCGGCTACCTGCCGGAGGAACGCCGCGAGCTGGAAGCCAAGCTCAGGTCGGGGCAGCTGCTGGGCGTCTCGAGCACGTCGGCGCTTGAGCTGGGCATCGACATCTCCGGGCTGGACGCCGTCCTGGTCGCGGGCTGGCCGGGCACCCGCGCCTCCTTGTTCCAGCAGATCGGCCGCGCCGGCCGGTCCGGGCAGGACGCGCTGGCTGCCTTCGTGGCCAGCGACGATCCGCTGGACACGTATCTGGTCCACCACCCCGAGGCCGTCTTCAACGTCTCCGTGGAGGCGACCGTTTTCGACCCGTCGAACCCCTACGTCCTGGGACCGCACCTGTGCGCCGCGGCCCAGGAGCTTCCGTTGACGCCCGCGGACATCGGGCTGTTCGGCGCCGCGGCTCCCGGCCTGCTCGACCAGTTGACCGTCGACGGCTATCTCCGGCGCCGGCCGGCCGGCTGGTACTGGACCCATCCGGAAAGCGCGGCGGCCATGGTGAACCTGCGGGCCGACGGCGGCGGGCCCATCAGCATTGTCGAAACGGAATCCGGGACACTGCTCGGGACCATGGACTCCCCGCAGTCGCACTATCAGGCACACAACGGCGCCGTGTACGTGCACCAGGGCACGACATACGTCGTGGATGAACTGAACGAGCAGGACCACTGCGCGATGGTGACCCGGGCCAATCCGGACTACTACACCCAGGCCCGCGACGTCACGCAGATCGAAGTGCTCGGCGCGCAGCGAACCGAGCAGTGGGGCGAGGTCCAGACCTGTTTCGGCGACGTCAAGGTCACCACCAAAGTGGTCTCCTTCCAGCGCAAGGCCTTCATCTCCAACGAGATCCTGGGCGAAGAGCCGCTGGATCTTGGGGCCAGGGAACTGTTCACCAAGGCCGTCTGGTTCACCATCGGCGAGCAGCAACTAACGTCGGCGGGGTTGGTCGCGGCCCGTGTGCCCGGTGCCCTGCATGCGGCCGAACATGCCGGCATCGGGCTGCTCCCGCTGGTGGCCTCCAGCGACCGGTGGGACATCGGCGGGGTATCGACGGCACTGCATGCCGATACCGGCAAGCCGACCATCTTCGTCTACGACGGGCATCCCGGCGGCGCAGGCTTCGCCGAGCGGGGCTTTGAGGCAGCCAGGATCTGGCTGGCGGCCACCCGGGACGCCATCCGGTCCTGCGAGTGCGAAACGGGCTGCCCCTCCTGTGTGCAGTCCCCCAAATGCGGCAACAAGAACAATCCCTTGGACAAGTCGGGGGCGGTCACGCTGATCGAGGCTCTGCTTTCCCAGGCTGGCCCTGCCCCTGCCGACAGGCACCAGGCGGCCGTCGCCTAGCTAAGGGCCCCGCCGCCCCGCGTGGCTCGGCAAACACTGCACGCGCCTGGTGGGAAACAGCGCTTCGTCCGCGCTGCCGATGGTTATCGCCTTGGGGCTGGCCACCCCACGCTGTTGATGGCTTACCCGCCCGGTGGTGGCCCCGCACGTGCCCGGCCCTCGGCATGCGTCCACTGTCCGTCAAGCCACCCCAGCACGTCGGGCAGCCGGGTTCGGGTTCGGACGTCGACCACCACACCGCCGGGTCCGGAACGGCGGCACGCCAGCAGCTCGGCGTCCTGCTTGCGTGCCACGTCTGCGGCCAGGGTACATGGTTCGCCGGCCAGCAGGCCGCGGGCAGCATCGGCGCCGGCCAAGGCAGCCAGGTCGGCCGCCTTCCCCGCCCGCGCCGATGCCAAGCCCGCCTGCATCACCGTGACGAGCACCGCGAGCATCAGGCACAGCATGAGCACCAGCCCCACCGACAGCACCGTTCCGGCGCCGTGGTCCGTGCCGTGCGGTCCGGTGACGCCAGCGCCGGCGCCGTCGCCGTGGTCAGTGCTGTCCGGTCCGGCTGTTCCGAAACCGGCACCCGCACCGGGTGGTGCGGCACGGGGCGCCGGCCGTCGCTTAGCCGGCTCCATTTCCTGCGCCTGGCGGAATCACCGGCCCGCCGGTCGGCTCGGCAGGCGCGGATGCCCGGGCCTCCAGCGTCCAGCCGCCAACCCCAGGCCATGGACCGGATACCTGAGCAGTGACATGGACCGTAACCCAGCCGCCGCCGCTGCCGGACGCCAACGTAGCGCCGTCCCCGGCGATGGAGCGGACCGTGTGGGCGGCTGCTGTCTCCGGCTCGCCGCGGCCGAGCTGCCGGACCGCGGCCTGTGCGGCCTTCTCCACATTCAGCTGTGCTGCTCCGGCGGCCGCACCAGCCAGCAGGAAAGCCAGCACGACGACGACGGAGGGCAGGACAACGGCGAACTCCGCCGTGACGCTGCCGCGCTCGCCGGCGCGCTGGGCGGCCGGGGCACACCGGCCGGTGCTGGAGCGGGTGGGGCGGCACACAGACATCGGTCAGACCGCCCTCAGCGCCAGCTCCACCAAATCCGTGAGCATGCCGCGGACTTCGCCGCTTCGCAGGATCAGGACCAAGAGACCGGCGAACGCCACCGCGGCAAGCGTCGCGATGGCATACTCGGCGGTAGCCATTCCGGCTTCGGAGCCGGTCAGGTGCCGCCAGTTTCTCCGGGCGAGCCTGTTCCGACCGTCTGCCGGGAAGTCAATGACATCCGCCAGACTGCCGGGGCCGTCTGGCGCCGTGGGCAGTAGTGCCGCCGCAGGCCGTTGTGCCGCGGCGTTCCCGGTCGGTTCCGCTGATGGGGATGGTTGCCCTGCCGTGGCCCCGGGTGGTTGCGCCGTCGCGATCTGTCGCGCCGTCTTGTCCTCGGGTAGTTGCACTGCAGGGTTCGGCGGCAGCGAACGTGGTGTGCGGTCCCGGATTTCGGCCAGTGACAACATGTTTTCCTCCTGGATGAGACCGCCGGATTGCGGTTATTCGAGCTTCCCCGACCGGGCCAGGAGCCCGGCACCGCCGGCTTGGTCCCGGTGCACACTCCGGGATGGAGCCTGCGCTGTGGAGGAGTGCTTACAGCTTGGGCACGAGGGCGACGAGCACCGGCACGACGCCCAGCGCAATGAAGGCCGGAAGGGCGCACAGCCCCAGCGGAAGTACAAGCCGGGTGCCGAGCGCGGCCGCACGCTGCTGGTCTTCCTGATGTCCGCGCCGGCGCAGCTGGTCGGCTTGGGCAAAGAGCACCGCCGCCGAGGGCGCACCCGTTGCGGCACCGAAGCGCAGGGAGTCACGCAACACGTGCAGTCCGGAACCGCTCTCTGCGAGCGCCCAGGCCTCCTGCCATTCCACGCCGAGCAACAACGCCGAGGCGACCTGGTCCAAAGCCGTCTTCGTCGTTCCCTGGCTGGTGGCAGCGAGGGCAGCAACGGCGTGAGGCAAGGGAAGTCCCGCTGCCAGCATCGCGCCCAACAAGTCCAGGTGCAGGGCCGGATCGTCGGGCGCTTCGTCCCTGCCGCCACCTTTCCGGGTTCCGCCTGAAACCAGCGGCAGCTTCGCGGGGATGCGGCGGGCGCCGACCAGTCCCGGATACAGCAGCCAGGCAGCAGCAAAGAGCAGTACACCGGTCAGCACCGGAATCACAGGCCCTCCCTTCCGGCAGCATGGCGCACGAGCTGCCGGGACCAGAAGCGCGCGCCGACCATGAGCGCCGCCCCGGTGACCAGGACCGGCCACCCCGTCGGTGACAGCAGCAGCGTGGCGACGGGGTCGGCATCCATCGCGGCGCCGAGCCCAAGTCCCAGCAGCGGCAGCCACCCGAGCAGGGCCGCGGTGGCCTTGGGTCCCGCCAGCGCGATTCTGCGCGCAGCCCTGGCATCAAGCCGATGCTGCAGGTGTCGCGCATAATTCTCCAGCAGCAGTGACAGTGGTGCCCCGGTCCTCTCGGAAACCTCCCAGCAGGAAGCCAGATCATGCCACATCCGTTGCACGGCGGCGGCCTCGGGTCGTACCCGCCGGCCGTCGCCCGGCCCCTGCCTCCGCAGAACCGGTCCTATTCCCAGCCCCAAATCCGCGGCCTGTGCTGCCGCCTCAAGGGTCGGGAGCAACAGCCCCACTTCCCGCGCTGCCGCACCCGACGCCGGCCCCGTTCCATCCCGCCGTCTTGAGCCGGGCGCGGACCGGTCTGGCAGTCCCGTTGCGGCGTAGAACGAGAGCATGTCCGGCCAGAGCTGGGCCGGCGTGCGCCCGGAACTCAACAGCGCGGCCAGCTGCCGCACGAAGAGGGGCAGCAGGTCCAATTCGGCGCCGGCGGACCGGCGCCGCGTCCCGCTGCCGGCCAGGGTACGTTTTGGGCCGCGGCGCACCTCCGCCGACCGGAATCCGCGACCCGCCACCAGCAACAGGCAGGCTGCCGCACTCAACAGGAATACCGCGAGGCCGGTCACGGGAACAGCCGTTCGCTGAGTGCGTCTGATCCGGTCGAGTGCCTGATGCCGGCTCCGTCAGCGGCCAGCGCCGGAATGGTCTGCAAGCCACCCGAGGGATCGCGCTGCAGCAGGCAGATCTCCTGCACGCAGCGCCCTTCCCCGGTCCGGTGCATCGAGATCACCAGGTCCAGTGCGCTCGCGGCCTGAAGTACGACCGCTTCGGCGCTCATCCCGGCGAGCGCGCCCATGGCCGCCAGCCTGGCCGGGACCGCCGCGGCGGAGTTTGCGTGGATGGTGCCGCCGGCTCCGGCGTGGCCGGTGTTCATCGCCGCAAGGAACTCGCGGACCTCGGCGCCCCGGCACTCTCCGACCACCAGCCGGTCAGGCCGCATCCGCAGGGCCTGCCGAACCAGTTCCGCCATGCCGATCGACCCGGTGCCCTCGACGTTGCTGGTCCGGCTCTGCAGGCCCACCACATGCGGATGATCCGGGTCCAGTTCGGCGGCATCCTCGACCAAGACCATCCGTTCCTGCGGGCCGGCGATCCCCAACATCGCCGAAAGCAAGGTCGTCTTGCCTGACCCGGTGGCTCCGCAGATCAGGAAGTTCAGGCGCTGCCGGACGACGGCTTCGAGATAGGGCCGCCACTGCGGCGCGGCGATGAGCAGTTCCGCGAGCGTGAAGCGGCGCGGACGATGGAGCCGGATCGAGAGCAGCGTCCCGCCGGTTGAAACCGGTGGCAGCACGGCATGAACCCGGTATCCCGCAAGGCGCACATCCGCGCACGGGTTCCCGTCGTCGAGCCTGCGCCCGCCGGCTGCGACCAGACGTACGGCCAGCGCCCGGACCTCGGCGTCGCCGGCGAAAGCGACGGGGGCACGGAGCAGACCGCCGTCGCCGTCGGTCCAGACGTCCTGCGGGCCATTTACCAGGATGTCCGTGGCTCCCGCGTCCGCCAGCGGTTGCAGCGGCCCCAGCCCGCGCAAGTCTGCGGCCAGTGAGTCCACCGCCTGCAACGTACCGGCCGTACCCAGCAAACGGCCGCTCGACTGAACGGCTGCTGCCAGGCGGGCTCCCGTCACCGGCGATGGATCGGAGAGCACCGCGCGGCGGAAGGGCTCCAATCCGATGGCGGAGACCGCTGCCGGGGCAGCCCGCCTGCGTCCCGCCCCGTTCATGACCCGCTGCCCTGCCCCGGTGCGGGGTTGAGGCGCGCCAGCAGGCCGGCACACAACGCGCGGATCCGCCTGTTCGAGGCCAGATCCAGCAGGCGCCCTCCCCGCTGTGCCGCCGGGACCGCGCGCAGGTGCGGCACATAGCCGGCCAACGCCACCCCCAGCTCGTCGGCGATCAGCTGTTCGTCGGCTCCGGCCGGCAACGGTCCCCGCACCACCAAGTGCAGGTTCGTTCCGGCTTCGGCCGCTGCCGCCGCGGCCGCCGCGGCCCGCAGGGAGCGGCTGTCCGTCCGGGCCAGCAGCACAGTGTCGTTAGCCGGAGGCCCGGTCTGGGGCGGTCTTCTCAGCCGTCCGGCGTCGACAACCACCAAGCCAAAAGCACCTGCCGCGGCCGCCATGATCTCCGCCGCCACCTCGTCCTGCGGGGCGCCGTGCAGGGCGGGGTCCCCTGTCCCCGGCCAAGACAGCAGGGAGAATCCGCCGGTCGCCGGCAAGGACGCCGCCAATTGGACCGGGTTCACCGTTCCCTGCACCGCCGCCAGATCCGGCCAGGCTAGGCCCGGGACGTCGGCGGCACCCAGGGCCGCCGAGAGCCCTCCGCCGAGCGGGTCGTCGTCCACCAAGACCGTGGCCGTTCCCGAGCGGGCAGCCTCCGCGGCCAGCCAGGCGGCCAGGGCAGAGGCCCCTACTCCACCGCTGGCCCCGTGCACGGCAACCACCTTCCCGGCCGTTTCACGCCGCCAGGTCCGGCTCAGGTATTCCGCCAGCCACACCGCGCCCTCGGGCAGCACCGCCACCCGCCCGGCCCCCGTGGAGGCCGCCAGGTCCCAGAGGGCCGGTGCCTCGTCGATGAATCCGACCACGATGATGTCCCCGTTGGTCCGCTGCACCCGGTGATGCCCGTCGGTGCCCAGCAGCATCGGGGCGGCCCCACGAGCGGCATCCGGGGCCCCCTGCAATCCGTCGGGGCGTCCGTCGGGGCGAAGTGCCAGCCCGGCCGCGGCGGCGATCCTGGCCACTTCATCCCGCAGCCGGTCGGTGCCGCCGACGAGGACGACGTCCGTCGCTTCCGCTGGTTTCCAGCGGGACCGCTCGGCGGCGGTGTGGTGTCCTGGCATGCCCCGATCTTCGCTGAACTCCCGGCCCGCGCCCGCCACGCCAACTCCGGATGTGGGCCGCAAAGGACGGCTTGAGGTGTGTGGAGGACCGGTCGGTGCAGAATTGAGGTGTGTACATGGTCCTGGCCTCCGCCGCGCGGAACATTTCCGTGCCGGAGGGCACAGAACCCGTCGCTTACCTGCAGCGCACCAACGCGCATGGCACCCCCACCGGGCCGCCCGTCGTCGTGCCCCAGGGACGACTCGCCTCGACGGTCCGAAGCCTGGACGGCGAGGGACCCCGCTGGGTCTTCGAAGCCACGCGCGCCGCGTATCAGCCGCTGCTGGCCGCCGGCACCCGCGTGGACCGCAGCCACGATCTCACGCTCGCCCGCAACATCCTGGCGCTGTCGGTCCACGCCCCGGACACCGGGTATGTCCGCGCGCTGCGGGAGGCGCCGGCCGCGCATCAGGACGAAGAGCTGCCCCGTCAGCTGCCGCCTCCGCAGCAGTCCCCGGACCAGTTCACCCTCTTTGACGAACCACAGCCCGGCGGCACCGAGCTGGAGGACCTCGTGGCCGAGCTGCAGGACCAGTTGGCTGCCGTGGCCGCGTCCGTCCACCGCGGCCGGCTGCAGCTGCTGCTGGCGGCCGAATCGGCAGGCGCCCTGATCGCCACCGAGATGGAGCACGCCGGCGTGCCGTGGCGCGAGGACGTGCACCTGGGCATCCTTGAGGACCAACTGGGGGCACGCCCGCGGGAAGGCCAGCGGCCGGACAAGCTGGAGGAGCTCGCCGTCAGGCTCGGACAGGAGCTGGCCAATCCCACGTTCAACCCCGACTCCCAGCAGCAGCTCATCCGCGCCCTGCACCGGGCCGGTATCGAGGTCAAAACCACCAGCTCCTGGGAATTGAAGCAGCACACCCATCCGGCAATCGAGCCGCTGCTGCAATACCGCAAGCTCGCCCGCCTGTTCACTGCCAATGGCTGGGCCTGGCTGGACGCCTGGGTCCGGGACGGCCGCTTCCGGCCCGAGTACGTGGTGGGCGGCGTGGTCACCGGGCGATGGGCCTCGCGCGGCGGCGGGGCCCTGCAGATACCCGGCCAAATCCGGGACGCCGTCCGCCCTGATCCCGGCCACAAGCTCATCGTCGCGGACGCAGCGCAGCTGGAACCCCGGGTGCTGGCGGTGCTGGCGCAGGACGAGGCCCTGGCAGCGGCCGGCCGCGGCAAGGATCTCTACCAGGGCATTGCCGACGCCGGATTCGGTGGCGACCGTGCCAAGGCGAAGATCGCGATGCTCGGGGCCATGTACGGTGCGACCACCGGCGAGTCCGGCCGGCTGATGCCCCAGCTCACCCGGACGTATCCGCAGGCCATCGCGGTGGTCGAGCGCGCGGCCCGGGCCGGCGAGGCGGGGCAGGTGGTCAGCAGCTACCTGGGCCGCAGCTGCCCTCCGCCGTCGGAACGCTGGCTGGCCTCCCAACGCACATCCACGGCCGAAGAGCAGCGACGGGCCGATACCCTCGCGCGCAGCCGCGGCCGCTTCACCCGCAACTTCGTGGTGCAGTCCACGGCCGCTGAATGGGCGCTGTGCTGGCTGGCGGAATTACGACGGCGGCTGCGCGCCTGCGCGGCGGAAGGAACCTTCGTGGGGGAAATGGTGTTCTTCCTTCACGACGAGGTCATGCTGCACGTCCGCGAGGACCGTGCCCAACTGGCCTGCCGGCTGGTGGAGGAATCCGCGGCTGCCGCCACCCGCCTGGTCTTCGGCGCCATCCCTGTGGCCTTCCCGGTCAGTGTGGCGGTGGTCGATTCCTACGCCGACGCCAAGTAAGGCAGCGTGCCTCCCCCAGCTGGCCACCGGACCATGACCGTCAGCCCGGCCGGAGGGCCCAGACGGGAACCAGCCGTCAGGCGGCCGCAGGGCGCAAGCTGCCGGCCAGGGCGGGCGGGGCAGCCGTCAGCCAGCCGCAGGGCGCGGGGCGATCGGTGCCGGGATCACGCGCGACCTGTCCCAGTCCAACGACCATCCCAGGTCGTCAAACAGGTGACTGAGCAGTATGGCGGTGAAGCCCCAGACCACCACTCCGTGGACCAGGAACGCGGGGCTGCGGAAAACCTGGCCGCCGCGGCGGAGCACCGACATCCGCCGGTTGGCAGGATCCAGCAGGTCGGCGACCGGCACACGGAAGACCTGCGCCGACTCGGCAAAGTCGACCACGTCGACCGGCGAGGGAGCGGCCCACCAGGCCAAGACCGGCGTCACCAAAAAGTTGCTGACCGACAGCGGGATGTCCGGCAGGACTCCCAGGACTTCGACGCCGGCCGCGTCCAGGCCTGTTTCCTCGACCGCTTCGCGGACCGCCGCGGCGGCGGGTCCGTCGTCGTCGGGGTCGATGCGGCCGCCCGGAAACGCCACCTGCCCGGGATGCGAGGAGAGGCCCGCGGCGCGTTCCACGAAGAGCAGGTCAAGATCATCCGGGACGGCCGAATCGTGGAAGTGGGCAGGTGCGTCGTCCAGGGCGCCGAAGAGCAGGAGCACCGCGGCCGGGCGCGCCGTCCCCTGGTCAAGCGCGACGTCGTACCAGCGCTCCCGTTCGCGGACGGAGAGCCGCTGGTCCATCGGCAGCTCCACCAGCCGCTGCAGGTCCTGCTTGGCGCTCATCGTCAGGCTCCCAGCGGAAAGCCCGCTGCGCGAAGCTCCCGCCTCGTCTCCCCGGCCATCATCCGCGCCAGCAGTTCTTCGCGTCCCGGCGCAAGTTCGTACTTCAGCAGTTTCCGCGCCTTGTCCGGGTCCACCTCTCCCTCGCCGTAGGACGGGCACCATTGGGCGACGGGACAGGCGCCGCACGCCGGCTTCCGGGCGTGGCACACCCGGCGGCCGTGAAAAACAACACGGTGCGAGAGCATGGTCCAGTCCTTGGGCTCGAACAGCTCCGCAACATCAAATTCCACCTTGACCGCGTCGGTCGACTCGCTCCACCCGAAGCGGCGGGACAACCTGAGGAAATGCGTGTCCACGGTGATCCCCGGGATCCCAAACGCATTGCCCAGCACCACATTCGCCGTCTTTCGGCCGACGCCGGCGAGCTTGACCAGGTCGTCCAGGTTTCCCGGGACCTCGCCGTCGAATTCGTCGACGATCTGGTTGGCCATCTTCAGCAGGCTCTGGGCCTTGGCCCGGAAAAAGCCCGTGGGCTTGATCAGCTCCTGCAGTTCGGCCTCATCGGCTGCTGCGAGGGCGCGGGCGTCCGGGTAGCGCTGGAAGAGCACCGGAGTGGTCATGTTGACCCGAACGTCGGTGGTCTGCGCGGAGAGGATGGTCGCCACGAGCAGTTCGAAGGGGTTGGAGAAATCCAGTTCCGCCACCGCATACGGGTAGTGTTCGGCGAGCTCCTTGTTGATCCGCCGGGCGCGGCGTTTGCGCGCCAGCAGGGACTCCTCGGTCTTGCGCCGGCGGGTGGCCGGCGCCCGATCAGGCACGCTCAATGTTCGTCAGGTCCCTCAACACGCCCACCCGGCCGTCCGTGTGCTGCACCAGGAATTCGTCGCCGCGGTCCTGCAGCGCCAGGATCCACGACCCGGGCTCCACCGTGAACATGGCCTGGCCGGTGTTCTCGTCCAGCACCGGGCGGGTGCGCCCGACGGCGAACCAAAAGGCCTCGTATTCCCCTTCTGCTTCCTCGTCCTCGTAGTGTTCCCTGGTGGCGCTGATGGGAGCAGAAGCCGAGGCAGCGTCGGCGACGGCGCGAGCGGTGACCTTCTCCCCGACCGACGGCATGGCCGTGGTGGCTGCCGTCGTCGTCTGGTCGGCGGGTGTGGCGGCACTGGCTCCGGCCCCGGTCGGCTTGGCGGCTGCACCGCCGACGGCCGCACCGGCGGCCGGTTCGGCGGCTGCACCACCGACCGGCCCGCCGGCGGGAACGGCCGACTCGTCCTGCCGTTCGGCTGCGCCATGCTCGCCTGTGCCGCCGGCAAGATCCGCGGTTCCGGTGCGGCCCGTTGTGGCAGGCTCCCGGGATTGCCGGCCGCCGGCGGACGCGGCAGACCCGCCCACCACCGTTCCGGCGGAGTAGCCGACGTCCGTGGCCACGCCGCTCGCCGAGGACGCGGCGGCGCGCGCCGTTGCGGATCCGCTCGCATCGGCGGTCACGGGGATGCCGACGGCCTCACCGTCTGCCGCCCCCGGCGACAGGGAATCTTCCGGTTCAAGGTCCTCGGCCCGCTGCGTGCTGATCGGGCTGGCGTCGGTGTCCCGTCCCGACGCGATCGTCGCGGTGCCGGTGCCGGTTCCGTGTTCCGGCGAGTTCATGGCGTGGGCGGCCGCGGCGGCGCCTGCCACTCCGGCCGCTCCCTTACCCGAGGGTGCAGCGAACTGCCCGGTGGAAGGTTGTTGCGCTCCGGCGTAGTGTGCGGCGGACGGAGCAGGTGCTGCGGAACCGGCGGGGACCCCTGCGCCGCGCGCTTCCGCCGCATCGTCAATCCGGACGGCACCTGCCCTGGCCGTTCCCTGGCGGGCGGCTCCGCTGTGGCCGGCCGGTTGTCCGACCCCCGTCTGGTTCGCGCCGGGCTGGTTCGCGCCGGGCTGCCCGGTGGCGGGCTTGGGTTGCTTCGGCCGGGGTGCAGCCGGAACAGCGTCGCGCGCCACGGGGTGGGCGACGGCCTCGGGACGGCCGGCGAAATCGACGGCAAGCTGCGGAATCCAGCGCGCGCAAACGGTTCCCGCAAAGAGCACCACCGCGCCGATGAATCCGATGACTCCGCTAACGCTGAAGACGGTAACGATCGTCAGGAAGTAGAACGCCAGCGCCAGCGAAGCGACCACCGAGGCGAATTGGTCGACCGACAAAGAGCCCACCCGCAGCGGCGTCTGCGGGGCCAGCCGCCGCACGACAAACAGGACCAAGACCACCGCCGGAAGCAGGATACCCAGCCCCAGTTGGAACAGGCCGCCCGAATTCCATAGGTTCACGCCGATGCCCTGGAGAACTTGCAGGGGCATCACCGACGAGAGGAAAAGCAGGACGATGCCGGCGCCCACCACCATGTCTCGCACGGTGAACGGGCCGGCCACCGCAGTTCCTGCCGTGCCGTGGGTCTGGGAGCTCTGGGACATCTTCGATCCTCCGGTCGTTTACGGTTGCAGCGCGGGCCGGGCCCGCCGTGGGTCGTTGCGGGTTGCACCGCGGGCTTGGACCGCCGCGCAACCTTCTGGCGCTGGTCTCAGCGTAGTCAAGGAACCCACCCTTCACTAGCCGGATTCCCGCGGGCGACGGCGCCACCGGGTGCCGTTCACCGCAGATTCACCTCCATTTACATCGTGCAGTGTGACGCTCAACACCGCCGGCGGCGCACAAAGGATTAGGCTGGCAAGCAGCAGGTGCGCCCGGCTGACAAGCCGGGGGCACGCCAATGACCCAGCACGACGAAGGGGCCCTCACATGTCTGAAGCCAACGGAACGCAGTCGACCGCCGCCACCGGCGACGCCCTGGAAAACCTGCTCCACGAGAAGCGTAGATTTGCGCCCAGCGCTGAATTCGCCGCCGCAGCCGTAGCCAAACAGGACGTTTACGCAGACGCAGAGGCGGACCGCCCGGCTTTTTGGGCCAAGCAGGCCCGCGAGGTCCTCTCGTGGGACACGGACTTCAGCCAAGCGCTGGACTGGTCGGACGCCCCGTTTGCCAAGTGGTTCGTCGGCGGCGAGCTGAACGCGGCCTACAACGCGCTGGACCGGCATGTGGAGAACGGGCTGGGCGACCGGGTGGCGATCTACTTCGAAGGCGAGCCCGGCGACACCCGCACGTACACCTACGCCCAGTTGACCGAGGAGGTAAAGAAGGCCGCCAACGCCTTCGAATCCCTGGGCGTAACCAAGGGCGACCGGGTCGCCGTCTACCTGCCGATGATCCCGGAAGCCGTGATCACCATGCTGGCCTGCGCCCGGATCGGTGCCGTGCACTCGGTGGTGTTCGGCGGCTTCTCCGCCGACGCGCTGCGCTCCCGCGTCGACGACGCCGAAGCGAAGCTGGTGGTCACCGCCGACGGCACCTGGCGCCGCGGCAAGCCGTCGCCGCTGAAGCCCGCCGTGGACGAGGCCCTCTCCGCCCCCGGCCACACGGTGACCAACGTGGTGGTGGTCAAGCGCAACGGCGAACCCGTCGACTGGCAGCAGGGCCGCGATGTGTGGTGGGCGGACACGGTGGAGGCCGCGTCGGCGGAGCACACGCCCGTGCCGCACGACGCCGAGCACCCGCTGTTCATCCTCTACACCTCCGGCACGACCGGGAAACCCAAGGGCATCCTCCACACCACCGGCGGCTACCTGACGCAGTGCGCCTACACCCACAAGGTGGTGTTCGACCTGAAGCCGGAGACGGACGTGTTCTGGTGCACCGCGGACATCGGCTGGGTCACGGGCCACTCCTACGTCACCTACGCTCCGCTGATCAACGGCGCCACCCAGGTGATGTACGAGGGCACCCCCGATTCCCCGCACCAGGGCCGTTGGTGGGAGATCGTGGAAAAGTACAAGGTCTCCATCCTCTACACCGCCCCGACGGCGATCCGCACCATGATGAAGTGGGGCGAGGAGATCCCGGCCAAGTACGACCTGTCCTCCATCCGCGTGCTCGGTTCGGTCGGCGAACCCATCAACCCGGAGGCCTGGATGTGGTACCGCCGGGTCATCGGCGGCGATAAGGCACCGATCGTGGACACTTGGTGGCAGACCGAAACCGGTGCGCACATGATCGCCCCGCTGCCCGGAATCACCGCCGCCAAGCCCGGTTCCGCGCAGGTGGCGATCCCCGGCATCGCCGTCGACGTCGTGGACGAACTTGGCGACTCCGTCCCGGACGGCCACGGCGGCTACCTGGTGATCCGCGAGCCGTGGCCGGCCATGCTGCGCGGCATCTGGGGCGACCCGGAACGGTTCAAGGAAACCTACTGGTCCCGCTTCGAGAACATGTACTTCGCCGGCGACGGCGCCAAGAAGGACGAGGAGGGCGACATCTGGCTGCTTGGCCGGGTCGACGACGTCATGAACGTCTCCGGCCACCGCCTCTCCACCACCGAAATCGAGTCGGCGCTGGTCTCCCACCCCGCGGTCGCCGAGGCCGCCGTCGTCGGCGCCAAGGACGAAACAACCGGCGAAGCCGTCGTGGCGTTCGTCATCCTGCGAGGCGGGGCGGCGGAAGACCCGGACATCGTCGCCACCCTGCGCGCCCACGTCGGCAAGGAAATCGGGCCCATCGCCAAGCCGCGCACCATCCTGGTGGTGCCGGAACTGCCCAAGACCCGCTCCGGCAAGATCATGCGCCGCCTGCTCAAGGACGTGGCCGAAGGACGCGAGGTCGGCGACGCCACCACCCTAGCCGACAACACCGTCATGCAGCAGATCGCGACCTCGCTGAAGGCCTGACGGCCGACAGCCGGCTGAATGCCGGGTCCTCCGCCCCTGGGGCGGGAGGGCCCGGCATCACACCGCGAGGCCAGGACGCCCCGCTGGAACAGGTCAGTTCCCCCGAGACGCGATTGAGGCATAGTAAAAGCATGACTGCAGATATCCCCGGCACCCGCCGCGTCCTAATCCTCAACGGCCCCAACCTGAACCTGCTGGGCACGCGCGAGCCGGACGTCTACGGCACCGCCACGCTGGCCGACGTCGAGCGGCTCGCCACCGACGCCGCGGCCGCCCGCGGCTGGACCGCCGAGTGCGTACAGTCCAATCATGAAGGGGAGCTGATCGACGCGGTCCACGCCGCCCGCGGCACGGCCGATGCGATCGTCATCAATCCCGGCGGCTACAGCCACACGTCCGTGGCACTGCGCGACGCCCTCTCCGGCGTAGCCCTCCCGGTGGTCGAAGTGCACATCAGCAACATCCACCGGCGTGAAGAGTTCCGCCACCACTCCTACATCTCCGGCATCGCGGACGCCGTCATCGCCGGCGCGGGCATTACCGGCTACCGGCTGGCGGTCGAATACCTCGCCGAGGCCCTGTAGCGGAACGGCCGCGGCGACGATGGATGGACAGCGAGGGGACACCGCCGGCTGGTACCGGAACTTCGGCGTGCACGAGGCCGCAGGCCAGTCCCCGGTGTACGTCGAATGGGCCCTGGGCATCAGCGACGATCCCGAGGTCCTGGCGCTGATCGACGCCCTGCCCGCGTCGAAGCGCCAGCCCAACCTGATCCTGGCGGCCTCCCGCTCCCTTGGCGCCGGCGCGACGGAGTACGCGGGCTTCCGCGACTTCCTGCTGTCGCGGTGGGACGCGGTCCGGGAGGTGGCACTGGCGCGCACCACGCAGACGAATGAACCCGGCCGCTGCGCCGTTTTCCTGCCGTCCCTGGCGGCCATCGCCGCCTCCGAAGCCAAGCCGCTGGCGCTGATCGAGGTGGGCGCCTCGGCGGGGCTGTTGCTCTATCCCGACCTGTACCGCTACCAGTACGACGGCGGTGCGGTCCTCGCGCCGCGGTCCTCGCCTGCCACCCGGGCCGGGGCGGAAACGGCGCCCTCCGGGGCTGCGGCGGAATCGGCGTCCGCGGGGGCCGGGGCGGAAGCCGCGCCCGCCGGCGGTGAAGCTCAGCCGCCGCTGCTGGAATGCTCCACCTCCGGCCGGCCGCCGCTGCCCGAAGTCCGCTGGCGCGCCGGAATCGACCTGAATCCGCTGGACCTTAACGATGCCGACGACGTCGCCTGGCTCGAGGCCCTGATCTGGCCGGGGCAGGAGTTCCGCATCCGTCGGCTGCACCAGGCCATCGAGGTTGCCCGCCGCACACCGGCCCGGCTGGTGGCCGGCGACCTGACCGAGCAGCTGCCGGCACTGGTGGCCCAGGCGCCCGGGGATGCCGCCGTCGTCGTCTTCCATTCGGCAGTGCTGGCCTACCTGCCCGAGCCGGACCGTCGGCGGTTCCGCACCCTGGTGGAGGGGCTCATCCGTGAGCGGGGCGTGCACTGGCTCGCGCACGAAGGTCCCGGCGTGATGCCGCTGCCGGATGGTGACTCCGGCATTCCCGGCCTGGACGACCGGACCCGCCGGGGCCGCTTCCTGCTCTCGCACAACGGGCGCCCGGTGGCGGTCAGCGGCCCGCACGGCCAGTTTCTGGACTGGCTACCGCAGGAGAGCCGCTAGCGGGTCACGCATTGACCGGCGGAGATCGTCTCCTGATAGCCGAGGGCTGCGTCGACGACCGGCTGGACCTCCGCCAGGGTCAGGGCGTAGCCCACCGGCACGTCCTCCGTGGACTTGGCGAAGACCACGCCGGCCACGTTTCCGTCCGCATCAAGCAGAGGTCCGCCGGAATTGCCCTGCTGCACGTTCGCCGCCAGGGTGTAGACCTCGAGCGACGACGGGTCCGCACCGTAAATGTTCTGCACCAGCACCTGCGAACGGCCCTGCACGGTGGCCGGCTTGCTCTGGAAGGGACCGCCGGCCGGGTAGCCCTGGAACGCCGCCAGGTCGCCTTCGGACAGTTCGCCCGCCAGCGGCAGCGGCCGCACGTCCAACCCATCCACGGCCAAAACGGCCAGGTCGCGCACCGGGTCGAAGAACACGACCCGTCCGGGCAGCACCCGGCCGTCGGGGATCTCCACCACCGGTTCGTTGACGCCGGCCACTACGTGGGCGTTGGTCAGCACGCGGTCCGGGGCCACCGCAAAGCCGGACCCGGTCTGGTTCTGCCCGCATTGGAAGGCCGTCCCCGCGATCCGCAGCACGGAGGCCGCCGCCTCGTTCAGGGCCGCGGTATCGGTGCTGGCATCGGGAACCGGCGCCGACTCCTGCGGCACCTGCGGGTCGAGGACCAGCGGGATGCCGTCCGCAACAACGATCGAGCGCACCTGCGCCGCCCACGCCTTCACCGGATCCGGGGTGAGGTTTTCGATCGACGCGATCACCTTGGACGCGGCTATCTGCTGCGAGATGAACGGCACGCCCATGGTGCCCAGGCTGAACGCCAGCATGGAGATCACCAGCGCGGTCACGGCGAGATTCATCAAGCCGCCCAGCAGCCGGTCCAGCGGCCGCAGCGGCGGGAAGTCCATCCGACGCCGGATGGCCGCGCCGATACCCGTTCCCAGGGCGTGTCCGAGCACCACGAGCAACATGGCCACGGCAATGGCTGCGGTCAGCCGCCAGGCGCTGTCGGGGACCCATTCACTGACCAGGGGGATGGCGAAGAAAGCTGCCACCGCTCCCAGGGCGATGCCGGCGATGCCGCCGAGGGTGAGCAGGAACCCCTTGCGCAGACCTGAGACCAGGTACGCCAAGAGGATCAGCAGCAGGACAACGTCCAGGATGGTCAGGCCGAAAATCACTCATTCTCCGTTGCGGTGGGATGTGCATCAGTCTAGGCGGTCCGCCCGCGGGAATTATTAACCGCCGTTACGGGTTGTCACCTCCGGCAGCCCGTGCCGGTGCTCGATGCCGCGCTTTCCTCCTCTGGGAGCGAAAAGCCTTGTGGAAGATGTCACACGGGGTTTACATACGGCAAAATGGAGAACAGTGCCCCCACGGGAGAGCAGCTTGAACCCCAGCCGAACAGTACTAACTTGGAGAATTCATGGACGTAGAGATCCTTCGCCGCGCACCTCTTTTTGCCACTCTTGACGACGACGTTTTCGCCGCGCTGACCGACGAGCTGACCGAGGTCGACTTGTCCCGCGGTGCATCGGTGTTCCGCGAAGGTGACCAGGGCGACCAGCTCTACTTCATCGTCTCCGGCAAGATCAAGCTGGGCCGCACCGCTGCCGACGGCCGCGAGAACCTGGTGGCCATCCTCGGCCCGGGCGAGCTCTTCGGTGAGATGGCCCTCTTCGACCCGAGCCCGCGCAGCACCTCGGCGACCGCCGTCTCCGAGACCCGCCTCGCCGGGCTCAAGAACGAGAACCTGCGCGGCCTGCTGGAGACCCGCCCCGAAGTGTCGGCGCAGCTGCTGCAGGCTTTGGCCCGCCGCCTCCGCCGCACCAATGACTCGCTGGCCGACCTGGTCTTCTCCGACGTTCCGGGCCGCGTAGCCAAGGCCCTGCTGGACCTGGCCGACCGCTTCGGCCGCCCCGCCACGGACGGCATCCTGGTGGCACACGAACTGACGCAGGAAGAGCTGGCCCAGCTGGTCGGTGCCTCCCGCGAAACCGTCAACAAGGCGCTGGCCGAGTTCGTCCAGCGCGGCTGGCTGCGCCTGGAAGCGCGCGCGGTAGTCATCCTGGACATTCAGCGGCTTCGCCAGCGTTCGCGCTGATTTCCGCCACAAAAGTACGACGGCGGGGGCTCACCGATGGTGGGCCCCCGCCGTCGTTGTGGCTTGAGATGGCGGGTACCGTCGGCCGTCCGGCACGGGCCGTCGGGGCTGGGGTCCCTGTTGGCGGAGCGGCTCAGCGTCCCCGCGGGGCGGCGCCGCCTTCGGTGGCCGCGTTGGCCGTGACCTGCAGCATGGGCACACCGTCAACCTGGATCAGTTCCGGGTGGTAGAGCCGCTGCGGACGCTTGTGCGAGAGGTAGGCGATGCAGCCGCGGGCGCCGGCGATCTTCTCCACGATGATTTCCACTGCGGGCGAGGTCACCTCGCTGAACGTCAACCCGCGGGTGTCGGGCTCGTCCACAAGATCGCCCAGTGTCGTGGTCGTCCGCCCCGCCACCAGCTCCTGCGCCGGCAGCCAGGAGGCCCACACCCCCTTGCTTTCCAGCAGGGACGGCCGTTGATTGGCCGGCTGGGCCGCAGCGAAGTAGCGCGTGTCGAAGCGGCGATGGGCAAAATCGGGGCTGAGCCAGTGGGCCACGGGTTTGAGCAAGTCGGTACGGACGCCGAGTCCGCGCTTGCCGAGCGCTTCGCCGAAGGACACCTCCTGGGCGGCGACGGCCTCGCGGGTCCGCATCCAGTCGGCGCCGGAGGTGGACTCCGGCAGGGTGGATTCATCCGGACCGGCCAGCAACACGCCGGTTTCCTCGAACAGCTCGCGGATGGCCCCCACGACGTGGGCGTGGGCCAGGCGGTGGTCGTCCAGCCCGAGCATCTCGGCCCATTTGCTCGGCGAGGGGCCGTACCAGGTCACCGGGTCGCCGTCGCTCTCCTCCACGCTGCCGCCGGGAAAGGCCACCGTGCCCAGCGGAGAGGAGCCCGACCGGTAGCCGAGGTAGGTTTCCGTGCCGGCCGCGCCGTCCCGAACGAGGACGACCGAGGAGGCCATCCGGGGCTTGCGCGGCGTACGTTCCCCGTGGTGGAACCAGCTGTGGGCCGCGCCCAGCTGGTCCGGTACCACGGGGAAGAGCCGCTGCTCCTCGCGCAGCGGACTAGCTGAATTCGGCAATCAGTTCTACCTCGACCGGCGAATCCAGCGGCAGCACGGCCACGCCGACGGCGGACCGGGCATGCGCGCCAGCCTCGCCGAGGACCTGCCCCAGCAGCTCGGAGGCGCCGTTGATCACACCCGGCTGGCCGGTGAATGCCGGATCGGAGGCCACGAAACCGACGACCTTGACCACCCGGGTGATCCGGTCCAGGTCACCGATGACGCTCTTGACCGCTGCCAGGGCATTCACGGCGGCCGTCGCGGCGAGGTTTTTCGCCTCGTCGGCACTGACCAGGCCGGCACCGTCGCCCACCTTTCCGGCGGCCGGAAGTTCGCCGTTGACGAACGGCAGTTGCCCGGAGGTGTAGACATAATTCCCGGAGACGACCGCCGGGACGTAGGCGGCCACCGGAGCTGCCACCTCCGGCAGGGACAGTCCCAGACCGGCCAGGCGCTCTTCGACGGTGGACTTCCGGGCTTCAGTGGTTTCCGTCATGGCTACTGCTTCTCCCGCTTCAAATAGGCAACCGGATTGGTTCCGTTCGGACCGGGGAACACCTGGACGAGCTCCCAGCCGTCCTCCCCCCACTGGTCAAGAATCTGCTTGGTCGCGTGGATAATGAGCGGAATTGTCGCGTATTCCCATTTGGTCATAACTCAAAGGGTAGCGCTTGCTTGTAAACTGAACCCCATGGCCGCTCGCAAATCCCCCTTCTTCGACACTGCGACCACCCTAGGCAAAGTTGTTGGCTTCCTGGGTATCAGTGCGCTCTGCGGCGTGCTCGCAGCCGGTCTGCTGGTTCCGGCCGCAGCCGTGGCCGGTGTCGGGGCAACCTCATCGATCGAATACTTCGACCAATTGCCGGACGAACTGCAGACGCAGCCGCTGTCCCAGCCGTCGCGGATCCTCTCCGCCGACGGCAAGCTGATTGCCACGTTCTACGCCGAAAACCGCGTCCCGGTGACCCTGGACAAGGTCTCCCAGCACATGCAGGACGCCATCATCTCCATCGAGGATGTGCGTTTCTACGAACACAACGGTGTGGACCCCCAAGGCATCATGCGCGCCGCGGTGACGAACATGGCCGGCGGGGACCTGCAGGGCGCGTCGACGCTGACCATGCAGTATGTGAACAACGTGCTGATCGACGCCGGCGCTTCCGCGGGCAAGGGGGCCGAAGAGCTGACCATCAGCGGCACCAAGGACATCGGCGACAAGCTGCGCGAGGCGAAGCTGGCCATCGCCGTCGAAAAGGAATTCAGCAAGGAAGAGATCCTGCAGGGCTACCTGAACATCGTGTTGTTCAGCGGCCAGGTCTACGGCATTGAAGCCGCTGCGAAGACCTTTTTCGGCGTTCCGGCGTCCAAGCTGAACATCCAGCAGTCGGCCATGCTGGCCGGCATGGTGCAGTCGCCCAACTACTTCAATCCGGTGAACAACCCGGAAGCCACGCTGGAGCGCCGGAATACGGTGCTGGCGGCCATGCGTAACGCGGGAAAGATCACCCAGGCGGAGTACGACGAAGCCGTTGCCAGCGACCTGGGCTTGAATCTCAAGCCGGTACGTTCCGGCTGTGTCGCGGCAAACTTCGCCGACTACTTCTGCAGCTACGTGCAGCACGCCATCATGCAGTCCGACGCGTTCGGTGCGGACTCCACCGAACGGGCGAAGCTTTTGGCCCGTGGCGGCCTCACCATCAAGACGACGCTCGACTCCCGCCTCCAGAAGGAAGGCCAGAAGCAGATCGAGCAGGAAGTCCCGGTGGGCGATGAGTCCGGCGTCGGCTCGTCCATGGTCTCGATTGAACCGGGCACCGGCAACATCCTGATGATGGCCCAGAACACCAACTACAGCCCCGAAGACGGCGCGGCCAATACGGAGCTGAACTACAACGTCGACGCCGATATGGGCGGCGGCAACGGCTGGCAGCCTGGCTCCACGATGAAGCCCTACACCATGGTCGCCTGGCTCGAAGCGGGCAAGGCGCTCAACGCGTCGGTCGACGCGCGCCGGACGGAGTACCCGGCGCAGTACAACTGGAACGCGAGCTGCCTGCCCCCGGACGCGTGGTTCAGTGAGTGGGACTTCCAGAATGCGCTGCCAGGTTTCGAGCGGACAATGACCGCCAGCCAGGGCCTGACGTGGTCGATCAACTCCGCTACCGCAGCCATGGCCGCGCAGCTGGACCTCTGCGACATCCGGGATGCGGCAACACGCCTCGGCGTCCGGACGGCGACGGACAAGGAACCGATCAGCATTGAGCACCCGTCCTTCATCATCGGCACGACCAACGTGTCCCCGATGACGATGGCGGCTTCGTTCGCGGCGTTCGCCAGCGGCGGCGTGTACTGCAAGCCGATCGCGCTGACCTCCGTGACGGACGCCCAGGGCAACAAGTACGAGGTGCCGAAGAAGTCCTGCGAACGGGCGATCTCGGAGGAAGTAGCTGCTGCCGTCAGCGTCCCGCTGGAGAACCTGGTCAACCTGCAGCTGGGAGGAATCCATCCGATTGGTGTTCCCGCCGCTGTCAAGACCGGCACGACCGACAAGTCTGAGTACACCTGGACGGTGGGTTACACCAAGGGCATTTCCACTGCTTCCTGGGTGGGCAACCCTCATGCCTACAAATCGATCAACAACATCCCCATCAACGGCGTAACGCGCGACTACGTGGACGGTGCGACCATCGCCGGCGGGCAGTGGACCGATTACATGGAGAAGGTCGCCGGCCTGTACAAGACGGGCAGCTTCGGCTCCGCTCCGAGCAGCATGATGTATCCGCCCCGACCGGTCCAGACCCCGGCACCCGCCGAGTCGAACAACAACTCGAATTCCAGCAACAGCAGCGACGACGGGGATTCGGGCGGCGACTCCGGTGACTCCGGCGGTTCCGGTGACTCCGGCGATTCCGGCAACGGAAACGGCGGAGGCAACGGCAACGGCGGGGGTAACGGAAACGGCGGAGGCAACGGCGGAGGAGGCAACGACTAACCGTGGACACTGACTTGTTGCGGGCACGGCTCCGGACCGCAGGCACGCTGGCCCTGGGGGCCACGGCTGCGGGCGGGGCCGCGCTCGTCTACGGCTCCGTTATCGAGCGGAACCTCTTCAAGGTCCGCGAAGAAACGCTGCCCATCCTGCCCGCCGGACGAGGCCCTCTGAGGATCCTGCACCTGTCCGACATCCACATGACTCCCGGGCAGACGCTGAAGCAGAGGTGGCTGCGGCAGCTGGCGTCGCTGGAACCGGACTTGGTGGTCAACACCGGCGATAACCTCAGCCATCATCAGGCCGTGCAGCCCCTGCTGGACTCGCTGGCACCGCTCATGGATGTTCCGGGCGTGTTCGTCCCGGGCTCCAACGATTACTACTCCCCGGTGATGAAGAACCCGTTCTCCTACCTCACCGGCCCCTCCTCTCAGCCCAAGGACTACGCGGAGCGTGAACTGCCCTGGCGGGAGATGCATGCGGCTTTCGGCACCGCGGGCTGGATCGACTTGACCAACCGGCACCAGTCGGTGGTGGTGGACCGGGTGCGGCTGGACTTCACGGGGGTTGACGATCCGCACCTGCAGCGCGACCAATATTCGGGTTTCCCCAACGGTTCGACATCCGCCGATGAGGCCGCATTCCTGCGGATCGCGGTGGCCCACGCTCCGTACCAGCGGGTGCTGGACCGGTTCACTGCCGACGACGCCGACCTGATGCTGGCCGGGCATACCCATGGTGGCCAGGTCCGCTTACCCGGCTACGGGGCCTTGACCAGCAACTGCGATCTGCCTACGTGGCGCGCCCGGGGGCTGACGTACTGGGAGCACGAGGGGCGTAGCGTCCCGTTGAACGTGTCGGCCGGGTTGGGAACGTCGCGTCTGGCTCCGGTGCGCTTCGCCTGCCGCCCGGAGGCTGTGCTGCTGACACTGACACCGGCTAATCCGGCCGGCGAAGTCCCTGCCGAAGGCCGCCCCACCGGGCCCGGCCCCGGGCTCAGCTGAGCACAGAAGCACGCTTGTCCATCTGGTCTTACACCAGCTCTCGCCTTCTTCTCTGCAGCCCACTAATGCATCATTAAATGCGCCCCGTGTGCCCGCCCGCTAAGACTTCCTCAGCAGCGCCCTGCGCGCCCGCCCGCTAAGACTTCCTCAGATGTGCCCTGTGCGCCCGCCCGCTAAGACTTCCTCAGCAGCGCCCTGCGCGCCCGCCCGCGCCGAATCGCTAGGTCAGGCTAGGAGTGGTTGGGGTGGGATGTGGGTTTGCCAGTAGGAGTTGCGCAGCGGTTTGCGGCGCGGGTCGATGTAGTCCGGCGGGGTGAACCAGGGGATCCCGTCGACGACGTTGATCTCCCAGTTGCCTTGCTCGATCAGGTCGTGGTGGAGCAGGCAGAGGCACACCCCGTTGTTCACGCCGGTGCGACCGCCGGCCCACCACGGGATGATGTGGTGCGCCTCCGTCCAGAACGCGGGCATGCTGCACCCGGGGAAGGCGCAGCCCTTGTCCCGGGCGACCAGGGCCCGGCGGATGGCCCTGTTGAAGAACCGTTGGGACCGGCCCAGGTCCAGGATCTCGCCCTCGGATCCCAGGACCGCCGGGATGATCTCGGCGTCGCAGGCCATCCGGCGGACCGTGGTGGCCGAGACCGGGCCGTTGAAGACCGCGCTGCCGCCGCCGGAGAGCAGCCCGGCCAGCTGCTCGTACCCGGTGGTGACGATCACCTGGGTGCGGTGCCCGCCCGAGTCCGGAAGCCTGCCGGTGTTCAGCGCGATCCGGCACGCCCCGACCAGGCCCGCGAGCAGCTTCTGCGCCCGGGTGGCGTCATCCATCGCCTCCACCACGGTCGGATCCACACCGGCGGAACTATCGCTGCTGGCTTCGGCCCCGGAGGACAGATCGCCCCTCGCGCCGGTTATGTAGCCGCGGTCACCCTCAGCGGCACCGGCTCCGCCCCTGCCTGCCTCCGCGGCACCGGCGCTGGGACCGGTGCCGGGACCGGCGCCGGGAACATCGTGGTTACCGCCGCTGCTGGCCGTGCCGGCGACCGTGGTTCCGTCACTTTCGGTGTGGGACTCCCCAGAACCGGCCGGACCCGCCTTTGCGGTGTTGGCGTTGCCGGTTGCGTCTGCTTCGCCTGTGTCTGTAGGGGTGCTGCCGGTGGCGGTGGTTTCGATGGCGTCGGGGCGGATCCTTGGGTTCGCGGCGCTGTTCATCACGGTGGCGAGGGCTTCGTACTGGGCGTCGGTGGTGTTGATGACGAACTGGTGCAGCCCGCGGCGCCGGCCGCGGTAGAACATGCCCTGCCGGGCCCGGAGTTCCTCCGCGGACGGTTCGGCACCGTCCTGGTCGACGGCGGTTTCCCACGTTCTGGCCACCATCACCAGGGTGTCCGCGTCGGCGTCCGCGGCCTGTCGGACCAGCGACGCTTCCATCGCCTGCAACGCCTCCGGGCTACCGGCGTGGCGGGCCCGGTCCAGGGAATCGACCACCAGGGCCGCGGCCTGGCCGCTGACCTGCCCGCCGGCCATGGCCTCGGCCAAGACCGGCAGCGCCGGCGCACCCGGTTCCCCGTCCAGCCGGACCGGCGCGGCGATCGCCTTGCCCACCCGCAGCCGGCGCCGCGCCTCGACAATCCCGATCCCCAACCGGGAGCGCAGATACTCCGCCGTGTTGGCGAACTCCGTCTTGCGTCGGCGCCGCACCTGCTGCGCCCCGGACCTGCCCGGGGCCGCTGCGTCCACGCCGCCGGTGCTGATCGCCGCCGCCGGGTCCGCCCACTCCCCCGCCCCCGCGGTGCCCGACGTGGCGGCACCGGGCTCTGCGCCGGCCCCGGCGCTTGCTCCGAGTCCTGACACCGTTGCATGTTCCCCGTTGGCGGCGATGTCCGCCCCCTCCACCGCGTGGGCGCCGACGGCCTGCAGGAACTCCACGAGCTTCGAAACACCCTCGACCGCCGCCACCGTGTTGGCCAGGTCCCGGGTAGACAGGGACCCCGACTCGGCGGGAAAACGGTAGGCAACATCCTGCAGCAGGACACACGCCTGGTCCAGAGATGCTTCCATCTCCCCGGTGCGGTCCAACGGTGCAAGAGCCATACCACAATTTTATTCGTACACAGATTCGATAGCCATCAAAAGGGCCCAGTGTGTAGGAGTAGTGCCCTAGGGCCGCGGTCCAAGCCGAAGGACGGCGCCGCGATGCTACGTCGAAGCGGCCGTCTCCGCGTGCGCCTCGCGCCATTTGGACCAGCCGTACAGACTCAAAATTCCCAGCAGGACGGTGAACACGATGGCGTCAAGTGCAAAGAGGACCTGCGGGTTTGCGTTCGCTGCCAGTCTGGTCAGCCCCATCAGCGAGAGGGCGACGCCGATCCACCACGCTTCGATAACGCCGCGCGCGAGACCGAGGTACAGCAGCGGAGTCAGCAGGCTAACGACCGCTGCTTCAGCAATGGCCGCCGGGTCGGCCATGTGCATCAGCATCATGGGCAGCACGTCGATACAGAAGAACAGCAGGACAAGCACCATCAGGCAGGCCGCGGCCAGCCAGTCGGATTGCTCTACCGGGTGGACCGGAAACCCGCCGGTCGCCGGCTGCCGGCGCGACCGCGGGCCCCATCGCCACCGCCACCATCCGTAGGCGGCCACCGCAGGCAACACCAGGACGGCCAGGCTAAATGCGCCAGCCACGCCCATCAACACCATGGACAGGACCGGTTCCGCCAGCAGCACCAGCCAGCCGGCCGGTTTCCGCAGCACCAAGAGCAGGACGCCGGCCACCCGCAGCAGCGGAAAGAGCATTGACATCCACAGGAACACCCCGAAGCCGTTCGCGACGTCCGTCAGATCCATGCCCGCCCCCGTTGGTGAATGGTTCCGCATAGCCTAGCAAGCACTGGTTTCCCAACGCGTCGGCTCGGGCCGGGCCAACAGTGACCAGCGCCTCAACGCGGTCGCTAGGATAGTTGCTGCAGTACACGAAGCCCTCCGAACCACTGCAACGAATCGACCACATGACTGAGTTATCCCTCTGGCGCTCGATCGCCCGGCTCAAACACTATGTCCGGCCCATCCTCCCCCGGCTGATCCTGGGATTCTTCAGCGCCCTCGGCGCCAGCCTGGTGGCACTGGCCATTCCCCAGGTCTTGCGCGGCCTGGTGGACACCATCCATACCGGTGGCCGCCCCTCGGAAGTCTGGGGCCCCGCCGTCGTCATTGCGGTGCTGGGTGTGGCCGAGGCCGGCCTGGTGTACCTGCGGCGCGTGTTCGTGATCGCGCCCGCCACGGACGTGGAGATGGGCATGCGCACCAGCTTCTACCGGCACGTGCAGCATCTGCCGGCCGCCTTCCATGACCGCTGGGGCTCGGGCCAGCTGCTTTCCCGCTCCATGGCGGACCTGGGCCTGATCCGGCGTTGGCTGGCGTTCGGGTCGCTCATGCTGGTGGTCTCCTTGGTGACTGTGGTCGCGGGGCTGGCGCTGATGTTCGCGCTGAACCAGTTGCTGGGACTGATCTTCCTGGCCGCCGCCGTGCCACTCGTCTGGCAGGGGTTCCGCTTCCGTACCGCGTTCGGCGCTTCCTCCCGGCTGAGCCAGGACCAGGCGGGCGACCTCGCCACCACCGTGGAGGAATCGGTGCACGGGATCCGGGTGCTCAAGGCCTTCGGCCGCGGCAAGTACGCGCTGGAGAACTTCCACGGCCAGGCCGAAGAACTGCGCCAGACCGAACTGGCCAAGGCCCGCACGCTGTCCAAGTTCCTCGCCACCGTCGTGTCACTGCCCGATCTGGTGCTGGGCGCCGCGTTGGTCATCGGCATCATGCAGGTCTCCGGCGGGCACATGACCGTGGGCGACCTGGTCGCCTTCTTTGCCACCGCCGCCGTGGTGGCCGGTCCGGTGGAAGCGATCGGTTCCCTGATGGGCATGACGCTGACGGCGAAGACCGCCCTGGACCGGCACTTCGACGTGATGGATACGAAGAACACCATCATCGACCCGGACGTTCCCGCACCGGCCGGCCCCGTGCGCGGGGAACTGCGCCTGTCCAACGTAGTCTTCCGCTATCCCGACGCCGCCGCGGACGCGGCCCCGGTCCTCGACGGCGTGGACCTGCACGTGCGCGCGGGTGAAACCCTGGCGCTGGTAGGGGTCACCGGCTCGGGCAAGAGCACCCTGCTGCAGCTGATTCCCCGGCTGTACGACGTCACCTCCGGCGCCGTGTTTCTGGACGGTACGGATATCCGTCATCTCCCGCTGGCCGAGCTGCGCGCCCGCGTGTCGGTGGCCTTCGAGGACTCTACGCTGTTCTCCACCTCGGTCCGGGACAACGTGCTGCTCGGTGCCCGCCCGGGCGGGGAAGATCCAGACATCCTCCTCTCCCGGGCGCTCGAGGTGGCGCAGGCCGGGTTCGCCTACGACCTGCCGCAGGGCGTGGACACGCGGATCGGCGAGGAAGGACTGAGCCTGTCCGGCGGGCAGCGGCAGCGGATTGCGCTGGCCAGGGCCATCGCCGCGCAACCGGCCGTGCTGGTGCTGGACGACCCGCTCTCGGCCTTGGACGTGCGGACCGAAGAAGCGGTTACGCAGCGGCTGCGGGAAGAACTGCGCGGCACCACCACCGTGATCGTGGCCCACCGGCCCTCCACCGTGGCGCTGGCCGACCGGGTGGCGCTGCTGCAGGACGGACGGATTACTGCGGTCGGCAGCCACTCGGAGCTGCTGCGCAGCAGCACACACTACCGGTACGTGATCGCCTCGCTGGCGGCCGAGCCCATGGTCGAAGACGTCCTGGACGCAAAGGAAGCCCGATGAGTTCCATGACCGGAGTCGCCGGCGAAGACAACATCAACCTGGACCAAACCGACCGCAGAGCCGTCAGGCGGCGCTCCCTGCGGCTGCTGGGCGAACTGGTGTCCCCGCACAAGCGGCTGTTCGCGCTCTCCATCGTGCTGGTGGTGGCCAGCAACGCCGCCCGGGCCGCCGGTCCGGTGCTGGTGGCCTTCGGCATCAACAATGCGCTGCCGGCCTTCACCGGCGGCGACACCATGCCCCTGGTGCTGGTCGGCGCCGCCTACGCCGCCGTCGCGATCGCCGGCGGATCCCTGCTGGCGGCCTACATCTACGTCACCGCCCGTCTCAGTCAAGCCATGCTGCTGGCCCTGCGGGTCCGGGTCTTCCGGCATACCCAACGGTTGAGCCTAAAGTTTCACGAAACCTACACCTCCGGCCGGATCATCTCCCGGCAGACGTCGGATTTGGAGGCGCTGCGGGAACTGCTGGACAACGGCGTCACCCAGCTGACCTCCGGCGTGATGTTCATGCTCTTCACCGCCATCAGCATCGCCGGACTGGACTGGAAGAGCGGGCTGATCATCCTGGTCGCCGCCATACCCATCGCCTTCGTCACCCGGTGGTACCAAAAGGGCTCCGAGCTGGCCAACCGCGCCTCCCGGGTGGTGTCGGCCCGGCTGATCGTGCACTTTGTGGAAACCATGACCGGCATCCGGGCCGTCAAGGCCTTCCGCCGCGAGCACGACAACTCCGAACGCTACAACAAGCTGGCCGCCGACTACCGCGGCGCGACCCTGCGGAACATCAAGTACTTCGGCGTGCTCCAGCCGGTGCTGAACGGCGTCGGCAACCTGACCGTGGCCGTGGTGCTGTTGATCGGCGGCTTCCGGGTGCTTGACGGCGATCTTGCCATCGGCACCCTGGTCGCGGTGCTGCTGGCCACCAAACAGGTCTTCCGCCCCACAGAACAGATCGCCATGTTCTACAGCTCCTTCCAGTCCGCGGCCTCCGCGCTGGAAAAGGTCTCCGGGCTGCTGGAAGAAGAACCAACCATCGTCTCCCCGGCCCGCCCGGTCCCGCTCAAGGACGCCCGCGGCGCGATCCGGTTCCGTGATGCCGTCTTCGGCTACGGCGACGGCCGGGTGGTCCTGCCCAGATTGAACCTGGACATTCCCGCCGGCCAGACGGTCGCCGTCGTCGGGCAAACCGGGGCCGGCAAGTCCACCGTGGCCAAACTGATCGCCCGCTTCTATGACCTGACCTCCGGGTCGCTCACCCTTGACGGGATCGAGCTGCGGCAGCTGTCCAACGAAGACCTGCGCCGCGCCGTCGTGATGGTCACGCAGGAAGCGTTCCTGTTCAGCGGCAGCGTCGCGGAGAACATCGCCCTGGGCAACCCGGAGGCCAGCCGCGCGCAGATCGAGGACGCCGCGCGCGCCGTCGGCGCCCACGAGTTCATCCTGTCTCTGCCCGAGGGCTACGACACCGACGTGAACAAGCGCGGCGGCCGCGTCTCGGCCGGCCAGCGGCAGCTCATCTCCTTCGCGCGCGCGTTCCTGGCCGACCCGGCGGTGCTGATCCTGGACGAAGCCACCGCGTCGCTGGACATTCCCAGCGAGCGCCAGGTCCAGGAGGGCCTGCAGACGCTGCTGGGCAACCGCACGGCGCTGATCATCGCGCACCGGCTTTCCACCGTCGAGATCGCCGACCGGGTGCTGGTCATCCACGAGGGCCGGGTGGTTGAGGATGGGCCGCCGGCGGAACTGATCGCCGGCGACGGCCGCTTCGCCCAACTGCACGCCGCGTGGAAGGACTCGCTGGTCTGACCGAGGCTTGGCCGGGCCGACGTCCGGTCTGACCGAGGCCCGGCCGGGCCACCGCCGATTTCTCCTTTGGGGGCTGTCTCCGCTATCCTTGAACAGTTGCTTTCGCGGCCGTCACGACGACGGCGGGGGCAACGGTATCGGGGTGTGGCGCAGCTTGGTAGCGCGCGTCGTTCGGGACGACGAGGTCGCAGGTTCAAATCCTGTCACCCCGACCAGAGTGGCTTTATTCGAACCATGGTCTGAATAAAGCCACTTTAGTTTGAACAATAGAAATGGCGTCGAGAAATCGGCGCCATTTTTGTATTTTGGGACTGCCCGGCGAGTACGTGTGAAACGCCAACCCGGCGTGTTTGCGGCCATTGGGTCGGCCTTGGAACAGATGCCGCCCCGTGACGTTTCGGACGACCGGAAGGCCATCTGGGCGGCGAAAATGTCGTCGAAGGGTTGATTCAGGTCTGCGCCAACCGCGTCGTCTTGGTGGGCGAAGAATCGCAAGAAGAACGACTCGTTGAGTAGTCTCCGGAGCTTGTCTGTTGCCCTATCGCAGTAGGCTTTCCGGGTCAGCAATCCTATCTAGCGCCTTGGTGAGCAGCTGGCCGCCTACTGCATTTTCTTCGCCCGACGTTGGCGAGACCCTCTTCAGCTCGAGAGCGCTGAAGAGGGTCTCGTGCATCTTCTCGCGAACCTTCGACAGAATGCCGTCGGCCGCGGCGAATATCGCCATCAAGGCCTTTCTGTTCTCGTGGGTGATAGTGTTTCCCCGCAGCTGCGCAATAAGCGTCAGCTGGCTGAAGTGTGTCGAATACGCGGGAACAAGAATTTACCTGCAGGTTGGAGTCGCTGTGAGCCCGAGGCCGGGAGGTGAAGCGGACAAGCTGGGCAACAAGTACGAGGCGGCGTGGGCAATTAGGCATGCGCTCTACTGCATTACTGATGGCCGCCATTCGCTGACACTCGAAGACCTGGACATCGAAGTCGGCAAAGGTTCGGAGTTCACTTTTGCGAGCAGTGCGTCCACAGAGGTTCATCAGCTCAAACGCCAGAATGGAAACAGTAATAGCTGGACGGTGAAGTCCCTCGCTGACCTCAATGTCTTCGAAGCGGCGGCCACTCATATTGCGGCAGGTCGTGAATTTCACTTCGTATCTCTAGTACCTTGCCGTCCGTTGCAGGAGTTGGCTGAGCGAGCTCGCAAGTCGGCGGATCTGACCTCGTTCACCCAATCCTTGCTGACAGGCGAGCTCCGTCCTGTCTTTGATCAGCTGTCCGCCGCGGCTATTCTTGGTAGTTCTTTGAAGGCATGGAACACCTTGCGGGGCATGTGGTTTTCCGTCCAGGACGAGCACGACATCATCCGAATGAACGCCATGCTCGCCGGACGTCAACTGGGTGGGGCGACGGGGCATCTAATTGCGCTCGCGATCGGAGACATTCTTCTCGACAACCTTGGCCGTCGTCTTACTAGGACTGAACTTCTGGAGTTGCTCGCTCGGCAAAATATCCGTCTGATCGAGGCTGCTTCGCACCAAAACGCACGCGAGCAAGTAGCTGCCCTCACAAACAGTTGGCGCGAGTCGGTCCGACGCGAACTACTGCAGCCCCGAATTGAGCGTGCAGAAGCCTCTCAGCTAATCGACGTGCTTCACGATTACCGGATGGGCTTCGTGGCTGGCATGGCGGGTGGCGGCAAAAGTTCAATTTTAGAGCAATCCGTCGAGTCACTTGAAGCAGCAGGCGCGAAAGTGCTTGCGATTCGCCTTGACCGCCTTGATTCGTTTGCTTCGACGACGGACTTAGGCCGGCAACTGGGACTTGAGACCTCGCCGGCTGTTGTGCTGGCCATGGCAGCCGAGGACCGGGACGCTATTCTTATCATCGATCAGCTCGATGCAGTAAGCCTTGCGTCGGGGCGAATGCCCGAGAGCTTCGACATCGTTGTGGACCTCATCGGAGAAGCGTTGTCGGTGTCGGGCATAAAAGTCATCCTCGCCTGCCGTGAGTTCGACATCGACAACGACCATCGGATTCGATCACTGACTGACCGTCCGGACACGGTGAAGGTGTCCGTCGGCACTCTTTCTGATGAAGCAGTCAACGCCGCCGTCACTGGGATGGGTCTCGACGCGACGCGGCTGACCACTTCCCAGCGGTCAATCGTGCGAACTCCGATGCACCTCGTGCTACTCAAAACGATAGCCGGCCAAGAGGGAGCGTTGGCGTTTCAATCCAAGGGCTCGCTGTTCGAGGCCTACTGGGAGCGTAAACGGCAAACTTCTCGCGCAAGGCGAGCTGAGGTGCGATTCAACGAGGTCCTCAGCCGGGTCGCGAACGCGGCGAGCGACCGTCAGACGCTATCCGTCCCAGTCGAGGTTCTTGATGACGGCGACCTGATCGAGGACGCGCATGTGCTCGTATCGGAGCACGTCCTGTCACGTGACGGCGACCGGATCGCTTTCTTTCACGAGACGTTCTTCGACTACGCGTTTGCCCGGCAATGGGTGTCGCGATCAGAGTCATTGGTGGACTTCCTGCTTCGGGACGAGCAAGAGCTGTTCCGCAGAGCTCAGGTTCGTCAGATCCTGCAGCACCTCTATGAACGCGAGCCTGAACGGTTCCGAGTTGAAGCATCGGCCGTGTTGGTGAGTGAACAGATACGCTTTCACATCAAAGCGACAGCGCTCGCAGTCCTCTCCAACCTCAGCGCTCCAACCAGCCAGGACGCAGAGGCGGTCTTCGAGGTTGCCGCAACGGCGCCGTGGCTCGAGGAGCAACTCTGGTCGCACATAGGCCGAGCCCCGTGGTTCAAAAGGTTGCACGAAGACGGCGCAATCGCTGCCTGGCTTGATAGCGGTGAGCCGGCTCTTCAGCAGCGTGCGGTCAACCTGATGGCAAGCGCGCTCAAGGAACTGCCAGGCGAAGTTGCCGAGCTTCTACGTGCGCGTCGAGCTGCGCCCGAGTACCTCAACTGGCTGCGCCGGATCGCCCGGTTCTCGGATGCCCACGAGAATCGTGCGCTGTTCGACCTAGTACTCGCGGCGGTCGTCGAAGGCGGCTTTAATGCCGCTGATCGTGAGTTGTGGCTAGCGGTTCATGACCTCGCGAAGCACAAACCGCTCTGGGCGATTGAGTTGATTCAGGCACGGGTCGTTAACCACGCAGATGGACTCTTGCTCGACGACAGCGGGAAGGTGGCTCTCCTTAAGCTTCGCGAGTACGGCGCAGCAGAGCTGGTGCGCGAAGCCGCCGCAGCGGAGCCCCTGGTCTTTGCCCAGGCTGTCGTTCCGTATCTACTTCAGGTTATGGCCGTCACGGCCTATGAGCCGCGCCCCGATGAACCCATTCGTGACCGACACTTCTCCGTGCGGCTTGATGTCGACGATCTTGGCGACAGGGAGCTTGACGATGCGCTTTTTACCGGCTCAGTTCGCGCACTCGAAGCGCTTACCCGGACCTCACCTCACCTAGCTCGACCGCTTCTCGAGGAACTTGCCGCAGATCCTCACGATGCGGCGCAATTCTTGCTCTACCGGGCGCTCACTGCCGGTGCTGCCAATTTCGCTGATTGGGCGGCGACCCTGATCTTGGAAGGCGGTGCACGTCTTGATTGCGGCTACATATCAGACTCGGACTGGGCCGCGCGCGAGTTGGTCCAAGCTGGTGCTCCGCACCTCAGCGATGAAATTCACCAGCAACTTGAAGACCTGTTCCGCGACCTGCGCAACGCCTACGAGAGTCGACACAGTTTCGGACGGTCTGCGTTCACTTTCCTCTCGGCACTTGAGGAGCATCGACTTAGCCCAGCCGGCGTGCGTCGGCTGGGAGAGTACCGCCGAAAGTTTCAGGAAGATGCACCGTCAAAGCCGCGAGGCATAATCGGCGGCACAATCGGTTCGCCCATTGGGCCGCAAGCAGCGAGCAAGATGACCGATGAGCAATGGCTTAAAGCCATGACCAAGTACAGCTCTGACGAAACGAATTGGAGCACGTGCACTGGTGGAGCCCGCGAACTGTCGCATACCCTGCGCGAGCAAACCGCTGCGGACCCGAGCCGCTTCGCCCGTCTAGCACTCAGGCTGACACCGGAACACAATGCAGCCTATGCCAATGGTCTCTTGATGGGCTTCGCGGACGCAGGACGCTCTGACGAGACGGGGCCACTGATTTATGACGCCGTTCGACACATTGCGTCCCTAGGTCATGATGACGTCGACCGTTGGCTTGGGAACGCGCTGCGGCACTACTACCGCGACGTGCCGCTTGATCTAGTCGAACTTCTCCGCAATCGCGCGCTTCAGTCTTCGGACCCCGCAGACGACTCGCCCATCTTCACTCAAGAGGGAGACGACGGCAGAAGTGCTGCCGATATGCACAACAACGGCATTAACACGGCCAGAGGCAGTCTTGCCGAGACGCTTGGTGATTTGTTGGTTTACGACGTCGATGGCGAGCGAACCGAGCTCGTTCGACCGCATCTCGACGCACTCGCTAGCGACCCGGTTCTCTTCGTCCGATCGTGCGTTGCACATACCGTGGCAGCATCACTCCGACATGCTCGTCCGGATGCCGTCGCAGCGTTTGAGAAGTTGATCGATGCCGACGACCGAATCTTGGCCGCAGTGATGGTGCAGCGGTTGATGGTCTATATCGGCAATGTCGATCCAAAAATCATTGCCCCCGTCATTCAGCGGATGCTTGAGTCCCAGGACGCCGAGGCCCGTGAAGCGGGCGGAGCACTCGCCGCATTTGCTGCCCTCGAATGGAGCCGTCCCGAGTTGATGGCGCAAGTGTTGGCAGGTGACGCCAAGACGCGCAAGGGCGCCGCAGAAATATGCGCCAATCGAGTTGATTGCACGTTGAATGCCGAGCTTGCGAGCTCGGCTCTTATCGATCTAATGAATGATGATGATGACGAAGTCCTAGAGGCCGCCGCGAAGGTTGCTCCCCATCTACGCGGCCACCCACTACGTCCATTCGCCGACCTGCTGACTGCACTGATTAAATCGCCGGCCTACGACCATGCCACGCCGCAGTTACTGCTAACACTGCAACACGCACCAGACAAGATTGATCAACTCATTCTGCAAGCATCGCAGCGGTTCATTTCCGTCTTTGGCAGTGATGCTAAAGACATCAGGACCGGTGCCGCTGGCGACGCGCATTACATTAGCGAGCTTGTAGTCCGTGGATTGGCCCAATCTCGTAGCAGAGGACATCGGGCGGCATTGCTCGACGTCTTGGACACCCTCCTTGAGCTCGGTGTATACGGCGTGGACAACACGATCGCAGAAGCTGAGCGACTGTAAGAACCTGTAGACAGGCGAGCCGGTGCTTAGCAACCTTGTCCGTCAAAGAGAAATGGAAGCTCCATGTGCTGCTCAATGCCATGATCGAGATGGCATGTGAAGAGCAAGATCTGGACGACAAGCCCGAGCGTTAGTCCGATGCACCGGCCAGGACAAACAATCGTGCGGTATTGCAGCTGCAGCCAACGCGCTTCGCGATCTCGCGTTTCCATTCCCTGCTTTGGCAGCCGAAGAATCTCCTTCTCCTTTACTGGAGTTAGATTATGAGCTTGGGAGGCGACACCCTTCTCAGCAAGCAGTCGCAGGAAGGTCGACTTCGCGATGCCCTGCTCGCGAGCCAGCGTGTTGCTCATCTCGCCGACGTGGTAGCGAGCCACGATTTGCGCCAGCTTTTCAGCCGTGAAGCGGTCTAAAGTCCGATATGGCTGAGTGTTGCGCTTTGCCTCCGGCGGGCGGCTTGATCAGTCCAACATCCATCCATCCGTTTCAGAGCGGCCGCGACGGTCGTCAGCTGATCGATTTGGTGGCAGCTATGCTTCGAGTAACGTCCCAGGACCCCGACCAATCACCGGGAACTCCCGCTGCTCTTCGGAGCGGCGGGAGTTCTTGCTTTTCCGCTCCCGGAACCGGTTTGTACCGGCCGAAAGTTGTGAACCCGGCCCAAAAGCGGGAAGTATGGACCCATGGGGTCTCTGCAGCGCTCGGCGCTCATCGTAGGGGCCGGAATCGGCGGGCTCGCCACTGCGCGGGCCTTGCAACGAACCGGCTGGAAAGTCCACGTGGTCGAACGCGCCGGAACGCTGCAGCAGCTGGGCACCGGGCTGACGATCTGGGCCAACGGGACACGCGCCCTGCAGCGGCTCGGCGTGCTGGACGCCTTTGAAGAGGCCTCCCTCCCGGTCGGCGGCAGCTCGCACGACCAGTTCGGCAACGTGCTGTCCACGTTCAGCAGCGACGACCTCCGGCAGCGCTACGGCCACCCGCTGCGTTCCATCCACCGCTCGGACCTCACCACGCTGCTGAACGACTCGCTCTACGTCAACACGGTGCATCTGGGTTTGCAGGCGGTGAAGTTCCGGCGCGATCAGCACGGCGGGACGGTCACGCTGAACAACGGCGGCTCCCTGCACGCGGACCTGGTGGTCGGCGCCGACGGCCTGCGCTCGCTGGTCCGCCACGACCTAATCGGCGACGGCGCCCCGCGGGCCTCCGGCATCACCGCCATGCGCGCGGTCTGCCCGATCGGCGACCTCGATCCGGGCTGGCTGCCCTGGGGCGAGTCCTGGGGCAACGGGGAGGTCTTCGGCATGATCCCGCTGCCAAGCGGCCTCATTTACTGGTACGCCACCATGCCCAACCACGTGCTGGCGCAGGACGACGAGGTCCTCTGGCGCACCCTGGCCCTGCAGCGCTTCGAGGGCTGGCACCCGGCCGTCCGGGCGGTCATCGGCGCCACCAAGAGCCAGGACATCATGGCGCACGAACTGTTCGACCGGAAACCCGCCGCCGTCTGGTCCGGCAGCCACGCCACCCTCGTGGGCGACGCCGCGCACCCCATGCTGCCGTTCCTCGGCCAAGGCGCAAGCCAGGCCCTCGAGGACGCGGTCGCGCTGGCCGGCGCGCTGAACGCCGACTGGAACATCACCACGGCCCTGCGCAACTACGAACGGGCGCGGGGCCCGCGCACGGCCAAGGTGGTCGAGCGCTCGCGCAAGATGGCGGCCATGGCACGGCAGCAGAAGCCGTGGAAGCAGAAGCTCCAGCGGACGGTGATGAGCAAGGCGCCGCAGGCCCTGGTCTTCAAGCAGTTGGACGACGTCGTCGGCCGCGTCGACAAGTGAGCCGTAGGCGCCGCCTCGCCCTCACCATTGACTCTGCCCGCGCCCCGTATTGGAATGGAAGATAACTCCGTCAGCAGGGGTGCCGATGTTCCTCGCAGAGTTCGCGCAGCTGGCCGTCGCCACGGCCGTGCTGGCTGCCGTGGTTTTCCTGACCTCCTACACGGTGGAACGCGGCCTGCGCCGCCGCCCCGATCCGGACACCGCGTTCTGGTACTGCTTCTCCGGGCTGTGCTGCGCCCTGGCCGTGGTGCTCGCCGCCGCGGCCGTCTTCCCGTCCGCCGTGCCGCTCTGGCTGCTGCTCGCTGCCGGCTGCGCCGCGCCCGCCGTCTGGCGGATCAGCCGTACGGCCGCCGCCGCCATCCGCAACCAGGACAGCCGGGACTGGCATGAAGCCGCGGCCCGGCATGACGGCCTCCGGTCCCGCTGGCTGGCCTATGAACTGGATCCGGCGCTGGCCATCGATTACCCGGACATGTCGGACGTCTCGCGCCCGGCCACCGCTGCCATGCTCCGCGCCCTGAAACGTGCGGACGCGCTGCGTTCCCTAGGTCCGGCCGACGACGGCGGTGCCGGCGGCTATCCCGCGGCCGTCGCCGAAGCCGCGGCCCGGCTGGCGGCCGCCGAGCTCGCGGCCGGCCGCCTCCCGGAAACCGCTCCCGGCTCCCCCGCGGGCCCGGCCGGGCTGCCGGCCGGCCCTCTGCCGGCCAGCGGGCTGCCGGCCGGCCCTCTGCCCGACCCCATGGGCGCGGCCGGGAGCACCCGGCCCGGCCCCGCGCCGCTGCCGATCAGGCGAACGTCCGCCCGGTGAGCCGTTCGTAGGCTTCGACGTAACGCGCCCTCGTCTTCTGCACGATGTCCTCCGGCAGGGCGGGCGGCGGGGCGTCCGAGTTCTTGTCCCAGCCGGAGGCGGGCGACGTCAGCCAGTCGCGCACGAACTGCTTGTCGAACGACGGCTGCGCCCGGCCCGGCTCGTAGGTGTCCGCGTCCCAGAACCGCGAGGAGTCGGGGGTCAGCACCTCGTCGCCGAGCGTGATCTCCCCCGTCGTGGGATCGACGCCAAACTCAACCTTGGTGTCAGCCAGGATGATTCCCCGCTCCCGGGCGATGGCTTCGGCGCGCGTATAGATCTGCAGCGTCTTATCGCGCAGCCGGGCCGCGGTCTCCGCCCCGACGGTCTGGACCACCGCGTCGTAGGTGATGTTCTCGTCGTGCTCGCCCACCTCGGCCTTGGCCGAGGGGGTGAAGATGGCGGGCTCCAGGCGGGAGCCGTCCACCAGGCCGGCGGGCAGCGGCAACCCGCACACGGTCCGGGATTGCCGGTACTCGGCGAGGCCGGACCCGGTGAGGTAGCCGCGGGCGATGCATTCCACCGGGTACATGTCCAGTTTCTTGCAGACCATCGCCCGGCCGGCGACCGCGTCGGGCACCTCGGTGGACACCACGTGGTGCGCCACCGGGTTGTCCCCTTGGGCGAGCTGTTCGAACCACCACAGGCTCAGCTGGGTGAGGATCCGTCCCTTGTCCGGGATCTCGCTGGACAGCACGTGGTCGTAGGCGCTGATCCGGTCGCTCGCCACCACCAGCACGGTGTCGTTGCGCCGGTCCAACAGGCCTTCGGCGGCGATGTCGTCGCTGGCCGTTTCCACCTGCTGCGGGGCGGCCGGGACGTACAGGTCGCGGACCTTGCCGGAGTAGACGTGCTTCCAGCCGGGCAGTTCGAGTACTTCGGGGGCAAATGCCATGGTTGACGTCCTCAGTCTCTCTGTGCGCCGGCCCGGGAGTTCGTGCCGGACGCGGGCACCTTGATCTTGCCCTCGGCCGCCAGCAGGGCAATGTCGCTGCGGTACTGCGCCCCCTCCAGGCTGATGGCGTCGATGCCCTCGTAGGCACGTTCGCGGGCTTCCACCAGGTCTTCACCCAGGGCGACGACGGCGAGCACCCGCCCGCCGGCGCTGACCACCTTGCCGTTCCCGTCCAGGGCGGTCCCGGCATGGATCACGTGCACGTCGGTCAAGGCATTGGCCTTCTTCAGGCCGCGGATCCGATCCCCGGTGCGCGGAGTTCCCGGGTAATTCTCTGCCGCCAGCACCACCGTGACGGCGGACCGCCTGGACCAGACCAACTGTTCGGTGTCGTCCAATTCCCCCTTGGCGGCCGCCAGCAGCAGCCCGCCCAGCGGTGTGCGCAGCCGGGCCAGTACCGCCTGGGTTTCCGGGTCCCCGAAGCGGGCGTTGAATTCGATCACCCGCAGGCCGCGGCCGGTCACGGCCAGCCCGCAGAACAGCACGCCCACGAACGGGGTGCCGCGGTGGGCCATCTCGCGGATGGTCGGCAGCGCGACGCGGTCCATGACTTCGTCCACGAAACCGGGCGGCAGCCAGGTCAGCGGCGTGTAGGCGCCCATGCCGCCGGTGTTCGGGCCCTCGTCGCCGTCGAAAATCCGCTTGAAATCCTGCGCCGGTACCAGAGGGATGGCGCGTTCGCCGTCGGAAATCACAAACAGGGAGACTTCCGGGCCGTCGAGGAATTCCTCGATGACCACGGAACCGCCGGCGTCGAAGCAGGCCTGGGCATGTGCCAGGGCGGCGTCGCGGTCTTCGGTCACCACCACGCCCTTGCCGGCCGCCAGCCCGTCGTCCTTGACCACGTAGGGAGCCCCGAACGAATCCAGGGCCTCGGCCGCTTCGGCGGCGTTGGTGGCCACGTGAGCCATGGCGGTGGGCACGTTCGCCGCGGCCATGACCTGCTTGGCGAAGGCCTTGGAGCCTTCGAGCCTGGCCGCTTCCTTGCTGGGGCCGAACACCGGGATCCCCGCCGCGCGCAACGGGTCGGCCACGCCGGCGGCCAGCGGGGCCTCCGGGCCCACCACCACCAGGTCGGACTCCAGCCGCCGGGCCAGCTCGGTCACCGCCGCCGGGTCGCCCGCATCCACCTGGTGCGTGGGCACGATCTGCGCGATGCCGGCGTTGCCGGGGGCGGCATGCACCTCGGTGACAAAGGGATCGGCCAGCAGGGAACGGATTATTGCGTGCTCGCGGCCGCCGGGGCCGATCACAAGTACCTTCACAAGGAACTAGCCTACTGGTCGCGGGGCGGAGCCTCGAAGTTGTTGCACCGGCCCCTAAACTGAGTCCATGCCCGAGACATTCAAAGCCGCGGACGCCGTGGAACTGGCCGTCGTCGAACGCAACGGTTTCATCGAGTCCCGCCATCTGGGCTCCGCGGTGGTCATGGCCGCCGACGGCACCGTGGTGACCGAACTCGGCGACATCAGCGCACCGATCTTCCCGCGCTCAACGCTCAAGCCGTTCCAGGCCCTGGCCGCCATGCAGTCCGGCGTCCCGCTGCGCGGCGACCAGGTGGCCCTGGCCTGCGCCAGCCATGTGGGGTCGCTCGAGCACATGGACGTGGTGGAGGGCATGCTCAAGGCCGCCGGCCTGACCGACGCCGATCTTCGCTGCCCGCCGGCCTGGCCGCAGGACGAGCAGGCGCGCGGCTGGCTGGTCCGCACCGAACGCGGCCAGCAGCGGCTGTCCTTCAACTGCTCCGGCAAGCACGCCGCCTTCCTCTGGGCCTGCGTGGAGAACGGCTGGAATACCCAGACCTACCTGGAACCGAACCACCCCCTCCAGCGCCGCGTGATGGAGGTCATCGAGGAGTACGCCGAAGAAAAGATCGAGCACATCGCCGTCGACGGCTGCGGCGCCCCGGCGCCCGCGCTGTCGTTGACCGGCCTGGCCCGGGCCGTGGGGAAGCTGGCGAAGGCTCCGGCGGACAAGAACGCCGATGCCCGCGCCGCCACCATCGCCACCGCCATGCTGGACTACCCGTGGGCGGTGCACGGCTGGGGCCAGGAAAACACCGTGGTGATGGAGCAGCTGGGGGTCTTTGCCAAGTCCGGCGCCGAGGGCGTGATGGTGATGGCCACCCCCAATGGCGTCTCGGTGGCGGTGAAAATCCTGGACGGCAGCGGCCGCGCCGGTTCCCTGATCGCGCTGACACTGCTGGCCGCCTGCGGCGCCGTCGACGTGGAGAAGGTGGGCCCGGTGCTGGAGGACGTGGTCAAGCCCGTCCTCGGCGGCGGCCAGCCGGTGGGCAGGCTGCGGCTGGCGCCGCCCATGGTCGCGCTGCTGGACTGAGCCCCGGAAGGACCTGAATCGATGGGAGTACGACGCCGGATCCCGGCTCGGGAGGGCGACGCCGCCGTGGCTGCGTGGCGCGGCGGGGCCACGGACCGTCAGACCACTGCCACGGCGGTGCGGTACGCGTTGGAGGAACTGGCGGACCGTGCCCCCGGCAACAGCGTGGAGGTGCGGGTGCCGCCGTTCGGCGTCGCCCAGTGCATCGAAGGCCCCAAGCACACCCGGGGCACACCGCCGAACGTGGTGGAAACCGACCCCGCCACCTGGCTTGCCTTGGTGACGGGGGCGCTCGGGTGGGACACCGCCGTCGCCGAGGGCAGGGTCGCTGCCTCCGGGCTGCGGGCCGAACTGGCGGACAGGCTGCCGCTCTTCGCCCGGTAGGCTGGAACGTATGACTTCTGAGCAAGAACCGGCTCGCGACCGCAGACCCATCGAGCCGGAGCGCCGCGACGTCACCGTTCGCCGGGCGCCGAAGTATGCGCCCTTCATCGCCGTCTGGGCCGTGCTGGGCGTCGTGCTGGCCGCCGTGTCCGCCTACACCGGGCCGGAGAACGCGGAGTTCACCCGCGGCACCGTTTTTGCCTTCCTGGCCGTGCTGTTCGGCTTGGCCGGCATCCTGATTGGATCGTTGCTGTTCCTGCTCATCGACCGGGCCAGCGTCAAACGCGCGAAGCACCTGACGGCAGTTGCCGAACCCGGGCAGGAAGACTCCGCGGACCCGGCTGCGGATCCGGGCCCCGCCGACGTCCCGGAGACGCCCCGCGATCGGGACGGGAGCACCCCCGTCACCCGCGAACGGGACCGCGAAACCGGGGCCGGAACCGAGGGCGCAACCGGGGGCGAAACCGGGGGCGGAACCGAAGGCGAACGCCAGGCGTAACCTGCCGGCGGGCCCCCGTAATCCCCGTCACCCCGGTGCGGCCGCGCGCCGGGCGCATGAGAGAATGGGCGGGTGGCACGCGGTGACGGAAAACTCTCCCATGAACTTCTTCCCGGCGAAAAGGGACCCCAGGACGCCTGTGGCGTTTTCGGCGTCTGGGCACCCGGCGAAGAAGTAGCAAAACTTACCTACTACGGCCTGTACGCCCTGCAGCACCGCGGACAGGAGTCCGCCGGTATTGCCACCAGCGACGGCAAACGCATCAATGTCTACAAGGACATGGGCCTGGTGTCCCAGGTCTTCGACGAGACCACCCTCAACACGCTGAGCGGGCACATCGCCGTCGGCCATTGCCGCTACTCCACCACCGGCGGCTCCACGTGGGCAAATGCGCAACCGACGCTGGGCGCCACCGCCACCGGCACCGTCGCGCTGGCCCACAACGGCAACCTGACCAACTCCGCGGAGCTGTACGAGAAGGTGCTGGAGAAGTTCGGCAAGCCCGACCGCGGCGAGCTGGCCCAGGGCAACACCACGGACACCGCGCTGGTCACCGCGCTCATGGCCGGCGAGGAGGGCCAGACCCTCGAGGAACGCTCGCTGGAGCTGCTGCCCAAGCTGCGCGGCGCCTTCTGCTTCACCTTCATGGACGAAGGCACGCTGTACGCCGCCCGCGACCCGGCCGGGGTCCGCCCGCTGGTGCTGGGCCGGCTGGAGCGCGGCTGGGTGGTCGCCTCCGAGACCGCTGCGCTGGACATCGTGGGCGCATCCTTCGTCCGCGAAGTCGAACCCGGCGAATTCATCGCCATCGACGAGAACGGCCTGCGCTCCCAGCGCTTCGCCGAGAAAAAGCCTGCCGGCTGCGTCTTCGAATACGTCTACCTGGCCCGCCCGGACACGTCCATCAACGGCCGCAGCATCCACGCTGCCCGCGTGGAGATGGGCCGGAAGCTGGCCAAGGAACACCCGGCCGAGGCCGACCTGGTGATTCCGACGCCGGAATCCGGGACCCCGGCCGCCATCGGCTATGCCGAGGCCTCGGGCATCCCCTACGGCCAGGGACTGGTCAAGAACGCCTACGTGGGCCGGACCTTCATCCAGCCCAGCCAGACCATCCGCAAGCTCGGCATCCGGTTGAAGCTGAACCCGCTGCGGTCGGTGGTGCAGGGCAAACGGCTGGTGGTGATTGACGATTCGATCGTCCGCGGCAACACCCAGCGTGCCCTGGTCCGGATGCTGCGCGAAGCCGGTGCGGCCGAGGTGCATGTGCGCATCTCCTCTCCGCCCATCAAGTGGCCGTGCTTCTACGGCATCGACTTCGCCAGCCGGGCCGAGCTCATCGCGAACGGCATCGGGGTCGAAGATGTCAGGGCGTCGCTCGGCGCCGACAGCCTGGGCTACATCTCCGAAGAGGGCATGATCGAGGCGACCGAACAGCCGCGCGAGCGGCTGTGCACCGCGTGCTTCACGGGCGAGTATCCGATCGAACTGCCCACCGCCGACCGCCTGGGCAAGAACCTGCTGGAACGCGGCGAGGCGGACCAGGAACACGGCTCGTGCGACCCCGGGCCGGATTCGGACCTGGAGAAGCTCCTGACCGCCGACGACAAGAAAGAGCGAGTATGACCTCCCCCGAACAGGGCCAGATCACCTACGCCAGCGCCGGCGTCGACGTAGAGGCCGGCGACAAGGCCGTCGAGCTGATGAAGGGGGCCATCAAGGCCACTCACAACGCCAACGTCATCGGCGGGGTCGGCGGTTTCGCCGGCCTGTACGACGTTTCGGCACTGCTGAAGTACCGCAAGCCCCTGCTGGCCACCTCCACCGACGGAGTGGGCACCAAGGTCGCCATCGCCCAAGCCATGGACATCCACGACACCATCGGCTTCGACCTGGTCGGCATGGTGGTGGACGACATCGTGGTGGTCGGGGCGGAACCGCTGTTCATGACCGACTACATCGCCTGCGGCAAGGTGGTCCCGGAGCGGATCGCCGACATCGTGCGCGGCATCGCCGCCGCCTGCGAGGTGGCCGGCACCGCACTGGTGGGCGGGGAGACCGCCGAGCACCCCGGCCTGCTGGGCGAACACGAATACGACGTTGCCGGCGCCGCCACCGGCCTGGTCGAGGCCGACGACCTGCTGGGCCCGGAGCGGGTCAAGGACGGGGACGTCGTCATCGGCATGGCCTCCTCGGGCCTCCATTCCAACGGGTATTCCCTGGTCCGCCGGGTGATCAACCATGCCGGCTGGGCACTGGACCGGCAGGTCAGCGAATTCGGCAGGACACTGGGAGAGGAACTCCTGGAGCCCACCCGCGTCTACGCGGCGGACTGCCTGGATCTGGCACGCTACGAAGCAGCCGGTGTCCACGGCTTCAGCCATGTCACCGGCGGCGGCCTGGCCGCGAACCTCGCGCGCGTGCTGCCGCAGGGACTCATGGCCACCGTGGACCGTTCCACCTGGGAGCTGCCGGCCATCTTCAAGCTCATCGGCGAACTGGGCAACGTCCCGCAGGCCGACCTGGAACGGACCCTGAACCTCGGCGTCGGCATGGTTGCCATTGTGGACCGCGCCGGTGCCGATGCCGCCCTGCAGCGCCTGAATGAGCGCGGCGTGCCAGCCTGGGTGATGGGCCAGGTCGGTCCCGCCGACCCGTCCCTGGCCGGCATCGATTATGTCCAGGGCGCCAAGGGCGTCGACGGCGGTGCCGTCCACCTGGTGAACTCCTACGCCTAGGCCCGCCCGGACACCGGACCGCCCCTGCACCGCGAACGCGACGGTCCGGGGGCGGTTTTGTCCGGCATACCGGCCGGCCGGTCCGGGTGGCACACTGGACGGATGGGTGCGTACGTGGTGGTGGCGTTCGTCAGACCGGTGAGCGCCGGCTACGCGTTCCCGCGCAGCCGGTGGCCGCTGCACATCACGCTGGCCCGCTTCGATACCCGGGAGCCGGCCGAGGCCGTCGGTTGGCGCGTCGGCCGGACTCTCGCCGGACGACAGGGGTTTGACGTGCGCATCGGCGCCGACGACTTTTTCGGCCGGAACGGTTCCGTCCCCGTCTCGTTGGTACAGCCGGAACCACGGTTGCAGTTGCTGCACGAAGGCGTGCTGGACGCACTCGGCGAGAATTCCCATGTGCTGAGTCCGCACCATACCCGCCGGCATTTCCGGCCGCACGTCAGCCATCAGGCGGAAGGCCGCCTCCACGCCGGCGACACCGTCCATGTGGGCCAGGCGGCCCTGGTGGACATGCGTCCTGACGGAGACCCGAGGCATCGCCGGGTGATCGAGGTGTGGCCCCTGGCGGACGCCCCGGAACCGCAGCAGTCCGGCACCTGAGTTCGGGAGTCCGGGCAGGCACTTCCGCGCACGCCATGCGCCCCCGCTGGCAGACCCCGAGAGGGTGCAGGAGGGTGAGGCTGGTGCGTGATCCCGTCCGGGAAGAAACGACCGAAGCCGGCTAGCCTACGTTGCGGCTGCCGTGGTCTTCGTCGTCGTCGTACTGATCTGCGTACTTGTCCACGTAGTCCGAGTAGTCCGGCTCATATGGCTCCTCGGAAAACGTGTCGGAGTTATGGCGTTTCGCAGCGCCGAGTTCGCGCTGGAGTGCAGTCAGGTCAGTGGCCGGGCTGAAATACTTCATGTCCCGGGCCTGCCTGGTTGCTTTTGCCTTCTGACGGCCGCGCCCCATGGCGTGACCCCCTTTGTACGTCGATCCGGAAGTGGTCGCACGACTGGCGCACGAGGTCCCGGAATAATTGATCAATTCTGTCGTACCTATAGGGTACATGGTTTTCACGACCGCTCGTGGCAGGCGAACAGTGGCCGCGAGGGGCCCCTCCCGGCTCCCGAAAGGACTAAATCGTGCAGCAACGCGGGAATGTTGGCTAAAGTCATCGTGGACCGGTTCTCCCGTTCTCCCGGAAGACAACACGCACGGAAGGCAAGTTTCCCCATGAGCGAACAGGACAAGCGGCCTGACGACGACGGGAGGCCTCCGCTGGAGCGCCCCGAGAGCCCCGAGAGCCCCGAGGTACCCGACCCCAGCCTGCACATCAGCGCGGACGAGGTGGAGCTGGCCGAGCCAACCCTGGGGCAGGCGAGCATCAGCGAGGATGCCGCGGCCGAGGCCGACCTGGCCAAAGCTGCCGCCGAAGCCGAAGAGGTGGAGAAGGAAGCCGATGCCGCCGGCCAACTGGTGGGCGGCACCCGGGAGGACCGCGCCGTCAAGGCCCGCGGCACCGCGCCCGCGGGAGCACCCGCCGGCGACCAGGGCCCGGCGGGCGACGCCCCGGCGGGCGACCGGACAGCGGAGGAAGCCTCGAAGCCCGACTCGCCTCAAGCCGCCCGCGGGGCCACCGCCGTCACGGGCACACCGGTAACCTCGAAGCCCGATGCGGCCCGCAACCCCGCCCCCGGGGCCGGTGCCGCGACCGGGGCGCCGGCATCGCCGGCTGCGGCCGTCCCGCCGTCGGCCTGGGAGCCCGCGCCGCCCGGCACCGAAGGCTCCGCGCCGGAAAAGAAGTGGTACTCCACCGCCGCCGACGGCCTGCGCCGCGGCGGCGCCGGTGACGAAGCGTCCGGCGGTCCCGCCGCGGGCCCGGCCCGGAAAATGGACTGGAAGCCGCTGGTCATCATCGGCGCGGTCGTCATTGTGGCGATCGTGATTATCGCCATGATCGTGTCCAGCCTGACCGGCGGCTCCCCTGCCGGCGGGGCGGCCAGTCCGGCGTCGTCGCAGACCGCCGCAGAGACGCCCAACGGGGACGGCGTCGTCGCGGAGAACGTCTCGCCGTTCGATTTCCAGCAGGGCCAGTGCTTCACCGACTTCGAGGCCGTCATGCGTGAAGCAACCGTCGTCACCTGCGACACGCCGCACGAGGCGCAACTGGTGGGCACCTTCTCCTACGGGGACGACGAAGAGTTCCCGGGCGCCGACGAACTGAACATCAAGGCCCAGGAGGTCTGCACGGCCGTTGCCCTCAACGACTCCGCGGCCGACCAGCCGGATCTCAAGGACTCCTACGGCATGCCGTCGAAGGAGACGTGGGCGCAGGGCGATCGCCGGATCGACTGCTTTAAGATCGCCGAGGAGGGCCAGGAGATCACCGGCTCGCTGGTCGACCTGTAACCCGGCACGGAACAGTCCGGCGGTCCCGCCGTGGCGGGGCCGCCGGGGCGGGGCCGCCGGACTTCTTCCGCGACCCGGCCGGGGCCGCTCAGGTCAGCCGCCCCGGACCGCCCCCACCTTCGACTGCACGATCAGCCCGCCGGCCCCGCCGTCGACGTCGAGCTCCGGCACATCCACCAGCACGGTGTCGCCGTCGCTGATCGCGCCCGCGAGCAGGCCGCGGGCCAGCTTGTCGCCGATCTCGCGCTGGACCAGCCGGCGCAGCGGCCGGGCGCCGTAGGCGGGATCGAAGCCGGTCAGGGCCAGCCACTCGCGGGCGGCGTCCGTGACCTTGAGGGTCAGCCGGCGTTCGGCCAGCCGCGCAGCCAGCGCCGCCACCTGCAGATCCACGATCCGGGAGAGTTCTTCGATGCTCAGCGGGTCGAAGATGATCACGTCGTCCAGCCGGTTGAGGAACTCCGGCTTGAAGCTGGCGTTCACCACGTTCAGGACCGCTTCGCGCTTCGTGTCTGCGTCCATGGTCTGGTCCACGAGGAACTGCGAGCCGAGGTTTGAGGTCAGCACCAGGATCACGTTGCGGAAGTCCACGGTGCGGCCCTGCCCGTCGGTGAGGCGTCCGTCGTCGAGCACCTGCAGGAGGATGTCGAAGGCCTCGGGATGGGCCTTCTCCACCTCGTCCAGCAGCACGACGGAGTAGGGACGGCGGCGGACGGCCTCGGTCAACTGGCCGCCTTCTTCGTAGCCCACGTACCCCGGAGGGGCGCCGACCAGGCGCGACACGGAGTGCTTTTCCGAGTACTCGCTCATGTCGATCCGGACCATGGCCCGTTCGTCGTCGAACAAGAAGTCCGCCAGCGCCTTGGCCAGCTCGGTCTTGCCGACGCCGGTGGGACCCAGGAAGAGGAACGAGCCGGTGGGCCGGTCCGGGTCGCTGATGCCCGCCCGGGCGCGCCGTACCGCGTCCGCGACCGAGGCAACCGCCTTGGACTGGCCGATCAGCCGTGAGCCGATGTGCTCCTCCATCTGCAGCAGCTTCTGGCTTTCGCCCTGCAGCATGCGGCCGGCCGGGATGCCGGTCCACGCGGAGATGACCTCGGCGATGTCGTCGGCGGTCACCTCCTCGGAGACCATCTGGTCCCGCCCCGCGCCGCCCTGTTCCTCGGCGGCCTGCGCCTGGGCCAGCTCCTTTTCCAGCGTCGGGATTTCCCCGTACAGGATCCGGGATGCCTCGGCCAGATCGCCCTCGCGCTGGGACTTGTCGGCCTGCGAGCGCAGCTCGTCCAGCTTGGCCTTCAGGTCGCCCACGCGGTTCAGCCCGGCCTTCTCCGCCTCCCACCGGGTGTTCAAAGCCGCCAGCTGCTCCTTCTTGTCTGCCATGTCGGCACGCAGCGCTTCCAGCCGTTCCCGCGAGGCCGCGTCGGTCTCGTTGGCCAGCGCCAGTTCTTCCATGGTGAGCCGGTCGACGGCGCGGCGCAGCTGGTCGATCTCCTCGGGCGCCGAATCGATCTCCATCCGCAGCCGGGAGGCGGCCTCGTCCACCAGGTCGATGGCCTTGTCCGGCAGCTGCCGGCCCGAGATGTAGCGGTTGGACAGCGTCGCGGCGGCCACCAGCGCGGAGTCCCCGATCGATACCTTGTGGTGCGCCTCGTAACGCTCCTTGAGTCCGCGCAGGATGCCGATGGTGTCCTCGACGCTCGGCTCCCCCACGTAGACCTGCTGGAAGCGCCGCTCCAGCGCCGGATCCTTCTCGATGTTCTCGCGGTACTCGTCCAGCGTGGTGGCGCCGATCAGCCGCAGCTCGCCGCGGGCGAGCATCGGCTTGAGCATGTTGCCGGCGTCCATCGAGCCTTCGGAGGCCCCCGCGCCGACGACGGTATGCAACTCGTCGATGAAGGTGACGATCTGCCCGTCCGAGCTCTTGATCTCTTCCAGCACGGCCTTCAGCCGTTCCTCGAACTCGCCCCGGTACTTGGCGCCGGCCACCATCGCCGCGAGGTCCAGCGACATCAGCGTCTTGCCGCGCAGCGATTCAGGCACGTCGCCGGCCACCATCCGCTGGGCCAGGCCCTCCACCACGGCGGTCTTGCCGACCCCGGGTTCGCCGATCAGCACGGGATTGTTCTTGGTGCGGCGCGAGAGCACCTGGACCACGCGGCGGATTTCCGCATCCCGGCCGATCACCGGGTCCAGCTTCCCGGCGCGGGCGATGGCGGTCAGGTCGGTGCCGAACTTCTCCAGCGCCTGAAACGTGTTCTCCGGATCGGCGGTGGTGACCTTCCGGTCTCCGCGCAGGCCGGGCAGGGCGGCGAAGAGTGCTTCGTGGGAGGCACCGGCGTCGCGCAGGATCTTCCCGACGGCGGCGTTGTCCGCCGCGAGGCCCAGCAGCAGAAATTCCGTGGACACGTAGGTGTCCCCCCACTTTTCCGACTCCTGCCGGGCGATCTGGACCGCTTGGAGCAGGCCCCGGGAGTACTGCGCCTGCGCCACGGAGGATCCCGACGACGACGGCAGGGCCTTGATCGCGGTGCTCGCCTGAACACTCACCGAGTCCGGATCGGCCCCGGCGGACTTCAGCACGGCTACGGCCACGCCGTCGCGCTGGTCCATCAGGGCCTTGAGCAGGTGGGCGGGCTCGATCTGCGGATTGCCCGCCGTCGAGGCGTTCATCGCCGCGGCCGACAGCGCTTCCTGGCTTTTGGTGGTGAATTTAGCGTCCAACGCATCTCTCCGTTCGCTCCGGAATGGATCTGGCCAGCCCCGTTAGTGCCGGCCCTGAAACTAAGTTGAGTGTAGTCCACTCAACTTAGTATGTAAAGTTATCCACAGGCTGCGGAGCGAGGCTCACCGCCTTCCGGAGCTCTGCTCCCCCGCCACCGAAGCCTCCTTGCCCGCCTCCATCTTGTCGCCCCGGCGCCCCTGCCCGGAAGGGCGTCCGGCGAATAGGCTGTAGCGGGGACGTGCAGGAGGCGGACGGAGGTGGCCCTGACGGAAACCATGTTGGAAACTGCCCGGCTGCTGCTGAACCAGCCGACGCCGGAGGACATCAGTGCCATGTTCCGGATCCTCTCCGACCGGCGCACCACGCGGTTCAATCCTTCCGACGCGCTCATCTGGAACGAGGAAGCCGAGGGCCTGTTCCAGCGCTGGGAAAGGCAGTGGGAGGACCACGGCGTGGGCTACTTCGCCGTCCGCCTGCCCGGCCGCGAAGACGCCATCGGCTTTGCCGGCGTCAAGCACGTGGCGCTGTCCGGCCGCCCGGTGCTGAATCTCTACTACCGTTTCGACCCCGCCGTGTGGCACCGCGGTTACGGGCGCGAGGCGGTGGCCGCCGTCGTCGCCCATGTCAACGAGTTTTTGGAACTGCCGCCGATCCTGGCGCTGGTCCATCCGGCCAACACCGCGTCCCGGCGCATCGTCACGTCGCTGGGGTTCGAACGGAACGAGGCCGCGGCGGTCAGCGGCCCGGACGGCTACCAGGACGCCTATGTGCTGAACTGGGACCGGCAGCTATAACATAACATCCGGTCAAGGAGTCCCAGTGGAGATCATTCGCGCAGCCGCGCTCAAGGAACAGCGGTGGCGGAACGGCGGCGGCGTCACCAGGGAACTGGCGGCCGGTGACCTCGGCACGGACGGGCTCCCCGGTTGGCGGTTAAGCCTGGCGGACATCAGCTCGGACGGCAGCTTCTCCGAATATCCGGGCGTGGACCGGATATTCACCATTGTGGACGGCGACGTCGCTTTCCTGACCGTGGACGGCAGCCAGCACCGAATGGAACGCTACCGCCCGTTCCGCTTCGACGGCGGGAGCAGCGCGGACTGCAGCCTGCCCACCGGGCCGTGCCGCGCGCTGAACGTCATGACCCGCCGCGGGGCCTGGGGCGCCGGCCTGCTGATCGTCGAGCTCTCGAAGAAACAGCCGCTGCGGCTGTCGGACGGACAGTACCTGGTGCTGCTGCAGGGCCAAGCACAGGCGACTGCTGACGGCACCGCCCAGCCGCTGCATCCCTACGACACCGTGGTCGGCTCGGTCGCGGCCGAGGTCAGCGGCCGCGGGTTCGCGGCACTGGTGTCGGTCTATCCCGCCGGGGACTGAGGCGGCCGGGCCCTGAGGGCGCCGGGGTTTGAGGGCGGCCGGGCCTCCGGAGCCGGTTCCTCATTGCGCCGGTTCCCTACTGCGCGGCGGCGTCCTCGACCTTCACGGCGGAGACCTCGAACTCCAGCATCACGCGGTCCGACACGAGCATGCCGCCCGAGTCCAGGGCCGTGTTCCATTTGACCCCGAACTCCTGCCGGTCAATGCGCCGGGAGCCCTCAAAGCCCGCCCGGAGCTGCCCGCCCGGGTCCCGCTCCACGCCGATGAAGTCGATCGGAACCGCAACCTGCTTGGTGATGCCGCGGATGGTCAGGTCGCCGTTCACAATGAAGTTTGCGCTTTCCACCTGATCGATGCGGGTGCTGACGAACGTAATCTCCGGATAGTTCGGCGCATCGAAGAAGTCGTTCGTGCGCAGATGCTCGTCGCGTTGCGGGCTGCGGGTATCAATGCTGGCGACCTTGATCGTGACCTTGACGGACGAGTTGGCCGGGTTGTCCACGTCGGCCTGGATGATGCCTTCCACGTCGTTGAACGCGCCCCGGACTTTGGTCACCATGGCATGGCGGGTGGAAAATCCGATCCGGGTATGGGCCGGGTCGAACCGCCACTCCCCGGACAGATCAGGAGATAGTTCGGACATGGCAGCGCTCCTCCTCTGGCACAGGCACTGCCTTCCCCAAAGCCAGATGGATGCGCCCGGCCGTCTCCTTCAGCCGCATGCGGCTCGTGTGGTAATTCCAACACATAATGGGACGCAGTGCACCACCTGGGCGCCTCAATTTCGGGGCCGCCCCGGCGACCCTCAGCGGCACCCGACCGGCGGAATCCGCGCCCTATCCCAGCCTGTCAGCGGTCAATAGACTGATGCCATGACCACCGCGAACGAGATGCCTCCATCGACGACACAGCTGCCTGTGGCCGATTGCTGGAAATTGTTCCGCAGCGCTGACTTCGGCCGGCTCGGAGTCGTCGTCGATTCCCACCCGGAGATCTTTCCGGTCAATTACGTCGTGGATCACGGCAGCATCGTGTTCCGCTCCGCCCCGGGAACCAAGCTCGACGCCGCCCTCGCCGGCGAAGTGGTTCTGGAGGTGGACGGCTTCGACCCGGCCACCGGCGTCGCCTGGAGCGCCGTCGCGCGCGGCAGCGCCCAGCGGATGAGCAGCATTGAGGACGTCCTGGAATCGGCAATGCTGCCGCTGTTCCCCTGGCAGTCGGGCGAAAAGAACAATTTCGTCCGCATCGTTCCCACGGTGGTCACCGGACGGCGTTTTGTGGTGCCGGCATCGGCCCGCCGCACGCCGGGGCTCAGCGACAGCCGCCGGCTGCAGATCGAGTAGCCGCCCGCATGGCCGGCCGGCCGCACCGACGGGTCAGCGCCAGGTAACGGGTCCCGGCTGATAGCCGGGAATGTAGCCCGGGAACGCCCTGTCGGTGGGCACGATCTGTTTGCCCAGCGGCGTCAGGGACACCGGAATCATCTTGAGGTTGGCGATCGCCAGCGGGATGCCGATGATGGTGATCGCCTGCGCCACCGCCGTCAGCACATGCCCGATCGCGATCCAGATGCCGGCGACCAGCAGCCAGATGATGTTTCCCAGCGTGGACATAAAGTAGGTGCGCCCGCCGCGGTCCACCACCATGCGGCCGAACGGCCACAGCGCGTAGCCCGCGATGCGGAACGACGCAATGCCGAACGGGATCGTCACGATCAGCAGGCAGCAGACGATGCCGGCCAGGAAGTAGCCCAGCGCCAGCCAGATGCCGCCGAACAGGAGCCAGATAACGTTCAGGAGTGCCTTCATCCCACCATTCTGGCCACGGAGGCGCTCGGCCGCCATACGGGACGTCCCTGAGTGGCCCCCGATGTGCCGTTGGGGCGCGGGTCGTCGGTGGAGCATCGCAGTGCGGCCCCCGGCACGACAAGACTTCCCTGTCGAAAATTAAAGGCCGCAGGGCGGCCCCTTCCGTACGGAGGGGCCGCCCTGCGGCCTTCGGCTCTGCGCCCGGCCTAGCTGGTCCGGCGCTTTTCCTGCGAAGCCGGCGCCGTGGCGCGGCGCGGGCCGCGGCGGGCCGGACGCTCGGAAGCCGGAGTCTCCGACCGGAAGACCGGGCGGGTGCCGCCGGCCGTGGAGCGCTGCGGACCGCCGGCGGTGCGCGGCGCGCCGCCCGACCGGGCCGGGCCGCCGGAACGCGCCGGCCCCGCACTGCGGCCGCCTGCCGCGGTTCCCGACTGGCCGCGGCGTCCGGCGGTATCCGCCCCGGCGGCGCTGCGATGGCTGCCGTGGCTGCGGGCCGCAACGTCCCGGCCGGCCTGGCCGCGGTTTTCGCCGCGGGCCGGCTGGCGCTGGCCGCTCTCCGGACCGCCGGCGCGTGCGGCGCCGGAGGCCTGGCGGGCTTCACCGGAGCGGGTCCGTCCGCCGCGGCCGCCGGACCGCATGGCCCGCTTGCGCTGGGCGTTGGCGCCGGTGGAGGTGCCGCCGCCGTGCTGCGGCAGGTTCGCTGCCTGCTGCTGGGCCCGCAACTGCGGATCGACCGGTGCGGCCACCTCGCCTACCAGTTTCACCAGCAGGTCCGAGGACGCGGTGACGCTTTCGAAGGCTACGTCCACGCCGGCCGCCTTCATCAGCTTGCCGACTTCCAGCCGCTGTTCCGGCAGCGCCAGGGTCACGACGGTGCCGTCGGAACCGGCGCGGGCGGTACGGCCGGAACGGTGCAGGTACGCCTTGTGTTCGGTGGGCGGATCCACGTGGATCACCAGTTCCACCTCGTCCACGTGCACGCCGCGGGCGGCCACGTCCGTGGCGACCAGCACGCGCACATGGCCGGAGGAGAACTCGGCGAGGTTGCGGTCGCGGGCGTTCTGCGACAGGTTGCCGTGCAGGTCCACCGCCGGGATGCCGGCGGCGGTGAGGGCCTTGGCCAGCTTCCGGGCGTGGTGCTTGGTGCGGGTGAACAGCACGCGGCGCCCGGCTCCGGCGGCCAGCCGGTTGAGCACCTGCTTCTTTTCGGAGGCATCGCGGGTTACGAGCACATGGTGTTCCATCGTGGTGACCGCGGCCTGCGGGTCGTCCACGGAGTGGGTCAGCGGACTGGACAGGTAACGCTGCACCAGCTTGTCCACGCCGTTGTCCAGGGTTGCGGAGAACAGCATGCGCTGCCCGCCGGCCGGGGTGGTGTCCAGCAGCTTCTTCACCACGGGCAGGAAGCCCAGGTCGGCCATGTGGTCGGCCTCGTCCAGGACGGTGATTTCCACCGATTCCAGCGTGATGATCTTCTGCTTCATCAGGTCTTCGAGTCGGCCCGGGCAGGCAATCACAATGTCGACGCCGGCGCGCAGCGCCTTTTCCTGGCGTTGCTGCGAGACGCCGCCGTAGATCACCGTGGTGTTCAGGCCCAGCTCCGACGCCAGCGGCTCAATGGTGGCGTTGAGCTGGGTGGCCAGCTCACGGGTCGGCGCCAAGACCAGGCCCAGCGGGCGTCCGGGTTTGCGGAAATGGGCGGCCTCGCGCTCGGCGAGCCTGGCGACCAGCGGCAGCGCGAACGCGAGCGTCTTGCCGGAGCCGGTGCGGCCGCGGCCCAGCACGTCCCGGCCGGCCAGCGTATCGGGCAGCGTCTCGGTCTGGATGGGGAACGGGGCGTCGATGCCATCGGCAGCGAGCTTCGAAGCAAGGGCCTTGGGCACGCCAAGGGCAACAAAAGTAGTCATAAGAAAGTGAGAATGTCTTCCGGTCAGTGTCCCCGCGGCAGGTTAGCCCAGGGTCGCCGAAGAAAAATCAGACAGTGCCAACCGCCCGGACCTGTCCGGTCACGTCGTTAGACGGAAAGCGGCGGCGCAATTGAAAGCGTTCATCGACGCAGGGAAACGCGTCAAACTGCGCCTCCGAGTAGCACCAGTCTAGCAGCACGTCCGGGCCGCCCGCACACGGGCGATACTCTGGTGGGGATGACCAGCGACTCCCCCACCCCTGATTTTCCCGCGAACGACGACGGTGCGCGCCTCGCGCAGCCCACCCACCTCGCCCGTCCGGTCAGCTTTGTGCGCCGCGGATCCCGGCTGCAGGGCCGCCGCCAGCAGGCCTGGGACGAATACGGCCCCAGGTTCGCCGTGGACCTCCCGCGCCACGGCGGCGACACCACCGTGGACCCGGACTATGTCTTCGACGCGGCGGCAGCCTTCGGACGCGAGGCACCCCTGGTGGTGGAGATCGGATCCGGCCTCGGGGAGGCCGTCTGCCATGCGGCGGAGCAGCATCCGGAGTGGAACTTCCTGGCCCTGGAGGTCTACCGGCCGGGGCTGGCGCAGACCCTGCTGCGGATCGGCCAGCACGGCCTGTCCAACGTGCGGGTGGCGCAGGTCAACGCGCCTGACGCCCTCGCGACCATGCTGCCCGAGTCCTCGGTCGCCGAGCTCTGGGTGTTCTTTCCCGACCCGTGGCACAAGACCCGCCACCACAAGCGGCGGCTGGTGCAGGAGAGCTTCGCGGACCTCGCCGCCCGCGTCCTGCAGCCGGGCGGAATCTGGCGCCTGGCCACCGACTGGTCCGACTACGCGATCCAGATGCGCCGGGTGGCCGACGCCTCGCCGGACTTCCGCAACCTGCATGCCGGCGAGCGCACCGGCGAGAACAGCCCGCTGACCCAGGTCTGGGAAAGCGGCGTGGAAGGCGTGGTGGGCGGCGCCCCGGTGCGCGAAGGCAAGATCCCGGTCAGTACCGGAAATGCCAGCACCGGTGAAGGCATGGATGAGCACGGCGGCTGGGCGCCCCGCTTCGACGGCCGGACCATGACCAGCTTCGAGCAGAAGGCCCACGACGCCGGGCGGATGATCTTCGACCTGGCCTACCGCCGGAACTGATCCCCGCCTGAGCTAAACCGCACTGGACCCCGCGGGCTCAGTCCGTAACCACTGCCGCCAGCGTTGTGTCCGCCCCGTTGCGCAGCTCCACCTGGACAATCTCGTCGGTGGCCATGGCGCAGGCTGCGGTGAGCGTGGCGCGGCCCGCCGGCGTCGCCTGCCAGGAGGCCACCTGATAGGTGTAGCCGGTGTCTCCTGTCACCCAGAGGGTGAGTAGTCCGTCCCGCGGCAGCTGCTCCCCCGCTACCTGCATCTCGGTGCCCCACGCCTTGTGCACCAGCGCCAGCTCCAGCTGCAGGCCGCCGTCGGCGGTCATCACATAACTCTCCGTCGCCGGCGGCTGCTGCTGCTGGGTCAGCAACGGCCCGATGGCCGCCCCGGCGACCAGGCACACGCCCGCCACCGCCGCCACCAACCCGGCCCACCGCCGTCGCTCCTTCCGCCGCCGGCGGGCGAGTTCGTCCACCAGTTCCCGGGTGCGTTCCTCGACTTCGTGTTGCGGCGGTGCCGCCAGCTCCAAGGCGGCGTCGCGTGGCAGCGCGTCCAGCAGATCGGGCAGCGTTTCCAGCTCCGCGGCCTCCCGGCGACACGCGGGGCAGGAGGCCAGGTGTTCTTCGAAGCCCGCCCGTTCGCGGCGGTCCAGTCCGCCCAGCACATAGAGGCCGAGCAGTTGGTGCTGTTCCTCGTTGGCATTCACTGCTGCCCCACCCCCATCTCGTCCAGTACGGCACGCAGGGCCTTGGCCGCGTAGAACGCCCGCGACTTCACCGTGCCCAGCGGAATGCCCAGCGACCGGGCTGCTTCGGACGACGTGAGCCGCTGGTAGTGCAGGGCGAGGATGATGTTGCGGTGCTCGGGGCTGATGCGTGCCAGCGCTTCCTCCATGACCACGCGGAGCAGGAGCCGCTCCAGCTGGTCTTCTTCGCTGGCCGGCTCGTCCTCGCCCAGGCCGGTCTCGCCCGGCCGCCGGGTGCGGCGCCGGTAGCCGTCGATAATGACGTGACGGGCGGTTTGGTAGAGGTAGCCGCGCATGTTGTCGGTTTCCGGGCCGCGCTTCCACACCCGCAGGATCGTCTCCTGCACCACGTCCTCCACCTGGTCCGCGTCGGAGGTCGCCGCGCGCACGAACCGGCGCAGCGCCGTGGCGTGGTCGCGGTAGAGGCGGGCCACGGCCTCGTCGTCCAATGCCACGGCCGCCTCCTTCCTCCCGGCAGCCCCGGCCGCCCCGCCGGCGGCGGACGTCCCAGTGCAGCGTCCCACGCGGCGTCCTACCGGGTACGACGACGGCGGCGGCGTTCCGGTTCATCCAGCCCGCGGGATCCACTGCGCCCGACGTTGAACCATTGTGGGTGCGGCCGGCGTCTTTGCCAATAGCGGGCCGCGCGCCCCGCGGCACGACGTTCCGGGCACCGCCCGGGAGACCGCAAAGGAACCCCATGAAAATCACGCAGACAGCCGCGGCAGCCCTGCTGGCCGCCGCCATGATGGGCCTCGCCGGGTGCGGAGGAGGCTCGGGTACGGAAACGCCTGCCGGCCCGGAGGCACCGCCGGCAGGCGAGGCGCCGACGACGGGCGCCCCCGGAATGACCACGCCGGCGGCGCCGGAGACAGACGGCGGGGAGACCGGCGGCGCGCAGGCATCCGGCGCCGCCTCTACCCTCACGACGGCCGAATCCGACCTGGGCGAAATCGTGGTGGACGGCGAAGGCATGACCGTTTACTACTTCACCAAGGATGTCCCGGACTCAGGCGAGAGCGCCTGCACGGGCGACTGCCTGGCCGCGTGGCCGCCCGTGCTGGCCGAGGAAGAGCCGGAACTCGACGGGGTCACCGCGGAGGTGGGCCTCATCGACACCCCGGACGGGCAACAGCAGGTGACGCTGAACGGCATGCCCATCTACTACTGGGCGCAGGACAAGGCCCCGGGAGACACGACCGGACAGGGCGTGAACGACGTCTGGTTTGTGGTCGCCCCCGACGGCGAAATGATCAAGTAGCTCCACGCCGCCATCCTGCCCGCAGCCGCCTGCCCGGGGACGGCAGCTGCGGGCGTCCGATCACAGGCGCCGGCCGGACGGGTCAGCGCTGCGGCCGCCAGACCATCAGCGCCTGGCTGCGCGGACGCGGCCGCTGGCCGCGGGCCAGCGTCACCACGTCGCCGGCGAGGCCGGCGGCGAACACCCGGCTGGAGTCGGTGCCCCGGCGCTGCCGTGCCATCAGTTCCTCGGAAAGGTCCCGGACCTGGGCCTTGAGCGCGGCGACCTCGTTTTCCAGCTGGAGGATGCGCTTGATCCCTTCCAGCGAGACGCCCTCCTGGGACAGCCGCTGGACCTCACGCAGGGTGTTCACGTCCTTCTGCGAATAGCGGCGCTGCCTGCCCCGCTGGCGCGACGGAGAGACCAGGCCGAGACGGTCGTACTGGCGCAGCGTCTGCGGGTGCATGTCCGCCAGTTCGGCCGCCACCGAAATCACGAAGATCGGCGCGTTCATATCGATGCTCATGGTGCTCTCCCTCCTGCGCTTCGCGCGTTTCCCGTCCGGACTGTCCCGACCTGTCGTAACTTCCCGCTACAGCCTGGCCTTGGCGGCAAGATTCCCGCGCGGGTCGGACCCGGCAGTCGCCGCCGCGAAGGCGTTAACCGCGTCTTCGGCCTCTTTTCCAAGGTTCTGCGGGACCACCACGTCGATGGTCACGAGCAGGTCGCCGGTGTTCTTGGAGGTCTTCACCCCGCGTCCCTTCACGCGGAGCGTTCGGCCGGAGGGTGTTCCTGCCGGCACCTTGACCTTGACGAATTCACCCGTCAGGGTCGGCACGTCGATCTGCGCGCCCAGCGCGGCCTCCGGGAACGTGACCGGGACGTGGATCCGGATGTTGTCGCCGTCGCGCTGGAAGAACGGGTGGGGCTTGACGTTGACGGTCACCATCAGGTCGCCCGCGCCGGCGGGGCCGGCCTGGCCCTTGCCGCGGACGCGGACCTTCTGGCCGTCTTTAATCCCGGCCGGGATCCGCACGTCGATCACTTCGCCGCTGGGTTCGCGCAGCCCGATGGTGGTGCCGTTGATGGAACCGGCGAAGGAAATGCTGGTGGTTGCGGTGCGGTCGGCGCCCCTGCGCGGGGGCTGCTGCTGCGGGAAACCGCCGAAACCGCCGAACAGATCGGCGAACTCCGGCGGCACGGTGCCCGCGGAGCCGGGGCGGGTGCGGGTGCCTTGGCCGAACAGGTTGCCGAAGATGTCCTCGAAGCCGCCCGCGCCCGGCCCGCCGGCGCTGCCGGGACCGCCGGCGCTGAAGCGCGCGCCGCTGCCCATGGCGCGGATCGCGTCGTACTGCTCGCGCTCCCCCGGGTCCGAGAGGACCGAGTAGGCCTCGGAGATGTCCTTGAACTTCTTTTCCGAACCTTCATCCCCCCGGTTGGTATCCGGATGGTGGGTCCGCGCGAGCTTGCGGTACGCCTTCTTGATGTCCGCGTCGGATGCGTCCTTGGAGACACCGAGGATCTTGTAGAAGTCCTTCTCGACCCAGTCCTGGCTAGCCATGCAGGCGCCTCCTTTCAGTTGTCACAAAGTCTATGGGCACCGGCGCCCCCGGACGGTGACGGGTTGGCCTCCGAGCGTCCGAAGGCCAACCCGTCATCAGGGGCTGGGCGCCGTGGCGCCCGCTGCCGGTGTCATTCTGCCGGTACGGCTACCACTACCTGGGCGGCGCGCAGTACCCGGTCGCCGGCCCGGTAGCCCAGGCGCAGGACCTGGCTGACGGTGTCCAGCTCCACCTCGGCGTCGGGCTGCTGCATCAAGGCCTCGTGGATGTTCGGGTCGAATTCGACGCCGGTCTCCTCGATGCGGGCCAGGCCGTAGGTCTTGAGCACACCGTCCAGCTTGGTGGCAATGGCCGCGAACGGTCCGTCCGCGAGATCGCCGTGCTGGCGCGCCGCGTCGATGTCGTCCAAAACGGGCAGCAGCGAGTTCAGCACGCCGATGACGGCCATCTCGCCGGCCACGGCGCGGTCGCGTTCCACCCGCTTGCGGTAGTTCACGTACTCCGCCTGCAGCCGGAGCAGGTCGTTCTTCAACTCCTCGGCCTCCTGCGACGTGGTCCCCTGGGCAACAGATTCCCCGGCCGGGACCTCGGCCCCGTTCAGGATCTGCTCCGCCTGGGCCAGCGCGTCGGCGTCGGCGCCCTGGCCGGCCGCGGGGGTTTCTCCCGCGGCCTGCCCGGCGTTCCCGGCTGCTCCCGAAGCCCCGCGGACCTGTCCGGTTTCCGGATCGATCTTGCGGTTGTCGCGGAAGTTCACCGGCTCGCTCTGGTGTTCTTCTTCGTTACCTTTTTCCGCCATGGTTACTTCTTCTCGTCTTCGTCGACCACTTCGGCGTCCACGATGTCCTCGTCGGCCGCACCGGAGCCGGCATCGGAGGCGCCGTCGCCGGCGGCCGCACCGTCACCGGCCGCGCCGGAGGACTGCGCCTGCGAGTAGATGGCCTCGCCCAGCTTGGTCTGGGATGCCTGCAGCTTCTCGAACGCGGCCTTGACCTCGTCGTCGTTGTCCTGCTTTTCCAGTGCGGACTTCAGGGCGTCAACGTCGGCCTTGACCTCGGTCTTGACCTCTTCGGGCAGCTTGTCATCGTTGTCGGCGAGCAGCTTGTCCACCGAGTAGGCCAACTGCTCGGCCGAGTTGCGGACGTCGGCGGCCTCGCGGCGCTTCTTGTCCTCCGCGGCGTGCTCTTCGGCCTCCCGCACCATGCGGTCGATGTCATCCTTGGACAGCGCGGTGCCGCCGGTGATGGTCATCGACTGCTCGGCGCCGGTGCCCTTGTCCTTGGCGGACACGTGCACAATGCCGTTGGCGTCGATGTCGAAGGTGACCTCGACCTGCGGCACGCCCCGCGGCGCCGGCGCGATGCCGGTCAGCTCGAAGGTGCCCAGCGGCTTGTTGTCGCGGGTGAATTCGCGCTCGCCCTGGAAGACCTGGATGGCCACGGAGGGCTGGTTGTCATCCGCGGTGGTGAACGTCTCGGACCGCTTGGTCGGGATCGCGGTGTTGCGCTCGATCAGCTTGGTCATCACGCCGCCCTTGGTCTCAATGCCCAGCGACAGCGGGGTGACGTCGATCAGCAGGACGTCCTTGCGCTCGCCCTTCAGGACGCCGGCCTGCAGGGCGGCGCCAACGGCCACGACCTCGTCGGGGTTCACGCCCTTGTTCGGCTCCTTGCCGCCGGCCATTTCCTTGACCAGTTCGACGACGGCGGGCATGCGGGTGGAGCCGCCGACCAGCACGATGTGGTCGATGTCGGAGACCTTGATGCCGGCTTCCGTGATCACGTCGTGGAACGGCTTCTTGGTGCGCTCGAGCAGGTCCGCGGTCAGGTCCTGGAACTTGGCCCGGCTCAGGTGCTCGTCCAGGTGCACCGGTCCCTCCGGGGTGACGGAGAGGTACTGCAGGGAGATGTTGGTGGAGGAGGCCGAGGACAGTTCCTTCTTGGCCTGCTCCGCGGCTTCCTTCAGGCGCTGCAGGGCGATCTTGTCCTTGGACAGGTCGGCGCCCTTGGACTTGGCCTGCTGCAGCAGGAAGTCGACCACCCGCTGGTCCCAGTCGTCGCCGCCGAGGCGGTTGTCGCCGGAGGTGGCGCGGACCTGGATGGTGGAGAATTCGTCCTCGTCCTTGCCGACTTCCAGCAGGGACACGTCGAACGTGCCGCCGCCGAGGTCGAAGACCAGGATCAGTTCGTCTTCCTTGCCCTTGTCGAGGCCGTAGGCCAGGGCCGCCGCGGTGGGCTCGTTGACGATGCGCAGCACGTTCAGGCCGGCAATTTCGCCGGCTTCCTTGGTGGACTGGCGCTCGGCGTCGTTGAAGTACGCCGGCACGGTGATGACCGCGTCGGTGACCTTTTCGCCCAGGTAGGACTCGGCGTCGTGCTTGAGCTTCTGCAGGATGCGGGCGGAGATTTCCTGGGCGGTGTAGTTCTTGCCGTCGATCTCCACCTTCCAGTCGGTGCCCATGTGGCGCTTGACCGAGGCGATGGTGCGCTCGATGTTGTTGACGGCCTGGCGCTTGGCGATCTCGCCGACCAGCACCTCGCCCGACTTGGAGAACGCGACGACGGACGGCGTGGTGCGGCCGCCCTCGGCGTTGGCGATGACGGTGGGTTCGCCACCCTCCAGAACTGAAACAACGGAGTTGGTGGTTCCGAGGTCGATACCTACTGCACGAGACATACGCGTGTCCTTCCTTTGCGGCCGCCGCAACGGCCTGGATTACTGTGGCGGCCCGACCCCCGGAGTATCCGGGGCGGCGCCGCGGTGGGCGGCAGCCGATGTGAGCCTTCTGCACTCAAGTTTACTCGGACGACAGGCTTTGTCAATCAAGTTGAGTGCACCGGACTCAACTTCTGCTCCGCCGGGTCCCGCGGGAGGCCCCGCCGGGACAACCCGGCCGGCCACCAGATCTTCGGTCCGAGGTCGTAGGAAAGCGCCGGGATCAGCAGCGACCGCACCAGGACCGTGTCCAGCAGGACCCCGAACGCCACGATGAACGCCAGCTGGACCAGGAACAGGATCGGGATCACCGCAAGCGCGGCGAAGGTCGCCGCCAGCACCACGCCGGCCGAGGTGATGACGCCGCCGGTGGAGCCCAGCCCCCGCAGGATGCCGGGCCGGGTGCCCAGCCGCAGGGATTCCTCGCGCACCCGGGTCATCAGGAAGATGTTGTAGTCGATGCCCAACGCCACCAGGAACACGAAGCCGAACAGCGGCACCGATGCATCCGCCCCCGGGAAGCCGAAGACATGGTTGAACACCAGCGCCGAGACCCCCAGGGCGGTGAGGTAGGACAGCGCCACGGACAGCACCAGCAGCACCGGGGCCAGGATCGAGCGCAGCAGCAGGATCAGGATGAGCAGGATGACGCCCAGCACCATCGGGGTGATCTTCAGCAGGTCGGCCTGCGCCGTCAGATTGGTATCCAGCGCCACCGCGGTGACGCCGCCGACCAGCGCGCCCGGATCGGCGCCGTCCAGCGCCCCGCGCAGGTCGGCGACGGTGCCCTCGGCGGCTTCGGAGTCCGGCACGTCCCGGAGCGTGGCATTGATCAGCACCCGGCCGTCCAGTTCCACCACCGCGTCGCCGCGGGTGTAAAACTCCGCGGACGCCACGCCCTCCTGGTTGCGGACCACATCCAGCACCTCGTCCCGTGCCGCGGCATCGGCGACGACGACGGCGGGGCTGCCGGTACCGGCGTCGAAGTGCCGGCCCAAGGCCTCCTGCCCGTCGGCGGAATCCGTCTGCACCATCACCAGCTCCGACTGCGGCACGCCGTGCGCCTGCAGTTGCAGCACGCCCAGCGCCCCGGCCACCAGGACCAGCACCGAAGCCAGCCACGTCACCCGCGGCCTGCGGGCAACCAGCCGGGCCACCTGCAGCCAGAGCCCGCGCAGGCCCTCGGTCCCGGCCACGGGGCGGTCGGGCCGCGCGCGGTGCAGGTGGTGGCCGGGACGGGGGACGATCGGCCAGAAGGCGGCGCGGCCGGCCAGCAGCAGCACGGCGGGCAGGAAGGTCAGCGCGGCCAGCACGGCGAACACGATGCCGACCGCGGCGATCGGCCCGAGGCTGCGGTTGGAGTTAAGGTCCGAGAACAGCAGGCAGAGCAGGGCCAGGATCACCGTGGCGCCGGAGGCTGCGATCGGCTCGACGGACCCCCGGTAGGCGGTTTTCATTGCCGCCCATTTCGACTCCTGCCCGCCCAGTGCCTCGCGGTAGCGGGCCGTCAGCAGCAGTGCGTAGTCGGTGGCGGCGCCGATTACCAGGATGAACAGGATCCCCTGGCTCTGCCCGCTGAGCCGGATCCAGCCTTGCAGGGCGAACCAGTACACCACGAGGATGGCCGCACAGAGGGCGAACACGGAGGTGAGCAGGACCAGGAACGGCAGCAGGACCGCGCGGTAGACCAGCAGCAGGATGACGAACACGGCGCCCAGCGCCACAGCCAGCAGGAGCCCGTCGATCCCGCCGAAGGCCTCCACCAGGTCGGCGATGAACCCGGCCGGTCCGGTCACATAGCCGGTGGCGGAAACCGGGAGTTCGGCCGCCAGCACGGCGCGGAGGCCGGCGACCACCTCGCCGGTATCCAGGTCCTCGGGCACCGGGACGATGAACTGCACCGCTTCGAAGTCTTCGGACGGAATCGGGCCGACCACCCCGGCGGCGCCACCTCCCGCAGTCCCGATAGCCTCCGACAGCTGTTCGGCCAGCGGGGCATACTCCGCCAGTTGCTGCGGCTGGAGCGGGTCGTCGAATTCGACCACGACGATGGCGGGGACCGCATCGGCATCCAGGAACCGCTCCTGCCATTCGCCCGCGGCGGTGGATTCGGCGCCGGCCGGAAGGAATCCGGCCTGGTCGTTGGTGGACACCTCGGAGAGCTTGCCGAAGGTCGGTCCGCCCAGGCCCGCGGCGGCGAGCCAGGCAACCGCCACCAGGGCGGGCAGGAGCATTCTGAGCCAACGGGCCATGGGAAACCGAGCCTTTGCAAGTCGACCGACTAAAACAAGCTCCACTATAGAGTAGTTCCACCGTAGAGATAAGTCTCGGGTGAACTATCCTTGGAGAGGTTGCCGGAGGGAGGAACGTGGCGCACAGTGAAGAGCGGCTGCTGCTGTTGCTGCAGCAGTTCGTCGTGGAGAGCGAACGCTACATCGAAGCGGTCAGCCAGCGGGACGCCCTGCACCGCACCGACCTCAACGCCCTGGCCGCGATGGTCCGGGCGGCCGCCGAGGGCCGCACGGTGACCCCGGGCAGCCTGCGGAACGAGCTGCACCTCAGCTCGCCGGCGACCACCGCGCTGGTGGACCGGCTGGACCGCTCCGGCCACGTGAAGCGGACCCGCAGCGACACCGACCGCCGCAAGGTGCACCTGGAGCTGACGGACCTGGCCCGCGCCACCGGCGGCGCCATGTTCGCGCCGCTGGCCCGCAACATCGGCCGGGTGCTCTCCGACTATCCGGCGGAAGACCGGCAGCGGCTCGCGGCGTTCCTGGCGGACATCATCGCCGCCACCGAAACCGCCTGCGCCGAAGTCTCGTCGGCCGAGGTCACGTCGGCCGACAAATAGCGCAACATTCCGGCACGGCAGCCGCCTGGCCGCGGGGGCGCGGAGTAGTCTCCCACTATGAAGGACGAGGTCTACTCCCACGGACACCACAAAAGCGTGGTCAAAGCCCATGCCATCCGGACCGCCGAGGACTGCGCGGCCTACCTGCTGCCGGAGCTCAAGCCGGGGATGATGCTGCTGGACGTGGGCTGCGGCCCGGGCAGCATCACCGTTGACCTGGCCGAGCGGGTGGCCCCGGGACAGGTCACCGGACTGGACCGGTCCGACGATGTCCTGACCCAGGCGGCCGAACTCGCCGCCCTGCGCGGAATCGAGAACGCCACCTTCGTCGCTGGCAACATCTACGACCTCGAGTTTGATGACGACACCTTCGACGTGGTGCACGCCCACCAGGTCCTCCAGCACCTGACCGACCCGGTGGCTGCGCTCTACGAGATGCGGCGGGTGGTCAAGCCGGGCGGCATCGTGGCCGTCCGGGACGCCGACTTCCACGGCATGAGCTGGTACCCGGAACTGCCCGAACTCGACGACTGGATGGAGACCTACCAGCAGCTTGCCCGCGGCAACCGCGCCGAACCGGACGCCGGCCGGCACCTCATCGCCTGGGCGCAGGCGGCCGGTTTCCACGACATCACTCCGTCGTCATCCAACTGGCTGTACGCCACCGAGGAGCAGCGCCGCTGGCAGGGCGAGGTCTGGTCGGAGCGGGTCCTGCATTCCGGCTACGCGGAACAGTCGCTGGAGCGGGGACTGATCGACCGGTCCGGGCTGGAACGGATAGCCCGGGGATGGCTGACGTGGGCCGCTGCCCCGGATGCGTGGTTCCTGATTCCCAACGGCGAGATCCTGGCCCGCAAACCCTGATCCCGCCGGCGGGACGGAAGGACTGATATGCCTCACTACGACGTGATCATCGCCGGCGGCGGTCACAACGGCCTGGTGGCGGCCGCCTACCTTGCCCGCGCCGGGCGGAGCGTCCTCGTGCTGGAGCGCGAAGACCAGGTCGGCGGCGCCGCGGTTTCGGCGGAAGTCTTCCCCGGCACCGGGGCCCGCATCTCGCGCTATTCCTACCTGGTCAGCCTGCTGCCGCGTCGCATCATCGAGGACCTGCGGCTGGACCTGCGGCTGCTGCGCCGGCGCTTCTCGTCCTACACTCCCCTGCCCGGGACCGCGGCGGGCCTGCTGGTGGACAACCAGGACCCGGACGCCACCCGCTCCTCCTTCGCCACGGTGGGCGCGGCCACCGACTTCGAGCCCTTCACCGGGTTCTATCAGCGCACCGGCCGGCTGGCGCGGGCCCTCTGGCCCTCCGTCACCGAACCGCTGCCCCGCCGCTCCGAGGCGCGCAGCAGGGTCGGCGACGACGAGGCCTGGAACGACTTCATCGACCGGCCGATCGGCGAGGTCCTCGAGCGCAGTTTCGGCTCGGACCTGGTCCGCGGGGTGGTGCTCACCGACGCCCTGATCAGCACCTTTGCCGGCGCCCACGACGCCTCGCTGCAGCAGAACAAATGCTTCCTCTACCACGTGATCGGCGGCGGGACCGGTGACTGGGACGTGCCCGAAGGCGGCATGGGTGCGGTCAGCGCGGCGCTGGAAAAGGCGGCCCGCAGCGCCGGCGCGGAGCTGCGGACCCGGGCGCGGGTCACCTCCGTCTCCCCCGAGGGAGAGGTGACGTACGACGACGGCGGCGCGTGCGGCGTCGTCGTCTCGGCGGAGCGCGTGCTCGCCAACGTCTCCCCCGCCGTCCTCAACGGGCTGCTCGCCGCCGCCGGGGCCGGGCCGGCCACCCGGCCGGAAGCGGCGCCGGAAGGCGCGCAGGCGAAGGTGAACCTGCTGCTGTCCCGGCTGCCGAAGCTGCGCGATGGCCTGGTGGCGCCGGAGGCGGCGTTCGGCGGCACCTTCCACATCAACGAGTTGTACTCGCAGCTGGAAGGGGCCGCCGCCGAAGCGGCCGCGGGCCGGGTGCCGGATCCGCTGCCCGCCGAGATCTACTGCCACTCCTTGACCGACCCCTCCATCCTCTCGCCGGAACTGCAGGCAGCCGGAGCCCACACGCTCACCGTGTTCACGCTGCAGACCCCGCACCGGCTGATCACCGAGGAGAACAACGACGCGATGCGGCAGCGGCTGCAGGACGCCGTGCTGGCCTCGCTCAATTCCGTGCTCGCCGAGCCGATCGAGGACTGCATCCTGCGCGATCCACGCGGAGAGCCGTGCATCGAAACCAAGACCACCCTGGACCTCCAGCGGGAGCTGAACCTGACCGGCGGCAGCATCTTCCACGGTCCCCTGGACTGGCCGTTCGCCGAAGACGACGAACCGCTCGACACCCAGGCGCGGCGCTGGGGCGTGGGCACGGCGCACGAGCGGATCCTGCTCTGCGGGGCTGGCGCGCGGCGCGGCGGCGGGGTCAGCGGCCTGGGCGGCCACAACGCGGCCATGGCCGTGCTCGAGTCCCGCTGACCGAAACCTGCCGGTCCGCACCGTAGGATCATCTGGTGCAAATCTCCTTATGGCTGGCGCTGCTCGGCGCCACCCTGGTCATCAGCTTCACCCCCGGCGCCGGCGCCATCAACACCATGAGCAACTCGCTCAACGCCGGCTTCCGCCGTTCCATCTGGGGGATTTTGGGCCAGCAGGCCGCCCTGGTCATCCACGTGGTGATCGTGGCGTTGGGCCTGGGCCTGCTGGTATCCAATTCGCCGATGCTGTTCGCCGCCATCAAGTACGCCGGCGCGGTGTACCTGATCTACCTGGGCCTGCAGCAGTTCTTCGCCAAGCCGACGGGCACCGCGGAAATCGAAGAGTCGCGGCGCAACGAGCCCGCCTTCTCCATGTTCCGGCGCGGACTCTGGGTCAACCTGCTCAACCCGAAGGCGATCGTCTTCTTCCTGGCCTTCATGCCCGGCTTCATCCGGCTGGACCAGCCCCAGCTGCCGCAGTACCTGGTCCTGATCGCCACCGTGGTGGTGGTGGACATCCTCGTGATGTGGTTCTTCTTCGCTGCCGCGGCCCGGTCCTTCCAGCGCTTCACGCGGACCACGCGCGGGCTGATGATGATGAACCGGGTCTTCGGCACGCTGTTCATCGCCGTCGGCCTCATGCTGGCGTTCCTGTAGCCCGGTTCTCATAGACTCAAGGACATGTACCGCATCATCGCCGCCAGCGCCGGCTGCCCCTGCCGCCGCGGTCCCGTCCGGGGGCATCCCCCGGTCCGGGCCGCCGCCGCGACCGGATGCGGGGAAATCCGTGCGCACTAAGCCCGTACTGATCGCCGTCGACGGGCGCTCGGGGGCCGGCAAGACCACGCTGGCCGTGGAACTGGCAGCGATGCTGCGGGTCCACCGCACGGTATCGCTGTTCCACCTGGAGGACATCTACCCCGGCTGGCACGGCCTGGCCGGCGGGCAGCAGCGGTACCTGGAAACCGTGCTGCGGCCCCTGGCCGCCGGGGACAGCGCGCACTGGACCGCCTGGGACTGGGAAGCAAACGGCGACGGCGCCTCCCGCACCACGGAGCCGGCCGACGTGGTGGTGTTCGAGGGCGTCGGTGCCGCCCATGCCGCTGCCCGCGGGCTGCTCGACGCCGTGATCTGGCTGCAGGCGCCCTCCGCCGACCGGCGCACCCGCGCCCTGTGCCGGGACGGCGCTGCGTATGAACCGTTCTGGGACGTCTGGGCGGAGCAGGAAGAGGCCTGGCTGGCCGGCGACGACGTCGCGGCGGCCGCCGACGTCGTCGTCGAAGCCGGTCCCTCCGGCACCGATCCCCGGCAGGTGCTCCACGCGCTGGCCTCGGTGCCCGCCCTGGAACACGCTTTGGCCCCGGAGCGCGCGGCCCGCGAGGGCGTCCGCCTGGTCGCCGAACGCCTGGCCGCCTATCCGGACGCCGAAGACATCTACCGGCGCCTGTACGCCGGCTCCGGCCGCAGCGTCTGGCTGGACAGTTCAAATACCCGTGAATCCGCCGACCGGAACCGGATCAGCGTCCTGGCCGACGATGGCGGAGCCTTCGGCGCCTGGGCCGAACACCGCAACGGCACCACCGTGGTCGGCCAGGGCAACGCCACCGCCCGGATCCGTGGCGGTTTCTTCCGCTGGCTGGACACCGTGTGGGGACGCCGCACCGTCACCCTGCCGGCCGGGGTCCCCGGGAACTTCGCCCTGGGCTGGCTGGGCTACCTGGGCTACGGGCTCAAGCGCGAGACCGGGGGCTCGGACGCCGGTGCCGAGGTGCCGGACGGGGCGCCGGATGCCGCTCTGCTGTTCGCCGGCCGGGCCGTCGTGCTCGACCACGGGCGGCAGTGCACGTGGCTCCTCGCGTTGGCCGGCCCGTCCGCGGGGGACGACGCCGACGCTTGGCTCGCCGCTACCGGTGCGGTGGTCAGCGGACTGTCCCCGGCCGCCGGCCCCGCCCCGGCTCCGGCCGCGCCGCCACAGGCGCCGGAATTCCGTTCCCGCGACACGCGCGAGGCCTATCTGGCCAAAATCCGGGAAGCGCAGGCGGAAATCACCGAGGGAAACACCTACGAGGTCTGCCTGACCACGGAGCTGCAGGCGACTGCGGCGGAACTGCTGGATCCGCTGGACACCTACCTGGCCCTGCGCAGCCGCAACCCCGCGCCCTTTGCCAGCCTCCTGCGGTTCGGGCGGCTCACCGTGGCCAGCACGTCGCCCGAGCGGTTCCTGGGCCTCGACGCCCGTGGCCGGCTGCGGGCCGAACCGATCAAGGGCACGCGCCGCCGCCTCCAGGATCCCGACGCCGATGCCGCCGTCGTAGAGGAACTCGCCGGCAGCGCCAAGGACCGCGCCGAGAACATCATGATCGTGGACCTGCTGCGCAACGACCTGAGCCACTTTGCCGTGCCGGGCTCGCTGCAGGTCAGCCGGCTGTGCGCCATAGAGTCCTACGCGACGGTGCACCAGATGGTGTCCACGATCGACGCGCAGCTGTTGCCCGGGGCGGTGCGGGCGGAGGCCGTGGCCGCTGCTTTTCCCGCCGGATCGATGACGGGCGCCCCGAAGATCAGCACCATGGACATCCTGGATCGGCTGGAGACCGGACCGCGCGGCGTCTACTCGGGTGCCGTGGGCTACTTTTCGCTGGACGGGGCCGCGGACCTGTCCGTGGTGATCCGCACCCTTGTGATGGACGGCAACCGGTTGAGTCTGGGCGTTGGCGGCGCGATCACGGCCGATTCCGTGCCCGAAGACGAATGGGACGAGGTCCGCGCCAAGGCCTACGGGGTGCTCTCGGCGCTCGGGGCAACGTTTCCGGAGTAACGCAGTCCACCGCGGCGCACCCGCGGCCGGACTTCAAGCGGCAGATCCTGGCGGCGTTCACGGAGGGCAACAAGCACCGCCCCGAGCGGGGCCCGGTTACTGCAGCGTGGCCGTCAGCCTGGCCACGTTGTCCACGTAGCGCTGCCAGCGGGGCCGCTGCCTCCACTCCTCGAGCGTGAGCTCCCGGGAAATGACCCGATAGCTATCCTGGATCTCCGAGACCTGCTCAACGATGTGGTCCCCGAGCATCATGACGGAGACCTCCATGTTCAGGGAGAAGGAGCGCATGTCCATGTTGCTGGAGCCGATGACCGCGACCTCATCGTCCACGGTGAAGTGCTTGGCGTGCAGCACCAGCGGCTTCGGGTAGCGGTAGATCCGCACGCCGGCCTCCAGCAGCGCCTGATAGTAGGACTGCTGGGCGTGATGGACCAGCAACTGGTCGCCGCGTTCGGATACGAACAATTCGACCTCGACGCCGCGCTGGGCCGCCGTCGTAATGGCATAGAGCAGCGAGTCATCTGGCACGAAGTACGGGCTGCAGATGGACAGCCGCTCCACCGCCGCGTAGATGAGCGTGTTGAACAAGCGCAGGTTGTTCTCGGTTGCGAAGCCGGGGCCGCTGGGCAGGGCCTGGCAGGTCATGGGGCCGGGCTCGCGGAAGGGGGCCGGGGTGAACAGCTCGCCTTCGAGCGTGTCGTCGGTTTCGCTGGACCAGTCGGTGGCGAACACCACGTTCAGCGCCGTGACGATCGGCCCTTCGTAGCGCGCCATCAGTTCCACCCATTTGCGGCCGATCTTATGGCTGGACGTGCGGCGGTAGCCGGGCTCGATCAGGTTCTGCGACCCGGTGAACGCCACCCGGCCGTCCACCACCAGGATCTTGCGGTGGTTGCGCAGGTCGATCCGGCGCCACTGGCCCCGGACCGGCAGCACGGGCAGCATGCGGCGCCAGTCGATGTCGGTGGTCTCCAGCCAGCGGCGGAACTTGCGGTAGCCGGCGACGCGGAGGGTGCCGATGTGGTCGAACAGCAGGCGCACGCGGACACCCCGGGCGGCGGCTTCTTCCAGGGCGGTGAAGAGCTTGCCGGTGGTTTCGTCGCGGCTCATGATGTAGAACTCGATGTTCACGAACTCACGCGCCTCGCGCACGGCCTCGGTCATCGCGGCAATGGACTCGTCGTAACCCGGATACAGCTCCACGTGGTTGCTGTCCACCATGGGGAAGGCGCCGAGCCGCCGGTTCAACTCTGCAGCCGAATGCACCCAGGCCGGGGCTTCCTGCTCGCTGGTCGGCTCCTTAAGGTTGCGGGTGGCGGCCCACACCCGGCCGTTGATCTCCGACTGCTTGGCGATCCGGCGCTCCGAGAGGCGGTACCGGCCGAACATGAAGAAGAGCAGCAGCCCGATCAGCGGGATGAAGAAGATGGCCAACAGCCAGGCCATGGCGGTATTGGGGCGGCGGTTCCCGGGAATCACGCCCAGGGCGATGACGCGGATGGCCATATCCACGACGCCCAGAATCACGACGGCCCACTCGGGGAATGTGCCCAGCCCCGCAAACGACCACAGCACGCGGCTGTTCCTCCCCTCCCGCCGTGTGCCGGCGCAATCCTCCCAGCCTACCCGGCGTTTGGGGGCAGACTCACTAAGCTGGAGCCATGACAGTTCTGGTGTTTTTGGACCCTGCCCACGAGGCGGGACGTGTCGCAGATGCCTCCCGGCCCCAGCTGATGGCCACCGATCTCGGGGCCACCCGCGGAGACGGCATCTTCGAGTCCCTGCTGGCGGTCAACGGGGTCCCGCGCAAGCTGCGGGCGCACCTGGACCGGCTTGCCGGCTCCGCCCGGGCCATGGACCTGCAGCTTCCCTCCCCGGACGCCTGGGAGCGTGCCATCGCGACGGCAATCGCCGAGCACCCGCCGGCCGAGGAGCTGGTAATCAAGCTGCTGGTGACCCGCGGCGTGGAAGGTGCACCCACACCCACGGCCTGGGTTCAGGCCTCGCTGCCGCCGGCGGCAGGGCGGCGCCAGCGCACCGACGGCATTTCCGTGCTGCTGCTCGACCGCGGGTACGACAGCTCGCTGGCCGAACGCGCCCCGTGGCTGCTCATGGGGGCCAAGACTCTCTCCTACGCGGTCAACATGGCGGCGCTGCGTTATGCGCACAAGAACGGCGCCGACGACGCCATCTTCACGTCCAGCGACGGCCGCGTGCTGGAAGGGCCCACGTCCACGGTACTGATGGCGCGGGTGCGCGACGGCGTGAAGACGCTGGTGACGCCGCTGCTGGAGAGCGGCATCCTGCCGGGCACGTCCCAGTCGGTGCTGTTCAAGGCGGCAGAAGCCGCCGGGTGGCAGCTGGGCTACGGCCCGCTGGAGCCGCACGACCTCTACGAAGCCGACGCCGTCTGGCTGGTTTCGAGCATCCGCCTGCTTGCCCCGGTCAAGAGCATCGACGGTAAGGAAATCCCCGTCTCCCCCGATCTGACCCAGGAACTGACGGCGCTGCTGGCCCAGGGCAGCCAGGAGGAGTAACCGGTGAGGAAACATCGCGCCTGACGCTGCCCCGACCGAGTCTTCCGAGGAGCCACCGCCCATGTTCATGAAACTTGAATGCGTCTGCATGCCAACCCTCGACGTTGAGGCCTCCGTCAGGTTCTATGCCGGACTCGGGATGCGGGAGTCCTGGCGGATCAACCGCAAGACGCCGGCAGGACTGGCATGGACCTTGGTGGGCATGCGTTTTCCGGACGGGAACAGTTCCGAACTCGTCCTCAGCGACAACCCCGACAACCGGCGCCTCGAGGTCGAAGTCGTCGTGGGCGATGTCCGGCGCGCCTACGAGGAGCTGTCTTCCAACGGCGGAGTGGAATGGATCGAGGCGCCCTTCGCCACCGAGTCGGGGCATGTGGCCGTGATGCGTGCGCCCGACGGCAACGTCTTCGTCCTGGTCGGTTCGTAGGACGCCGTCCTGCCGTCGGACTGATGAAAAATGCCCCTCGGCCTGGACGCCTTCCGGGATCGATACCCGCTTCGACCACCGCGTTAGTGCAGTGTTAGGGTCGATTGGACCGAAAGATCAGCATGCTGTCGTTCCGTCCGGGCGGCAGCCCTGAGAAGGAGGACAATGAAGGCTCTGACGTGGCAAGGGAAGCGCTCGGTCAGCGTGGAGGAGGTCCCGGATCCGCGGATCCAGGAGCCCACGGACGCGATCGTGAGGATCACCTCGACCGGCATCTGCGGCTCCGACCTGCACCTCTACGAGGTGCTCACTCCGTTCATGGACAAGGGCGACATCATCGGACATGAGCCCATGGGGATCGTGGAGGAGGTCGGCTCGGCCGTCACGCACATCAAGGCCGGGGACCGGGTGGTCATCCCGTTCAACGTCTCCTGCGGCCACTGCTTCATGTGCCGGCAGGGCCTGCAGTCCCAGTGCGAGACCACCCAGGTCCGCGAGTACAACAACAATGCCCAGTTCCTGGGCTACTCGCGGCTTTACGGCTCGGTGCCCGGCGGACAGGCCGAGTACCTGCGGGTGCCGCACGCGGACTACGGACCCATCAAGGTGCCCCACGCCGGTGAGGACGAGCGCTACCTGTACCTCTCCGATGTGGTGCCCACCGCGTGGCAGGCCGTGCAGTACGCGGCTCCACCGGAGGGCGGCTCCCTGGCCGTGCTCGGCCTTGGTCCCATCGGCCAGATGTCCGCCCGGATCGGCCGGCACCTCGGCTACCGGGTGCTCGCGGTAGACCCCGTGGCGGAGCGGCGGGCAATGGCAGAGCGCCACGGCATCGAGACGCTGGACCTGCACGGCGACGTCGCGGACGAGCTGCGGGAGCGCACGGACGGCCGCGGGCCTGACTCGGTGGTGGACGCCGTGGGCATGGAGGCGCACGGCTCGCCCGTGGCCGGCGCGGTCCACCAGGCGGTGGGGCTGCTGCCGTCGTCGCTGGGCCGCAAGGCGATGGAGGCGGCAGGGGTGGACAGGCTCGACGCGCTCTACACCGCCATCGACGCCGTCCGGCGCGGCGGCACGATCTCGATCAGCGGCGTGTACGGCGGGATGAAGGACCCCCTGCCGATGCTGACCATGTTCGACAAGCAACTCCAGTTGCGGATGGGCCAGTGCAACGTGAAGCGGTGGATCGACGATCTGCTGCCGCTGGTCGACCACCCGTCGGACCCGCTGGGCGTGCTCGACCTGGCGACCCACCAGGTTCCGTTGGAGCAGGCGCCGGAGATGTACGAGAAGTTCCAGAAGAAGGAGGACGGCTGCATCAAGGTGGTGCTCAAGCCTTAGCCCTGTATGGATCGGCGGACCCCGGCTCTCATGGATCGTCGATCGCCGGGGTCCGGTTCACACGAAGATGAAGTTCCAGGTCCCGGCGGCCACGGCGGCGGCGGCGGCCGCGCCGGCGACGACCGCGCCGCCCAGCAACACCCACACATCCACCATGCTGTAGGTGGATTCGCGCGCCCAGGTCCGGGGCCCGGCGCCGAAGCCGCGGGCCTCCATCGCGACGGCCAGCCGGGTGGCCCGGCGGATGGCCTGCACGATCAGGCCGAACGCCTGGCCCGCGAACGCGCCCGCCTTGGCCAGCGGCCGGTTCTCCGCCCCGACACCGCGGGCGCGGCGCGCCAGACCGAGGGTGCGCCATTCCTCCACCAGCAGCCCCACCAACCGCATGGCGGCCAGCGCTCCCAGCACGAACCGGTGGGGAAGCTTCAGCTTCTGCGCCAAGGCGTCCGCCAGGTCCGTCGGGTCGGTCGTCAGGAGCAGGAAAATGCCCGGCAGCGCAACGGCGAGCGACCGCAGGCCGATGGCAACGCCGCCGGCCACCGAGTCCTCGGTGAAGATCAGCGGACCGAACCGGAACAGCACGGCCCCGGTCTTCTCGGCCAGCAAGGCCGTTGCCCAGGCCCCGACGGCAGCCGCCGCCAGCAGCGGCCAGCCGCGCTTCAGCAGCAGCCATGGGCTGACACCCAGCACGGGCATCAGCAACAGTTCGGCGGCCAGCACCACGGAGGCGCTGACCCAGTCCACACTGAGCATGACCACCACGGTGACCAGGGCGGCGGCGGCCAGCTTCGACACCGGGTTGGCGCGGCTGAACGGGGAGGCGGCCAGCCGTGGGTTCATCAGGTCCATGCTCATGCTGCCCTCCCAAGCGGCTGGGCCGGGCGAACGCCGCCGTCCGCCACCCGGATGACGGCGCCGCCGAGCGCGGCGGTGAAGTCGTCGTCGTGCGTCACCGAGACCACGCTCCGGCCCTCGGCCACCAGCTCGGCCAGCAGCGTGACCAGTTCGGCCCAGGTGTTGGCGTCCTGTCCGAAGGTCGGCTCGTCCAGCATCAGGATGTCCGGGCCGGTGGCCAGCATGGTGGCTACCGACAGCCTGCGTTTCTCGCCGCCGGAGAGGGTGAACGGGTTGGCCTGCAGCAGGCGGGTCAGCCGGAGCCGCTCGGCGATCGTGTCCACGCGCTGCCGGACGGTCGCCTCGGGCAGTTTGGCCACGCGGCGGGGACCGAATTCCAGTTCGTCGACCACCGTGCCGGTGAGGAACTGGTGTTCAGGTTCCTGGAAGACGCTGCCAATCCGGGTCACCAGCTGCGCGGACTTCCACTTCGCCGGTGACAGGCCGGCACCGCGTTGCAAGGCCGGTGTCGCCGAGAGATCCCCTCCCGCGGGTGCCAGCAGGCCGGCGAGGGTGAGGGCCAGGGTGGATTTGCCGGCACCGTTCGCGCCGGTGACGCTGAGTGCCTGCCCGGCCAACAGGTCCAGGTCCACCCCGCGCAGCACCGGCGCGGCTTTCCGGTTCCGCGACACGTCCAGTGCCGCCGCCCGCAGCAACGGCCCGCCCGGGGCCGGCGCCGCGGGCAGCTCCAGCCGCGGGGTATGACCGGGAACCCAGACGCCTGCCTCGATCAGCCGGTCGCGGGCGGCGCCTTCGGCGAGCACCTTGCCCGGCGGCCCGTCGGCCAGCACGCCGCCGCCGGCCGCGAGCACGATCACGCGGTCCACGACGTCCGCCCAGACCGCCACCCGGTGCTCGACCACCACCAGGGTGGCGCCGGTGCGGTCCAGCACCCGGGCCACGGCGTCCCGTACTTCCCGCACCCCGGCGGGATCCAGGTTTGCGGTCGGCTCATCCAACAGCAGCAGCCCCGGCCGCATGGCCAGGACGGAAGCCAGCGCCAGCCGCTGTTTTTGGCCCCCGGAGAGCGCCGACGTGGGATGTTCCAGCGGCACGGCCAGGCCGACATCGGCCAGGGATTCACGGACCCGGTCCCAGATCTGCCCGCGCGGCAGCGACAGGTTCTCCGCCCCGAAGGCCACCTCGTCGCCCACCCGGGCCAGCACCAGCTGGCTCTCCGGATCCTGCAGCACGAGGCCGGCCCGGCCGCGGGCCTCGGAGGGGCGCACCCCCGCCACGCTCAACCGGCCCGTCTCCTCGCCTTCGCCCTCGTCGCCGAGAACGCCGGCCATGGCGTGCAGCAGCGTGGACTTGCCGGCCCCGGAGGCGCCCAGCAGCAGTACCCGTTCGCCCGGGGCGATGCTGAAACTGGCCGCGCGCACCGCCGGATCCTTGCGGCCGGCATGCCGCCAGCCCCACCCCTCGGCGAGAACCGGCACCGGGCCGGGCGCCGCCGTCGTACTCTGCGCTCCCATCAAACGGCTCAGGCGTCTGCCGTGCGTCCCGCGGCGAAGGAGGACAGCGCACCCGTCTTCGCCAGGCCCCTGACCGCCAGCCACGGCAGCAGCCCGGCAATCACGACGCCGGACACGGCCGCGAAGCCCACGTACGCCAGCTGCCACTCGGCGGCCCAGAGCATGTTGTAGAGGATGTTCTCGCTGATGGACAGCGCCAGGCCTGCGCCCAGGCCGGCCAGCAGCGCCACGCCAAGGTTGAACCTGCGGTACAGGAAGAGCAGGAAGACGACCTCGGCACCCAGGCCCTGGATCAGGCCGGAGACCAGGACGGTCATGCCGAAGCTCGTGCCCAGCAGCGCGGAGACAACCGCGGCCAGCATCTCGCAGTAGATGGCGGCGCCGGGCTTGCGGATGATCAGCCCGCCCAGCACGCCCGCCATCAGCCAGCCGCCGGTGTACAGCCCGGCGGAAGGCGGGAAGGCTATGGTCAGGCCCTCAATCAACGGCCAGCCCGCCGACCAGGCCCAGAAGATGACGCCGACGGCCACGGCGACCACCGAGGCCACGACGATGTCCACTACCCGCCAGCCGTAACGCTGCTTCCGGGCAGGGGTGGGTGTGGCGGGTGCATTCGAAACGGTACTCATTGGAATCCTCCTGGTTGCAGGAGGGGAGGGCGGCCACGCGGCGCGCCCCGAGAACTCGACTCCCTTCGCCGGTACTAACCGGAGCAGGTTCGAGGGTCTGCGGTCTATCCGCACTCTCAGCGTCCCTCCCGGTCTCGGTGTGCACCGGCCGGTCGGACGCTCCCCTGTCGTCACTAGATGCTGTCTGGCAGCACGCACCAGTCTACACTCGCCCGCGGCGGCGCGGCATTCGGGGCGCAGACCCGGGGAAAATGCACGACGGCACACGGCCCGGGCGGGTGCCGGGCAGTAGGCTGGGAACCGGAACAGCAGTTGAGACGGGGCTGCGGCCCCGGAAGGGAGCGGGCATGAGCGTTGTGTTGAGGCTCTTGGGCACACTGGTGAGTATCGGCGCGGGCCTGGCAGCCAGCCAGTTGCTGGGGCTTGTTTGGAAGATGGTCACCGGAAAAGATGCGCCGAAGAGCGACGATGACCTGGAGAACAGCCTGCGGGCGGCGGTAGCCTTCGCCGTGGTGTCCGGCACCGTGGCGCGCGTGATCCAGGTGCTGACCAAGCGCGCCACCGCCAAGGCGGTCATCCGCTACGACAAGACGCGGGAAATGGTCTAAGCGGTCCCTCGAGGATTCCGATGGGGGACGGGCCGCGGGCCCGTCCCCCATCGCGTTCTGTTACCGGCCGTCGGCACCCGCCCAAGGCACGCGCCCCGTTGGTCGGCAGGTTACCGCCCCCCCTTGGTCGGCGCGTTACCTCCCCCTTGGTCGGCGTTACCTCCCCCTTGGTCCGCAGGTTATGGAGTGCCCGCGGGCCCGGCGCCGCCCCGCTCGGTCCGCCCGGGAACGGCCGCCGCCCCAGCGCTACGCCGTTCCCCCGGCTTCCCGGCGTCCTGCCCGCCGGCCACAGCACGGCTGCCGCCGTCGGCGGCGGCACCGGGACCGGCAAGCGGTGCGTCATCTGAGGACGCCGCGGCGTCTTCCCGTGCCGCCGCCTCCACCACCGCGTCGAGGTCGTCCACGCTGAGGATTTCCTTGCGCAGGTGTTTGGTGCGGTAGCCGGCCCGGCCTACCATGTGGGCGGAAACCGGCACGGTCAGCAACTGGAACAGCCAGGCTATGAGGAGCACGGGCACCGCCACCCAGTTGCGCAGCTGCAATCCCAGTCCAGTCAGCAGCAGCAGCAGGCCGAAGACCTGGGGCTTCGTGGCCGCATGCATCCGCGAGAGCAGGTCGGGAAACCGCAGCAGGCCGATGGCCGCGGCCAGGGACATCCCCGCGCCGGCGATCAGGCAGACGGCGGTCGCGATGTCGAGTATCAAGTCAGTGTTCACGGGGCCGCCCGTCCGTCACGAAACGAGCCACGGCGACCGAGCCGATGAAGCCGACAACGCTGATGACGACGACCAGCGTCAGGTTGTTCATGTGGCCGCCGGCGGCCATGTCCACGATGAGTCCGGCGCAGACGATCGCCAGCAGCACGTCTATGGCCAGCAGCCGGTCCAGCAGCGACGGCCCGCGGGCCAGCCGGATCAGCGACAGTACAGCGGCCCCGGCCAGCACTGCGCTCACGACGATTTGCGCGACCGGAATGACGTCCCCGTTCACACTGCACCTCCCCTGCCGGTACCTTCGGCCTTGACCATCGCCAGTTCTTCCTTCGTGCCCATCGTCCGGATCAGGCCGGCCTCGATCCGCCGCACTTGGGCGCGAAAACGCTCGGCGGCCTCCTCGGTGTCAACGTCGATCACGTGCAGGTAAAGCGTGGACGTCGAGCGGTCCACGTCCACCACAAAGCTGCCGGGGATCAGCGAAATGGCATGCCCGGTGGCAGTCACCAGCAGATCCGAGTGGCTTCGCAGCCGGACCGCCACCACCGCGTTGCGCAGCGTCGGGCCGCGGGTCAGGGCCAGCCACAGGACTTCGACGCTTGCGACCGCGACCTGCCAGACGAACGTGGCGGCGAAAATTCCCGCGGCCAGCGGATTGAAGCGCCCGCTGAGTTCGACCGGCGGCAGGTAGAACAGGTTCACGATGAGCAGCGCGATCAGCAGGCCGAAGATCAGGTTGCCCGGGCTGAAATCCTGCCACAGGGAGCCCCAGAGGATGACCAGCCAGGCCAGCAGCGGCAGCTCGACCCAGATGGAGATGCGCGGTTTCCTCATTGGCCCACCTCCTGCATTGCGCCCTCACCCAGGACGGCCTCGACGTACGGGGTGCGCTGCAGCATCTCCCGCGCCGCCTGGTCACTGAGCTCGAACAGGGGCCCGGCGAACACGGTCAGGGCAACGCCCATCGCCACCAGCCCGACCGTCGGCCAGACCATGGGCAGCGGCAGCAGCTGGACGACGCCGCGGCCGGTGAACCGCCCGTGCGGTTTGTTTTCCACGTGGCGGGTGGTCCGCAGTGCGGACCCGTCGGGCTTGGTAGCCACCAGGACCGGGTCCGGGTGCTCGGCGTCTTCGGGGCGGCGCCAGAACACGCGGTTCCAGACCCGTGCCATGGCCAGCAGGGTCAGCAGCGACGTGACCATGCTGCCCGCCACGAGCACCCAGGCGACCGGGGTGCCCAGTTCCACGCCGCCCTGCACCAGGCCGATCTTGCCCAGGAAGCCGGAGAACGGCGGGATCCCGGCCAGGTTCATGGCCGGGACGAAGAACAGGATGGCCAGCAGCGGCGACAGCTTGGCCAGGCCGCCCAGCCGGTCCATGTTCGTGGTTCCGCCGCGTCGTTCGATCAGCCCGGCCACCAGGAACAGGCTGGTCTGCACCGTAATATGGTGCGCCACGTAATAGACCGCCGCGCCGAGCCCCACCACCGAGGACATCGCCAGGCCAAACACCATGTAGCCGATGTGGCTGACCAGTGTGAAAGAGAGCATGCGCTTGATGTCGATCTGGGCCACGGCCCCGAGGATGCCCACCACCATGGTCAGCACGGCCACGATCATTAGGAACGTGTTCAGCCGGTCGCCGGGGAACAGCAGTGTCTCGGTGCGGATCATGGCGTAGACGCCCACCTTGGTGAGCAGGCCGGCGAACACCGCGGTAACCGGTGCCGGCGCCGTCGGATAGGAGTCGGGGAGCCAGAAGGACAGGGGGAATACCGCCGCCTTGATGCCGAAGGCCACCAGCAGCATCAGGTGCAGCGTCATCTGGGTGGCCGGATCCAACTGCCCGAGCTTGATCGCCAGGTCGGCCATGTTGATGGTCCCGGTGGCGGCGTAGATCATCGCGATGGAGACCAGGAACAGCACCGAGGAAATGACGCTGACGACGACGTACGTCACCCCGGCGCGGATCCGGGGGCTGGTGCCGCCCAGCGTCATCAGCACGTAGCTGGCCGTGAGCAGCATTTCGAAGCCGACGTACAGGTTGAACAGGTCGCCGGTCAGGAACGCGTTGGAAACGCCCGCCACCAGGATCAGGTAGGTCGGGTGGAAGATCGAGACCGGGCCTTCTTCGTCGCCGTCGGTCATGCCCTGGCCGGAGGCGTACAGCAGCACCGCCAGGCTGACGGCCGAGGAGACCACCAGCATCAGGGCGGACAGCTCGTCCACCACCAGGGTGATGCCAAAGGGGGGAAGCCAGCCGCCGAGGTTCACCGCCTGCGCGCCGTTGGCCCAGGCCGAGGCCAGCATCACGGCTTCCAGTGCCAGCGTCACCGTCAGCGTGATGGCGCCGGTCCGGCGCTGCGCGTTGGGGTGGCGGATCAGCACGAACGCCAGGGCAGCACCCAGCAGCGGCAGGACTACTGCCAGCGGCGCGATGGTGGCGGCGTTCACTGCTTTCTCTCCATCCGTGACCTCGTGGTGGCTGGCGTTTCCTCGGCTTCGTCGGGCGGGACGAACTCGGTGGTCTCGGCCGGAATTTCCGCGTCGTCCTCGGCGTCGAAGGTGGGCTGGTTGGCCACGCGGCGGTCCTCGATGTCGTCCTGCACCTCGTCCTGCCGCCCCAGCACCCAGGAGCGGTAAATGATGGCCAGCATGAAAGCGGTGACGGCGAAGGAAATCACGATGGAGGTCAGGATCAACGCCTGTGGCAGCGGATCGCTGTAGGCGTCGGCGGGGATGTCGCTGCCGAAAATGGGGGCAAGGCCCGCCGGGCCGCCGGTGCTGAGCAGCAGCAGGTTGGCGCCGTTGGTGATGAGCATGAGGCCGAGCATGACCCGGGTCAGGCTGCGTTCGAGGATCAGGTAGACGCCCACGGCGAACAGCACGCCCATCACCAGCAGCAGCGTCAGGTTCACGGTCACCGGGACACCTCCTCCTCGATCGTTGCGGGCACTTGCAGTTCGGCGGTCTTGCGGCGGCCGTGGGTCCGTTCCTCCGTGCGTTCGTCGATCTCGGCGCCGAAACTGCGCAGCACGTCCAGCACCAGGCCCACCACCACCAGGTAGACCCCGATGTCGAAGATCGTCGACGTGACGAACTTGTGGTCGCCGAAGACCGGAAGGCTGAATTCTAGGATCGCGCTCTGGAAGACCTGGCCGCCCAGGAAGAGCGGGACGACGGCGGTCAGCGCCGCGGCGCCAAGCCCCAGGCCCAGCAGCAGGCCGGCGCTGATGGGCGTGGCTTCGGCCAGTTCGATCCGTCCGCCGGCCAGATAGCGGACGGTCAGCGCGATGCCGGCCAGCAGGCCGCCGGCGAACCCGCCGCCGGGGAGGTTGTGGCCGGTCAACAGCAGGTAGACGGAGAAGATCATCACCGAGTGGAAGAGGAGGCGGGTGATCACCTCGAAGATGATGGAGCGGCGCTCGGGCGCCAGGGTGCGGCCGGCCACCAGCCAGGCGTCGCGCGGGACGACGGCGAACTTGCGGGCCGTCGCCAGGGCCGCCGCCTCGCGGTCCGAGTGCGCCACGGTCTCGTAGCCGCGCCCCACGGATCCGCTGGCGACGGCGTCCACGGGCTCCGGACGCTTCTCCCCGCGGCTCCGGATGAAGATCAGGCTGGCCACGCCGGTAGCTGCCAGGGCCAGCACGGAAATCTCGCCGAACGTGTCCCAGGCCCGGATGTCCACCAGGATGACGTTGACGATGTTCTCGCCGCCGCCGCCCTCATAGGCCAACTGCGGCAGGGCCAGGGACACCGGATCGGCCGTGCGTGCCGCCATCGCCGTCATCGCGATCACTATCATCGTGAGGCCGAAAGCGGCGCCGATGATGGCGCGCAGCAGTTTGAAGCGCCCCGGCGTGCGCAGCCACAGTCGCGCCGGCAGGGACCGAAGGGCCAGCACGATGGCCACCAGGGAGACTGTCTCAACCAGCATCTGGGTCAGCGCCAGATCCGGCGCCCCCTGCATGGCGAAGATGAAGGCCAGGCCATAGCCGGCCACCGAGACCATCAGCACCGCCATGAAGCGCTTGTTCGCGCGGATGGCACCCAGCGCTCCTGCCGCCACGATCAGCCCCGCGATGGCCTGCGCCGGGGTATCGAACCACACCACGCTCTCGGGCAGCGGAGCGTCCATCAGGACGATGGCGCTCAGCGGAGTCACGATCGCCACGATCAGGATCACGCACAGGTAAAAGACCAGCGAGCCCCGCTGGGTCCGGCCGGTGACCCAGATGGCCACCTCGTCCAGCACGCCGATGATGCCGCGGTAGATCCGGTCCGCGTCCGGGATGAAGCGGATCCTGGCCTGGAAGGCCGCTATCGGAGTGCGCAGCAGGAACAGGGCGACACCGGCGGCGATGGTGACGGCGGTCAGCCCGAGAGCCGGCGTCACCCCGTGCCACAGCGCCAGGTGCGTGGCCGCGGTGTCCAGGGTGAAGAGACCGGCGTAGGGGGCGACGGCGGCTTCCACCGGGGCGGGCCAGAGCCCGAACACCACGGTGGCCACGGCGAGCACGGCGGGAGCCGCCAGGAAGGCCCACGGAATGGGCTTGAACTCGATGGCCGCGCGGCCGGGTTTGGCCGCGAACCCGCCCCAGACGAAGCGGGCGCTGTAGGCAAAGGTCAGGATGGATCCGGCCACCACGCCGGCCAGGAGCAGGCCCCCCACCCAGCCGGAGACTTCAGCCCGGTGGATGAAGGCTTCGTAGACCGACTCTTTGGCGACAAAGCCCAGCAGCGGCGGCAGGCCCGCCATCGACGCGGCACCGATGACGGCGACCACGAACAGTTTCGGGGCCTTGCGGTACAGGTGCGACAGTTCGCGGATGTCACGCGTTCCGGCCTGGTGGTCGATGATGCCCACCACCAGGAACAGGGTCGCCTTGAAGAAACCGTGGGCCAGCAACAGGCCCATTCCGGCCAGCGCGGCTTCCTGCGAACCGAGCCCGACCACCAGGGTCAGGAAGCCCAGTTGGCTGACCGTCCCGTAGGCGAGGATCAGCTTCAGGTCGTTCTGGCGCATGGCCTGCCAGCCGCCCACCAGCATGGTCAGCAGCCCGAGCCCCAGCACGACGCCGTGCCAGTAGTCGGTGCTGGAGAATCCGGGCGACAGCCGCGCCACCAGGTAGATGCCGGCCTTCACCATGGCGGCGGCATGGAGGTAGGCGCTGACCGGGGTCGGCGCCGCCATGGCCGCCGGGAGCCAGAAGTGGAAGGGAACCAACGCGGACTTGCTGATCGCGCCGATGAGTACCAGCAGGATGGCTATGTCGATGATCTGGCCGTGTGCCATCAGCGTTCCGGCTGCCGCGAGGATCTCGGAGATCCGGTAGGTGCCGGCGGTTTGGCCGATCATGAGCAGGCCAACCAGCATGGTCAGCCCGCCGAGGGTGGTAACCATCAGGGCCTGCAACGCGGACCGGCGCGCCGAGAGGCGGTGCCTGGCGTACCCGATCAGCAGGTAGGACAGGACGGTGGTGAGTTCCCAGAAAATGTAGAGCAGGATCAGGTCATCGGCGGTGACCAGGCCGAACATGGCGCCGCTGAAGGCCAGCAGTTGCGCACCGAAAGGACCGATGTCCGGATCGTCGGCCTTGAAGTAGCGGGCGCAGTAGAACAGCACCAGGGCGCCGACGCCCAGGATCAGGATGCACAGCACCGCCGCGAGGGTGTCCATCCGAAAGGCCAGTTCCAGCTGCAGGCCCGGGACCCAGGCGAAGACCTCCGACGGCGGGGCGTTCGGAGCGCCGTCCAGCGCCGCCTGGCTGGACCCGGTGTAGTTGTCGAACGTGGCGATCAGCCAGACGAATCCGGCGGCGGGAACCGCGGCGAGGATATAGAACGTTGACCGGCCGAGCTTCCGGAAAATTAAGGGCGCTATAAAGGCCACCGCAAAAAGCAGGGTGAGCACAATCAGCACGAGGATACTCCGGAACTTCCTTCGGGTTTGCCAAGGATTTAGACGGACAGGGCCAAGGTCCATTCTACCCATGGCATAGACGGCGCGGCGCCGCCGAGGGCCGCGGACAGCCGCCGGGAGGGCCGCGGACAGCGGCCGGGAAGGCCGCGGCGGGCTCGTGATCCCGCTGTTCGCCAAAGATTCACGCGGCTCCCGGCGCTGCTCAAAGTTCGCAGCAGGCGAAACGGATAGCATCGCGGTATGACTGAGTCGGCCGGCATTCCGGCAACCCACACGGCGGGCGGCGTGGCCGCGGAGCGGTTGAATAAAAAGCAAGTCATGGCCTGGGCCTCCTGGGACTGGGGCTCCGCCGCCTTCAACGCGGTCATGACAACTTTCGTGTTCACCGTCTATCTGACCAGCGATGCCTTCGGCGGCGAGGCCTTCGCGTCCGAAATCCTCGGCTACGGGCTGGCTATCGCCGGGCTGGCCATCGCCCTCCTGGCCCCGGTCACCGGGCAACGCTCCGACACCGGGGGCCGCCGCAGGCTGTGGCTCGGGCTCAACAGCGTCGCCGTCGCGGTACTGACCGGCCTGTGCTTCTTCGTCTTCCCCTCCCCCGGCTTCCTTTTCCTGGGCGTGGGACTCATCGCGCTGGCCAACATCTTCTTCGAGTTCGCGAACGTGAATTACTACGCGATGCTCACCCAGATCTCCACGCCGTCGACCATCGGCAAGGTCAGCGGCTTCGGCTGGGCCATGGGTTACGTCGGCGGGGTCGTGGCGCTGGCCCTGGTGCTGGTCGGGTTTGTCCTGCCCGAAACCGGCTGGTTCGGGGCGACGGCGGAGAACGGGCTGAACATCCGCCTGGTGGCGGTGTTCTGCGCCGTGTGGTTCATGGCCTTCGCGCTGCCGGTACTGTTCGCCGTCCCGGAGATCCCGCGCCAGCCTGCCGCCGCGTCGCTGAGCTTTTTTGCGTCCTACGGGCTGCTCTTCCGCCGCATCAAGGCGATCTTCACCTCCAGCCCGCACACGATTTTCTTCCTGATCGCCAGCGCCATCTTCCGCGACGGGCTCGCGGCGGTGTTCACCTTCGGCGGGGTGATCGCCGCCGGCACCTTCGGCTTCTCGCTCAGCCAAGTAATTGTCTTCGCCATCGCCGGAAACGTCGTCGCAGCGGTCGGCGCGGTCGCGGGCGGGGTCTTGGACGACCGCATCGGCCCGAAGAACGTCATCGTGGGGGCGCTGGTCGGGCTGATCGTCGCCGCCGTCGCCATTTTCGCGCTGGGCCCGGGCAACCACGTGTTCCTGGGCAACGCCTGGATCGGCGACACCACGTTCTGGGTCTTCGGCCTGCTGCTGTGCCTGTTCGTGGGGCCGGCCCAGTCGTCGTCCCGGGCCTACCTGGCCCGGCTCGCGCCGCGCGGCGAGGAGGGCGAATTCTTCGGCCTCTACGCCACCACCGGGCGCGCCGTCAGCTTCCTGGCCCCGTCCCTGTTTGCGCTGTCCATCACCGTCTTCGGCGAACAGCGCCACGGCATCCTGGGCATCCTCATCGTGCTGGTCGCCGGCTTGCTGGCGCTGCTGCCGGTCAAGACACCGGCACGGATCCAGCGCGCCAGTACGCCCCGCGCCTGAGACGCCCGGCCAGGGTCAGCGTTCGATGACGGTGCGGTGGAAGTTCTGGTAGCTGCGCGAAGCCGTGGGGCCGCGCTGGCCCTGGTAGCGGTTGCCGTATACGCCCGAACCATACGGATGCTCCGCCGGCGAGGACAACCGGAAGAAGCACAGCTGGCCGATCTTGGAGCCCGGCCAGAGCATGATCGGCAGCGTCGCCATATTGGAGAGTTCCAGCGTCACGTGCCCGGAGAAACCGGGATCGATGAACCCTGCGGTCGAGTGGGTCAGCAGGCCCAGCCGCCCCAGCGAGGACTTGCCCTCCAGCCGGGCCGCGATGTCATGGGGCAGCGTCACGGTCTCGTACGTGGAGCCGAGCACGAATTCGCCGGGATGCAGGACGAACGGTTCCTCGGGGTCCACTTCCACCAGCCGGGTCAGCTCCGGCTGCTCCAACTCCGGGTCGATGTGGGCGTACTTATGGTTGTCGAACAGCCGGAAGAACCGGTCAAGCCGCACGTCCACGCTTGAGGGCTGGATCATGTCCGGCTGGAACGGATCCAGGACGATGCGTTGGGAGTCCAGTTCGGCACGTATATCGCGGTCGGAGATCAGCACCCTTCAAAAATACACGGGACCGGCGCTCTCCCCCGACGCATGACGCGGCCTCCGCCCGGGCACTTGCACCGGGCCTCTGGTCGGAACGGTGTAAGCGGTGCGACGATTGAACCAGGCGGGCCGCAGCTCTCTCGGTGGCGGCCACCGGGCCGCTGTCGGCGGGGGAACGAACGGCCTCCGCCGGCAGCTTAGAAGCCGCCGGTCAGGCCTTGCCGATTTCCGTGCGCACCGCGTACAGCTCCGGGAAGAAGGTGAGCTCCAGCGCCCGGCGAAGGAAGCCGGCGCCGGAGGATCCGCCGGTGCCCTGCTTCATCCCGATGGTCCGCTCCACCGTCTTCAGGTGCCGGAAGCGCCAGAGCTGGAAGTTGTCCTCCAGGTCCACCAGTTCTTCGCAGGCCTCGTAGACGTCCCAGTTCGCGCCGGCATTCTCGTAGACGGCCTTGAACGTCCCTACCAGTTCCTGGTTGAACTCGTGGGCCTCGGTCACGTCACGGTTTAGCAGCTCCGCCGGAACCGGGTAGCCGTGCCGGTGCAGGTAGGCCAGGAATTCGTCGTACACGCTGCTTTGTTCCAACAGCTCGCCCAGCATGGCCTGGGCGGCCGGATCGTCCGCAAAGACGGCCAGCATGCCCTTGTTCTTGTTGCCCAGCAGGAACTCCACGGCACGGTACTGGTAGGACTGGAAGCCCGACGCCGCACCCAAATCGCCCCGGAATTCGGCGTATTCGGAAGGCGTCAGCGTGGCCAGCACGGACCATTGCTCGGTCAGCGAGCGCTGGATGTGCTTAATCCGGGCAATGCCTTTCATGGCGAACCGCAAGTCGTCGTCGCGCAGCTTCTGCCGGACGGTGCGCAGCTCGTGCAGCACCAGCTTCAACCACAGCTCGGACGTCTGGTGCTGAATGATGAACAGCATCTCGTCGTGGTGCTCCGGGCGGCTGACCGGGTGCTGGGCGGAGAGCAACTGACTCAGGGACAGGTAGGAGCCATAGCTCATCTTGTCCGAGAAATCAGTCTCGATGTCGTCCTCGAGACGTCGGGTGTTCTTGTCTACGGTCATGGCGGCTTCCGTCGGTCCTCCTGCCTCGTTGCAGGCCTGCTACCAGCCTACGGCCCCGGCGCCGCGAATGCTCCGCAGCCGCGCTGGGGTCCTCAGCCGCGGACCGAGGAGTCCCACCGCCACTTCCGGCCGCGGGTTTCGGGCGTCCTGCCGCTGGCGTGGAGCAGATCCTGCCAAGGATCGTCGGTGCGCCGTGCGGCCGGAAAGATGCGGTTCAGCACCCGTCTCAAGACGGCTTCGTCAGGCCGGTAGCCGACCCCGTGGACGGCCAGTATGTCGAAACCGTGCAACACGGCTTCGGCGATGCCCATCGCCGCGAATCCGGAGGCATCCGAGGTCCCGGCCGGATGGTAACCGCGGTGGGTGCGGGTGGCCGTGGCCGTCACCGCGTACAGCAGTCCCGCGGCGGCATCGAAACAACCGACGATGCCGGCCGTTCCCGTGGCAGGGTCGGGCCAGAACAGGATCTGCGGCCCGCCCGGGCGCCAGGGCGGCGGGTCCAGCAGCGCCACGTAGCCGTCCCGCGGCGGGTTCCGCCCCGACAGCTGCAGGGCGTAGAACGCGAAGTCGTCCATGACGTGGGCCACCGTCTCGCGGCAGCTCCACTCCAGCTCCAGCGCGGGGTTGTCCCAGGCATCGTCAGGGAGCTCCGCCAAGCGGTCGGCCAGGTCATCGGTGATGGTGCGGAAGTCTCCCGCCGTTGGTTCCATCCACTGATCCTGCCGCAGAGGAGCGGCAAAGCGCCACCGTTCCCGGCGATGCTCAGCGCATGCGGCGCTCCCCGGCCTCCACCGGTGCCGCAATGATGTTGCCTTCCACCGGCATCGGGCAGGTGCCGAACGCGGTAAAGGCGCTGGGGAAGTTGGTGGCCCGGTTGAAATCGATCAGCACCGTGCCGTCGGGCCCGGGACGGCGGGTCACCACGGAACGCCAGCCGGCGGTGCTGTCTCCGTTGGTTTCGTCGTGGAAGTTCAGGGACAGGGCGCCCAGTTTCTCTTGCTCCGCCACCAAGGTATGGACGGTTCCGCCCAATTCGAAGCTGACCGTGCCGACGGCGGTGGCGATGCCTCCCACCGCCGGGTTCGAGGTGGCTATCTGCAGCGCGAGGGGCTCCGGATACGCCTGGAACCGGCCGGCCACCACCAGGTCCGGGTTGTAATCGAACACCGGGACCCCGGCGAAGTCCCGCCGCTTGGGCGAGTCGTTGTCCCGCGTCCGGATGGCGTACCGGTCGCCCCGGACGGCCAATTCGACGGCGACGCTGCCGCGGCGCACCCAGAGCAGCGACTCCTCGTTTCCCAGGGATGCCGTCAAGGTGCCGGTAGCCGGCTCCCCGCTGTCTGCCAGATACAGGCCGTCCTCGGCGCTCGCCGTCAACGAGGCGTGGCCGCCGCCGGATGCCGGCCCGTTGGCGCTCCACAGGCCGGTGATCTTTTCCAGCCGCGCGGGCTCGGCCGGCAGCCACTGCAGCGAGGTGAGCGTGAGCCAGCCGTGCTCCGCTGCCAGCGCCTGGTTCCGGTTGTCCCTGAACCGGAGCCAGCTTTCCCGCCGGCGGGTCTCGTCGCGTGGAGTTGTCATGCTCGCCGTCCCTCAAATCAATTGCCGGGCACTCCGGCAGTACGGGGCACAACGTGCCGCCCGCCGTGCGGTATTCCCCGGCCCGCAGTCCCTGACCTCCGCCGAACCATGGCGCATTCGCCTGCAGGAGAATACGCTCTATTTCACAAGGCTGCGTGGCACAAAGCGCAACGGAAGCCGGGCGGCCAGTGCGTCTACCAGAATGGGAGGCTCATGCCGATGCCCAAGGACGAAAACCGGCGGCGCCCCCGGCGCGCGACAGCCCGCGTGGGGGCGGCGGTGACGCTGGCGCTGGGAGCCACGCTGCTGGCGGGCTGCAGCCCCGAGGATGGAACTCCCACCCTGACCTGGTACATCAACCCCGACGACGGGGGGCAGGCGACGATCGCGGAACTGTGCACCGATCAGGCGGACGGCGCGTACCGGATCGAGACGTCGCTGCTGCCCAATGACGCGGCCTCCCAGCGGGAGCAGCTTGCCCGGCGCCTTGCGGCCGGCGATTCGTCGTTGGACATCATGAGCCTGGACCCGCCGTTCATCCCCGAACTGGCCGAGCCCGGGTTCCTGGCGCCGGTCCCGGACGATGTTGCGGAGCGCACCACGCAGAACGTGGTGGAAGGCGCGCTCGCGGGGGCCACGTGGAAAGACGAGCTGGTCGCCGTCCCGTTCTGGGCCAACACCCAACTGCTGTGGTACCGGAAGTCGGTGGCCGAAGCCGCCGGCCTGGACATGACGCAGCCGGTCACGTGGCAGCAGCTGATGGATGCCGCGGCCGAGCAGGAGAAGTTCCTGGGCGTCCAGGGCCAGCGCGGCGAGTCCATGACCGTGTGGCTGAACGCGTTGGTCGAGTCGGCGGGCGGTCAGATCCTGGAGAACCCCGAGGCGGACGCCGATCAGATAGAGCTGGGGCTGGCCAGCGATCCCGGGACGGCTGCGGCGGAGGTCATCTCGACCATCGGCCGGGAGGGGCTGGGCGGCCCGGGGCTGCCGACCCAGGACGAGAACAACTCCATGATCCTGTTCCAGGGCGACGAGGGCTCGTTCATGGTCAACTGGCCGTTCGTCTGGCCGGCCACGAACACCGCCGCGGAAGAAGGCACGGTGGACCCCTCGCTGATCGAGGACATCGGCTGGACCCTGTACCCGCAGATGAACGAAACCGACCCCGCCGCTCCGCCGCTGGGCGGCATCAATCTGGGCGTCGGCGCCGCGAGCGAGCATCCCGACCTGGCCTACGCGGCCATCGAGTGCATCGTCACCCCGGAGAACCAGGCCGAGTACTTCATCACCAACGGCAACCCGCCTTCAAATACGGAGGCCTACGAGGATCCGCGGATCGAGGAGTCCTTCCCGATGGCGGACACCATCCGCGAGTCCCTGGAGTTGTCCGCGCCGCGGCCGCAGACCGTCTTCTACAACGAAGTTTCCACCAGCCTGCAGCAGAATTTCGCCCCGCCGTCGCAGGTGGATCCGGCCACGACGCCGCAGGAAACCTCAGACTTCATCGTCTCCGTTCTACGGGGGGAGAACCTGCTGTGAGCACCTCGATCGAAATCCCCACCCAGCCCGCCAGCGGGACCGGACGGGCAGGACGGCGGCGCGCGGTCCAGCAGTACAGCGACCGCGCCAAGGCCGAGCGGCGGCTGGGCTGGCTGCTGGCCGGTCCCGCCTTCGTCATCATGCTGGCCGTCACCGCCTACCCGATCCTGCAGGCCGTGTTCGACTCGCTCTTCAGCTACCGCCTCACCGCGCCGGACGAGCGCGAGTTCATCGGGCTGGCCAACTACGGCGTGATCCTCACGGACATCGTCTGGTGGCGGGACCTGGGCGTCACGCTGCTGATCACCGTGGTGACCGTCGTCGTCGAACTCGTCCTGGGCTTCGCGCTGGCCTTGGTCATGCACAAGGCGCTGAAGGCGGTGCGAGGCTGGCTGCGCACCGCGATCCTGGTCCCGTACGGCATCATCACGGTGGTGTCCGCGTTCGCCTGGTTCTACATGTTCGATATCAACTCCGGCTTCGTGAACTCATGGTTCGACTGGGTGCCCGGGATTGATCCCGACCTGAACTGGTTCGCCAACACCGGAACATCGCTGAGCGTGATCATGGCCAGCGAGATCTGGAAGACCACGCCGTTCATCTCGTTGCTGCTGCTCGCCGGCCTGGCCCAGGTTCCCGACGAACTCACCGAGGCGGCGGAGGTCGACGGCGCCACCTGGTGGCAGCGGATGCGGCGCGTGATCCTGCCGAACATGAAGGCGGCGATCATGGTGGCCGTGCTGTTCCGCGCGCTGGATGCGTTCCGCATCTTCGACAACGTGTTCATCATGACCAACGGCGCGTTCGGCACCGAGGTGCTGTCGCTGCTGGCCTACCGGACCTCGATCGGGCGGCTGGAAATCGGGCTGGGTTCGGCGGTGTCCGTGCTGCTCTTCGTCTGCGTACTGCTGATCTGTTTTATCGCCGTCAAGCTGTTCAAAGTGGACCTCGCCGGCCAGAGAGGAGGCAAGTGATGAGAGCGTCGCGGACCAAGGAGCGGGTCATCTGGACCATCATCTCCGTGCTGGTGCTTATTTATGCGCTGTTCCCGGTGGCGTCCATCCTGGCCACCTCGTTCAAGCTGCCCAGCGAACTGACCTCCGGACAGTTCCTGCCCAACACCTGGACGGGTTCGAACTACGAGCAGATCCTGGTCGGCTCGGCGCAGGAGCTGTTCCTGAGCTCGCTGCGGAACTCGATCGGCATCGCGCTGATTGCGACCTTCATCGCCGTCGTGCTGGCCACCCTGTGCGCCTACGCCATCGCGCGGCTGGATTTTCCCGGCAAGAAGGTCATCCTGACCACCGCGCTGGCGGTGTCCATCTTCCCGGTGATCTCGATCGTCACGCCGCTGTTCAACATCTGGCGGAACATCGGCCTCTATGACACCTGGCCCGGGCTGATCATCCCCTACCTCTCGCTGACCCTGCCGATCTCCATCTGGACGCTGGCCGCGTTCTTCCGCCAGATTCCGTGGGAACTGGAACAGGCCGCACAGGTTGACGGGGCCACCACCTGGCAGGCGTTCCGCAAGGCCATCGTGCCGCTGGCCGCACCCGGTGTCTTTACGACGGCGATCATCGCCTTCTTCATCGCGTGGAACGACTTCGTCTACGGCATTTCGCTGACGTCCACCGAAGCGGCGCGGCCGGTTCCCGCGGCGCTGGCCTTTTTCACCGGCGCCTCCCAGTTCGAATCCCCCGTCGGCGCTATTTCCGCGGCGGCCATCATCGTCACCATTCCCATCGTGCTGCTGGTCCTGCTGTTCCAGCGCCAAATCGTCTCCGGCCTGACCCAAGGCGCCGTCAAGGGCTGAGCCCGCGGCAGGAAAGGAAATCCCATGGCATCGATCACGCTGCAGAACCTCGTCAAGGAGTACGGCGACGGTTTCGCCGCCGTCAACGACGTCAGCATCGACATCGCCGACGGCGAGTTCATCATTCTGGTGGGACCGTCCGGCTGCGGCAAGTCGACCCTCCTGCGCATGATCGTGGGGCTGGAGGACATCACCTCCGGCGACCTGTTGATCGACGGCGACCGCGTCAACGAAAAGGCCCCCAGGGACCGGAACCTGGCCATGGTGTTCCAGAATTATGCCCTCTACCCGCACCTGACGGTGTTCGAGAACATCGCGTTCCCGCTGCGCCTGGCCAAGGGCAAGTTCACCGAGGACGATATCCGGAGGCGCGTCACCGACGCCGCGAAGACCTTGGAACTGACCGACCACCTGGAGCGCAAGCCGGGGAACCTGTCCGGCGGCCAGCGGCAGCGCGTGGCCATGGGCCGGGCGATCGTGCGCCAGGCCGATGCCTTCCTGTTCGACGAGCCGCTGTCCAACCTGGACGCGAAACTGCGGGGCCAGATGCGCTCCGAGATCTCGCAGATGCAACGGCGGCTGGGAGTCACCAGCGTCTACGTCACGCACGACCAGACCGAGGCGATGACCCTTGGCGACCGGGTGGCGGTGCTGAAAAAGGGCTTGCTGCAGCAGATCGCTTCCCCGCGGGAACTCTACGAGCAGCCCGTCAACCTGTTCGTGGCGGGCTTTATCGGATCGCCCTCCATGAATTTCCTGCCGGCCACCCTGGAGGGCAACGTCCTGAAGACGCCGATCGGCGACATCCCCGTGTCCGGTGACAGGGCCAGGGCGGCCGAAGGCAGGAAGGTGGTGCTCGCGGGTTTGCGGCCCGAGTTCTTTGAGGACGCCTCCCTGGTGGAAGAACACAAGAAGGACCGGGGATCCACGTTCATGGCCGAACTGACCCACACCGAGTGGCTGGGCAACGAGCAGTACGGCTACATCAACTTCGACCCGGACCCCGCCGTGCGGGAGCTGCTGAATTCGCTGGCCAGCGAGATGGACGCCGAGGAACTGCGGCCGCAGATCGTGGTCACGCTGGACGCCGCCAGCCGGATTCGCGGCGGGCGCTCCGCCGAACTGTGGCTGGACACTCGAAAGATGCATCTGTTCGACCCCGAGACCGGTGAAAACCTGACCCGTGATGCCTCGGCCGGCGCGGCGCTGACGGAGGAAGCCAACCGTGCCCGGGCAGAGGAAATCGCCGAAGCCCGCGAACGGGAAGCCTCCACGGCCGGCCAGCCGGCCTGAATTCCGGCCAGCCGCAGAACTGGGGTAAACTCGGTTTCGTTGTTGACCGGATCCGCCTGCACGGCGGATCCTGTGCGGGCGTAGCTCAATGGTAGAGCGCTAGCTTCCCAAGCTCGATACGCGGGTTCGATTCCCGTCGCCCGCTCCACACGCACTGCGCACCCCGGCCCCTCGGACCGGGGTGCCTTTGTTTGTCCCATCCCTGCGGGAAGCGGCCGCCCTACTCGTCGTCGTCCGCCACGAAGCCGGCACGGTCGATGGCCCGGTGGTAGTGCATGCCCGCGGCACCGCCCAGAAGCGACCCGGCGAGACTCGCCAGCAGCACCACGGCCAGCGCCACCAGGCCCGGCACCGCCAACTGCCCGATGGGGCGGTCGATCACCGGCGCCGGTCCCGTCAGCAGGCCGAGCCCGCCGGCGGACAGCCCGATCACGCCCGCGATGACCGCCATGACCAGGCCCCAAAGCCAGACCGCGAAGCCCTGCCGGACGCCATCGAAGCGCGCCATCCGTCCGGCCACGTAGCCGCCGGCAAAATAGGCGATCAGGATGCCGGCCGCCAGTGCCGCCCCCGCGATCATGGCGTCCGGCCCGTTGCCGGCGGAGATGTCGTCCAGCCTGCTGCGCACGTCGGCCTCGTTGGCGAGGCCGAAAACCGCGGCGGCACCGGCGGCGACCGCGGTGAGCAACACGATCATGGCCGTGGCGGCCAGCCAGCCGAAGAACGCAGACCCCAGCCTCAGCCCGCCGTAGGCATTGTGCTGCCGCTGGTACAGCAAGTCCTCGTCGAGGGTTGGTTCGGGCCGGTAGGCGCTGGTGTCCCGGTAGCCCCGCTCGGTATACATCCCGTCATCCGGGCTCCCGCCGGCGGCGTCCGGGTCCATGTCGTCCGCCGTGGGCCGGCGGCCGAACACGGCCGTCTCCGGAGGGTCGTTGCGGGTGCGGTCCTGGCCCGCCACCGGCATGGCCTCGGTCGGCGGGGGTTCGGCCTGCGCGGGCTCGGTCCCGCCGTCCCGCGGTTCGCGGGCGGCAGCCGGAACATCGTCGCCCGGCCGCACCCCGCCGTCCCGCCGGCTGCTGCCGATTTCCGAACTCATCACATGCCTCCTGCGTCGATCGCCCTCGCTGAAGCAGGTTGTTGCCCCCTGTGGGTACACCCTAGACCTGCCGCCGGCGGCGGGCCAGATCGGGAACCCTTTCGGGGGCGGCCGGGGCGGGGACTAAACTGGTAGGCGATGATGCGCAAAATGTTCAAGTCCAAGATCCACCGTGCCACGGTCACGCACGCGGATCTCCACTACGTCGGGTCCGTGACCGTGGACCTCGACCTGCTGGACGCCGCCGATATCCTTCCCGGCGAGCTGGTCTCCATCGTGGACGTCACGAACGGCGCCCGGCTGGAGACGTACACCATCGCCGGCGAACGCGGCTCGGGCGTGCTGGGCATCAACGGTGCCGCCGCCCACCTGGTGCACGAAGGCGATCTCGTCATCCTGATTACCTATGCCGACATGACCGACGACGAGGCCAGGTCCTTCGTGCCGTCGGTGGTGCACGTGGACGCAGGCAACAGGATCGTGGACCTGGGCTCCGACCCGGCGGAGTCCGTGGACGACGGGCTGATGCGCCCGCCGTTCGCGGTCAAGTAACCGTCCCCGGCGGCGCTCAGCGCCGGTGGTACTGCCGGTGCAGCGCGCGGACCTCGTCCGCCAGTTCGCCGGACGGCCCGTCCACCAAGGTTCCCGGCGCCACCTGCTGAATCGGCAGCGCGGCCACCGGCGCCGGCCCGACGCCCCACTCCGCCAGCCACCGGCCCAGCTGTTCGGATGACACTGCGTAGACAATCCGTCCGAGGCCCACCCAGGCGTGCGCCGCCGAACACATCGGACAGTGCTCGCCCGAGGTGTAGACGGTTGCCGCCCTGCGTTCCCCGGGTGGAAGGTTCCTGGCTGCCCAGCGGGCAATCTCGAACTCCGGGTGCCGGGTGTGGTCCCCGTCCTTGACGCGGTTGCGGTCCTCGAACACGACGTTGCCGCCCGCGTCGACCAGCACCGAACCGAACGGCTCGTCGCCGTCGTCCAACGCTTCACGGGCCAGTTCAACGCAGCGCCGCAGATGCCTGAGGTCCTCGGTTGCCAGTTCCATGGGCCGATTATGGCAGAACGCCCAGCCGCCGGCATGTAACGCAGCTGACACCGGTCCGGGGAACCGCGCCGACAGGTAACGGGCGCCCTCAGCAGGTAACGTAGGGCGGGTGGGAAATTCGACAGTGCTCAGGACCGTGGCCACGTGGCTGCTGTGCCTGATGCTTGCCGTGGCCGCTGCCGCTGTGACGATCATGCTGGTCAATGCGTTCGTGTTCAGCCCGCAGCACCAGGTGAAGGCGTACTTCAAAGCGCTGGAAGACGGCGACGGCGGTGCGGCGCTCGGTCTGCTTCACGCAACCGTGCCGGACGCCAACGCCGCCATGCTCGACGGCGCCGCGCTCAAGGCCTCGGTGGAGGACATCGAAGACCTGGAAGTCGGCGATCCGGTGCCGGCGGGCGAGGACAAGGTGGACCTGCCCGTCCACTACACGGTTGGCGGGGCGCCGCACACCTCGACGTTCACGTTGGAAAAGACCGGCACGACGTGGTTCTTTTTCAACCAGTGGTCCTTCGTACCCAGCACTCTTCCCACCATCAGCGTGGACGTGATCAACGAGAACGAGGCCTCACTGAACGGTACCCGGGTGGCGCTGCCGGAAGGCAGGAATTCCTTTGCGGTGTTCTATCCCGGCACCTTCGAGGCGCACTACGCGAGCGACTACTTCGCCGCCCCGGTCGTGGAATCCGTACTGACCGGCCCGGAAAACGCGCAGGACGCCCAACTCTCGCTGGCGACGGCAGCCACCCCCAAGCTGGTTCAGGACCTGGGCGCCCAGGTCAACGCCTTCCTCGACTCGTGCGCGGAGCAGCGCGTGCTGCAGCCCTCCGGCTGCCCGTTCAGCGCCGCGATGGACCGCGTCCGGGACGACACCATCAACTGGTCGATCGTGAAGTACCCGGACGTTAAGGTAGAACCCTTCAAGGGCAGCTGGGTGCTGAGCCCGCTGACCGGCGTCGCCAAGCTGAACGTCGTGGAAATCGACTTGTTCACCGGCGCCTCCGTTGAGCGGGAGATCGAGCAGGAATTCGGCTTCACCGGCCGGCTGTCCGTCATCGACGGCAACGTGACCCTGACCCCCGTCGTGGAGTACTGAGTCCGCTCCTAACCAGACGCCGGAGGCGGACAGGCTGTCCTGTCCGCCTCCAGCGTTGTCAGTCCTGCCGCGCGGCCGCCTAGTTCAGCCCGCGCAGGTCCAGGGTCATCTCGCCGGTTCCGGAGCCAATCACCACGGGGATGCCCCAGTCCTGCTGGTACAGGTGGCAGGCGGCATGGTCCGGGATCTCGCCGCCGGGTTCGCCGTCGCAGGCCGCCGCCCGTGCGGTGATGTGCAGGACGCCCTCCGCGACCTCGTCGGACAGCACCAGTTCGCGCACCAGCCCCACGGAGGTGCCGGCGCCGGAAACCAGCAGGTTTTCCGGCGAAGAAGAGATCTTCAGCTGCGTCGGGTCTCCCCAGCGGTCATCCAGCTTCTGGCCGGTGGGGGCCGCGAAGCGGACGGTCAGTGCCAGCGGCCCGGCCGAGACCTCGGTCTTGGGCCGCTGCGTCTGCGAGGCCCCCTCGTCCACCTTCAGGGCTTCCCGGGGGACGGGAAGCCGGACGAGCTGGTGCTTGTTCGCTTCCACCACCAGCAGCAGCGGCTCGCCTCCCCCGACCACCGCAGAGGTGTCCAGCATGACGTCGGACGGCTCGGCCAGACCGCGCGCCAGGGTGGAGACGGTCCCGCTCACCGGGTCGTAACGGCGTACCGCCCCGTTGTAGGTATCCGCCACGGCCACCGAGCCGTCCGGCAGGACGGCCACGCCCAACGGATGCTGCAGCCGCGCCTCGGCTGCCTCCCCGTCGCGGAATCCGAAGTCGAAGAGACCGGTGCCGACGGCGGTGGAGACGTGCGCCCGCTGCTCGCCCTTGACCTCCACGAAGGAAATCTTGCGCAGGGCCGACGTCTCCGAGTCCGCGACCCAAATGCCTCCTGCCGCGTCCTCGGCCAGGCCCGACGACTGGGCGAACCAGGCCGCGGTGGCCTCGCCGTCCTGCAGGCCTTCCAGCCCGGTACCGGCAAGGATGGCGACGGCGCCGGAGGCCGGGTCGAAGGTGAAGATCTGGTGCACGCCGGCCATGGCGATCACCACCGCCTCCAACCGGGTCGACCACAGGACGTCCCACGGCGAGCTGAGCGAGACGGCGAGCGGATCGGCGGGAAGCTGCTCCCGGCCCGATGCGATGGCTTCCGCCAGTTCCTCCCCCAGCGCTTCCCCGGAAGCCGCTTCGTCCGCCACGGATCCGGGACCGGCTTCGGCGAGCCCCGGCGCGGTGCGCTGGGAGCCGGCATCGAGCAGCCGCTGCACGCCGCTGCCGGCGATCGTGGTCACCTCGCCGGTGGCCAGGGACAGGCCGCGGAGGCGGTGGTTCACGGAGTCGGCGACGACGACGTCGTAGCCCGCCTTCCCGCGGATTCCTTCCGGAAGCAAGGCCACGCCCTGGGGCTCGTTGAACTGCGCGGCATCGGCCGGCCCGTCCTGCCAGCCCTTCACGCCCGAACCGTAGGTCCTGAGCACGGTCGACAGGTCCGCGGCCAATTCCACCAGCCGGTGGTGGCCGGTGTCGCTGACCAGGAAGGACCCGCCGGCGGAACCGACACCGTCGGGCAGCGGAATGGCCTTGCCCGGGAAGCGCAGGTCGCCGGCGGTGGTTTCCGCGGGCACGTACGGCCCGTCGCCGCGGTGCAGCGTGCCCTTGGCTTCGTGTTCGGCCACCAGCTCTTCCACCAGCGACGCCAGGCCGCCCGAGTGGCCCTCTCCGGACAGGTGCGCCACGATGTAGCCCTCGGGGTCCACGACCACCAGCGTCGGCCACGCCCGGGCGGCGTAGGCCTGCCAGGTGTCCAGCTCCGGATCGTCGAGTACCGGGTGGTGGATTTCGTACCGCTCCACGGCCGCGGCCAGTGCCACGGGGTCGGCTTCGTGCTCGAACTTCGGGGAGTGCACCCCGACGGTGACCAGCACGTCCTTGTACTTTTCCTCCAACGGCCTCAGCTCGTCCAGCACGTGGAGGCAGTTGATGCAGCAGAAGGTCCAGAAGTCCAGCAGCACAATCTTGCCCCGCAGGTCTTCCAGCCCCAGCTGCTTGCCGCCGGTGTTCAGCCAGTTGCGCCCCACCAGGTCCGAGGCACGGACCCGGTAGTTGCTGCGGATGGTGTCGGCTGCCTCAGTCATCTGGTTTCTCCTTGTGTCCGGCCGGCGTCATCCGGTTCCGGAACGGGCGGCTGCCCGGTGGTGGTTGTCGGAAGTTCATGGTCGCCGGAGTCCGTGCCGGGCCCCGCGGCAGGCCTTGCTGCCCCCGGCGGGACCAGGCGTGCATCCTGCCGGGCCATCTTGGCAAACATATCGTTATAAGCCGCCAGTTCGGCGTCGTTATTCCTATCGGCCGAACGATCTTTACGCTTTGTTTCCCGCGCGTCGGACCGCGACCAGGCAATGGCCACTCCGACGGCGATGCAGAGGGTGGGTATTTCCCCGATGCCCCACATGATGGCCCCGCCCAGCTGCTGGTCGTCCATGGCCGGCAGTCCCCACTCGCGTCCCATGCTGCCGAACCAGGAGGCCTGGATCAGGGCCGTGGAGCTGGTCAGGGCAACGCCGAAGAATGCGTGGAAGGCCATCGTCGCGAACAGCAGCAATAGCCGCAACGGGTAGGGCGCGCGCCGCGGCAGCGGATCCTGGCCGATCATCGAGAGGATGAACAGGTAGCCGGTGAGCAGGAAGTGCAGGTTCATCAGCTCGTGCCCCACGTGCTCGCGCAGGGCGAAGCCGAACAGCGGCGAGTAGTAGAAGATGATGATCGAACCGGCGAAGTTCGCCGCCGCGAAGAGCGGATGGGTGATGACCGCGGAATACTTTGAATGCACCAGCCAGAGGATCCATTCGCGCAGGCCCTTGCTGCCGTCGCGGCGCGGCGGCAGCGCCTTCAGCGCCAGCGTGACCGGCGAGCCCAGGACGAGGAACAGCGGCACCACCATGGTCAGGGCCATGTGGTCCAGCATGTGCGCACTGAACAGCACCATCCCGTAGACTGCCGGCGCCCCCGACGTGACATAGGTGAGCGCCAGCAGGCCGACGATCCAGCTGATGGTCCGGGCCACCGGCCAGCCGTCGCCGCGCCGGCGCAGCCTGGCGGCCGCGACCAGGTAGGCGATGCCGGTGACCAGGGCGAACGTCACCCACAGCCAGTCCCACCGCCAGACGGTCAGCCAGCTGCTCCCGACCAGTTCCGGCGGCAGTTCGTAACCGGTCAGGATGCGCGCCGGGGACGCGTCCGGCGGCAGTTCCTCGGGCGTCGGCGGCGCCGTGCGGGCCAGGGCCGTCGCCACGCCGAAGACCGCCGCCATGATGAGGAGTTCGACGGTGATGAGCTGCCACAGGACGCGCTTGCCGGACTTCGTTGCGAGTTCGGGGATGATCCACTGCCGGTGCATGAAGCCGATGGCCCCCAGCAGCAGCGTGGCGAGGGCCTTGATCACCACGAGCACCCCGTAGGGGGTGGAAAGCTGGTCCAGCGAGGTGATCCGAATGGACGCGTTGATGATGCCGGAGAAGAACACCAGGCCGAAGCTGATCAGTGCCAGCGATGAGTAGCGACGCAGCACCTGCCCGGTGATGTCTCTGGTGCCCAGTGTCCCGGAAATGACCGCGAGGACGATGATTCCGCCCACCCAGAGGCAGGCACCCAGCAGGTGCAGCCCGATCGAGTTGACGGCCCCGTAGTGATCGTCGCCGCCGGCCGAGTGCCCGATCAGGGCCATCGGCAGCAGCCCGCCGATGGTGGCCAGCGCCAAGGTGGCGGCCAGCCCCGGGAGGGAGCGGAGGCCGAAGATCAGCGTGGCCACGACGGCGGCCACTATGGTGATGGCGAGCCAGGCCTGGCCGGTCCCGATGTCCGTCATGAAGCCGATGAATCCGGCGGTGTAGTTGGCGTCCCCGCTCACGGGCAGCCCGGCGACGTCGGAGAAACTGAAGACCAGCACGGCCATGGCCGCCAGCGTCCAGACGACGGCGGCGACCGCGGCCAGCCGCAGCGCGGCCGTGAAGGCGGGATGCTCGGGGCCCTGGTCGCCGTTGCCCGGCCTGCGGCCGGGACGCAACTGCCGGGGAAGGATGCCGACGGCGAAGAGCAGCGCTGCGATGACGGCTGCCAAAGCCGTGTTGTTGGCGGCCTTGGCCACTGGCAGCGCCCATCGGGTCAAGGCGCCGGGGTCGGAGAGCTGGCGGGTGGCGGCCGCCCCGGAGTACAGCAGGGCTGCCGCCAGCGCCAGGACCAGGACGACCGCACCGGCCAGGAGCCATCCCCTGCCGATCCCGTCGGCGGTGATTGCCGCAGGACGCCGGTCAGCCGCAGGGGTCAGCCGCTCAGCCACGACCGCCAGCGCCTCCGCCCCGCTTGCTCATCACGAAGGCGGCCAGTCCGGCCAGGATAGCCAGCGTGCCGGCGCCCAGCGCGAGGAACAGTCCGGCGCCGCCGGCACCGTCCTCTTTCCCGGCAGCCTCGGCGGTGCCGCCGGCCGCGGCTGTGGATGCCGGGGCCGAGGCCGTGCCGCCGGCCGCAAGGGAGAATTTTGTGGTTCCTTCGATCGGATGGCCGTCGCTGGAGACGACCCGCCAGCCCAGCTGGTAGTCGCCGTCGGGCATCCCGTCCTGCAGGGGAATGGTGACCTCACGGCCGCCGAGCACGGGTGCTCCGGCGGCCCAGTCGGTGCCGGCGCTGTCCAGGACCTGGGTGGTGGTGCCGATATCCATCACATTCGCGCTGAATTCCAGCACGATGCTCTCGGGCTGGACGTCGAGGACGGCGCCGTTTTCCGGGGTGGATCCGATCAGTTCGTCGTGGGCCGCGGCCGGGCGCGCCAGCGTCAGCGCCGCCGAAAGCCACAGCAGCATGGCGGCCAAGGCGGCCGCGAGCAGTCGGCGCAGGGCCGCCTGCCGGGCGAGGCGTCGGGCGTCGTCACGGCGCTGCCTGGCTGCCGAAGACCCGGAGGCGGCAACGCGGACGGGTGCAGGGGTGTTCATCAGGGGGTTCATCACGTTCTTTCGTCGGGGGATGCGCGGATGGCGCCGGTCAGAAAGCGTGATGCAGGGGCGGCCCCCGGTGCCGCAGCGAAAGCAGCGGCACTCCAAGCGCGGCGAGGGTACGGACAGTCCGTGCCCCGGGGCTGGCCAGCCTGGCCCGCGGTACCGGATGCCAGCCGTACAGCCGGCGCGGGATTGCCAACAGCACCGTTCCGGCCAGGGCCGCTGCAGCTTGCTCGCCGCGGCGCAGCAGCAGGACCGTTGCAACGGCAGCGGCAAGGTGGGCTGCCAGCATCGCCGGATCCTCGGCCCCGGCCGGCGGGGCCGGTGCGGCCGCCACCCAGTCGCCGGGAGGCAGCGCCGGGCCGTGGCCGGCATGGGCTCCCGCGCCGGGGGTCATTCCCGCCGGGGCGCCGTGGCCCGCCCGGAAAAGCAGGTGGTAGATGGCCTGGCTGCCCCCCACCGCGGCCAGCAGGCGCGGCCAGGACAATGACTTGCCGGCCAGGCCCACGCAGACCAGCCCGGAGAGGGCGAGGGACAGGGACCAGACGGCCAGGGCGGGCGCATGTCCCCCGCCGGCCAGATGCGACAACGCGGCGGCGGAGGTGGCCACGGCAGCGCCGAGCCAGCCGCGCAGCAGCCGCGCTTCCCGCTGGACCATGCCGAGTCCTCCGTCCCGATGCTTCCGGGCGTGCCTGTGGCGCACGCCCCGCCCGGCTATTTTACCGCCGGTAGAAGTTAAGGCGTTAAAGAGCAGGACCGCCACCGGTTGCCGGTGACGGTCCTGCGGAAGCCTGGTGGGAAAACTACTTCTTGGCGACAGCAGCCTTCAGCTTGGAACCAGCGGTCAGCTTCACGCTGTGGCCGGCCGGAATCTGGATGGATTCGCCGGTCTGCGGGTTGCGGCCGGTGCGGGCCGCGCGGTCGGTGCGCTCGACGGCGAGCCAGCCCGGGATGGTGATCTTCTCGCCCTTGGCGACGGAGGTCGCGAAGATGTCGAACACGGCGTCCAGGACACCGTTCACTGCGGTCTGGCTGGTGCCGGCCTTCTCTGCAACAGCTGCAACAAGTTCACTGCGATTGATAGCCAATTTTTGTCCTCCTGGACTGCTTCGGTTTGGTCAGAGCCTCCGCAGGCTGCGGAAAAGCTACTGAGCGAAAACTTACCAGCTTGGCCGCCCCGATCCGGCAAAATCCGCGGAATCTGGCGGAATTTTTAGCGAAATACCCCGATTTCGGGCCGATTCAGCCCCGCGGGGTCCGCTTTTTGCGCCGAGAGCATATGATGGGCCGTTTCCGCGCGCCGCGGCTGCCCCGGTTTCGTGTGGCACGGCTGGCGCGACACGATCACCGCTTCAGCGTGGGAGCTACGGCGATGGACTGTTCCAGCGGTCGATCACGGCCCTCGTTCTCCCCGCTGCCTGCCGGAGCGCTCCGGGCATGGCAAAGGCGGCGGCCCTGCTGGACCGCCGCCTTGATGCAGCTTCACCGGGAAGCCGGCCGGATTTCTACCAGCTGGACTTCTTGATGCCCGGCAGTTCGCCGTTGTGCGCCATGGTACGGAAACGCACGCGCGAGATTCCGAACTTCTGGAGCGTGCCGCGGGGGCGGCCATCGATCTGGTCGCGGTTGCGGACGCGGACCGGGGACGCGTTGCGGGGCAGCTTCTGCAGGCCCAGGCGGGCCTCTTCGCGGGCCTCGTCGGTCGCGTTGGCGTCGACCAGGGTCTTCTTCAGCTCGGCACGCTTCGCGGCGTAACGCTCGACAACGACCTTGCGCTGCTCGTTGCGAGCAATCTTGGACTTCTTGGCCATGTTTAGCGCTCCTCTCGGAATTCGACGTGCTTGCGGATGACCGGGTCGTACTTCTTCAGGACAATGCGGTCCGGGTCGTTACGACGGTTCTTCCGGGTCACGTAGGTGAAGCCGGTGCCGGCGGTGGACTTCAGCTTGATGATGGGACGTACGTCCTTGTCCTTGGCCATTAAAGCTTCACACCCTTCGCGAGGAGCTCGGCGACGACAGCGTCGATGCCGCGGACGTCAATGGTCTTGATGCCGCGGGCCGAAACCTGCAGCGTCACGTTGCGGCGCAGGGACGGAACCCAGTAGCGCTTCTTCTGAATGTTCGGATCGAACCGGCGCTTGTTGCGGCGGTGCGAGTGCGAAATGCTGTGGCCAAAGCCGGGCTCGGCTCCGGTCACCTGGCAGTGTGCTGCCATGATCTCTCCTCCAGTTGTAGTAAATATTGACGGACTTGACGCAGAAACGTAAGTAAAGCGCCTGCGAATCTGCGTGTAAGAGCGCCCGCCACCAGTTGTGACACCGTTATTACTGCGACTTTCCGGAGGTGAACCTGGCGGGGTGAGATCCAGCCGAAGTGCCTCGCCGCGGGGAAGACGGTGAAGTCAGGTGCAATAAGCCGCTTGCCTCCCGGGGGAGGCGCGGCCTATCCGCGACCCTCAATTCTAGGTAAACACGGACGCCACACAACGTTGCCATCCCCCCGCCTGGGCAAGGGGGTGCCAAGTTGCGTGACTTAACGCCTTTCCATCTTAGGGGCAGCGGCGGTTTGGATCAAACCAACGGCCGGTCCCCGACGGCGACAGCGAACCGCGGCTCCGGGAGCAAGGCTCAGCTGTTCAGCCGCGGTTCGCGCAGCACCCAGCTGTTGGGCTCCAACTGCTGCACGATTTTCTTGCCGATGCGTTCCAGGTCCTGCACATCCCGGCGGTCCAGTCCGTCGAAAACCGCCTGCCGCACGGTTTCGACGTGCCCCGGCGCAAGGGCCACGATCGCGTCCATCCCCGCATCCGTGAGCAACGCCATGGTCACCCGGGCGTCATCGGCGCACTGCGCCCGGGTCACCCAGCCGCGGCCCTGAAGCTTCTTGACCACGTGCGAGAGCCGGGACAGCGAAGAATAGGTGCGGGAGGCCAGCTCGCTCATGGGCAGCGACCGGTCCGGAGCCTCGGACAACATGGCCAGCACGTTGTAGTCGAAGAGCGTCAGCTTGCCCTCCCGGTACAGCGGGGCGTCGAGGTTGCCCGGCAACAGGGTGGACACCGCCAGCAAGGCCAGCCAGGCCTGGCGTTCTTCGGGGTCGAGCCAGCGTGCAGAAGTCATGCCTCTATTCTGCCATAAAACTTGAGGCTTCAACTGTTAGGGCCGGCGGGCCGGCACTTCCGCTTCTGCCCGTACGGCACTAGACCCGTCCGGTGGTGTGGAGCCCCGTGAGTTGCGGGTACTTCGCGGTGAGCGAGTCCCCCGAGGACGTGCCGCGCAGCCGGCGTCCCATCCACGGGCCCAGGTGCTCCCGGGCCCACCGGACATTGGCGGCCATCGCGCGCCGGCGGGTCAGCGCCGCCAGGTCCGGCAGCGCCGGCAGGTCGATGATGTCCTCGGCCTGCAGCACTTCCAACACCTTCTTGGCCATCAGCGTGTGCCCGGCCGTGGACATGTGCAGGCGGTCGTCGTCCCAGTAACGCCAGTCGCGGAACTCGCGCATCCGCCAGTAGTCAACGATTTTCGCCCCGTGCAGGTCGGCGATCTCGCGCACCCACTCGTTGTAGATGGCGGTGCGGCCGCGGGTCTTGCTGAAGACCGCCGAGGCCACCGTGTCAAAGCCGGTGAACAGCACGACGTCGGCACCGGTGGCGGCCAGCTTGGCCACGCCGGCTTCGTACCCTGCCATCAGCGCGTCGATGTCCACCCGCGGGCGCAGGAGATCGTTGCCGCCGGCATAGAGGGTGACCAGGGTCGGTTGGAGCGCTACGGCGGCGTCGATCTGGTCGTTCAGTACCTGGGTGATCTTTTTGCCGCGGATGGCAAGGTTGGCATAGCCCCAGCCGGCATCGGCGAGCATCAGCTGCTCGGCTACCCGGTCGGCCCAGCCGCGTACACCATTGGGCAGGCTGGGATCCTTGTCTCCCACCCCCTCGGTGAACGAATCCCCCAAGGCCACAAAACGCTGCGCGAAAGTCACCGGACCAGATTAACAAAGAAACCGTTCCGGCAGCGGCCCGGCGCGGCGCTACGCGACGCTGCGCGGTGCGTACATGATGACGGCGACCCCGGCGAGCGCGAGGCCGGCGCCGATGAAATCCCAGCGGTCCGGCTGGAAACCGTCCAGCAGCATGCCCCAGGCCAGTGATCCGGCGATGAACACTCCGCCGTACGCGGCCAGCACCCGGCCGAAGTTCGCATCCGGCTGCTGGGCGGCGATGAAACCGTACAGGCCCAGGGCCATCACTCCCAAGCCGGCGAACCACCAGTCCCGGCCTTCGCGCACCGCCTGCCAGACCAGCCAGGCGCCGCCGATCTCCGCGACGGCGGCGAGGACAAACAGGATGGCGGATTTGGCGATCGTCATCCATCCAGTATCCCAAGCCGACGGCTCGGCGCCCGCCGCCTCAGCCGCCGGTCAGTTCCCGGACGGCTTCTTCGAAGACCTCGTGGTGCCGTTCGACGTCGGCGCTGGTGGTTTGCGGGCACATCAGGGCCATGTTGTGGAACGGGGTGAGCAGGATGCCGCGGTTGGCCAGGTACAGGTGCAGGAAGTCCTCCAACCCGCCGTCGTGGCTGGCCGCCGACTCCGTGCCGTTGCGGGGCGCCGGGTTGGCGAAGCGGTATTCGGCCCGCGCACCCAACCGGGACACCGACCACGGCAGCGAATACGTATCGATCACCCGCTGCACGCCGGTGGCGAACTCCGTGGCACGCGCGGTCATCGCGGCGAAGGCCTGGTCCGTCAGCACGTGTTCGAGCGTGGCCCGCATGGCCGCGACGGACAGCGGGTTTCCGGCCAGGGTGCCGCCCACGCCGCCCATGTCCACCAGGTCCAAATCGGCCCGGCCCAGTGCCCGTTCGGCCAGTTCCGCGCTGAGCCCGTAGGCGCCGCAGGGGATGCCGCCGCCGATGGATTTGCCGATCACCACCACGTCCGGCTCGAGCCCCCACGCCGCGGTCGCCCCGCCGGGGCCGGCGGAGAAGGTGTGCGTCTCGTCGATAATCAGCAGCGTGCCGTGCCGGCGGGTCAGTTCCCGCACGCCGTCCAGGTAGCCCGGCTCCGGCAGCACGATGCCGATGTTGGTCAGTGCCGGTTCCATCAGCACAGCTGCCACGTCTCCGTAGGCCAGCTGGCGCTCCAGGGCGGCAAGATCGTTGAACTCGGCGACCCTGCTGGTCTCCGTAACGTCCACCGGTGCCCCGACATTGCCCGGGCGGTTCATGCCCTCGCCGTCGGGTCCGGCCACGATCAGCGATTCGTCCACCGACCCGTGGTAGCAGTACGGGTTGAACAGGATCTTGCTCCGGCCGGTCAGGGCCCGGACCAGCCGGATGGCCCACCGGTTGGCATCGGTGGCGGTGAGCGAGAAGCTCCAGCGCTCCACGCCGAACCGGCGGGCCAGCTCCGCCCCCACCCACTCGGCGTCCGCGGTGGGCAGCATGGTGGCCAGTCCCCCGTCGTCGGCGGCACGCCGGATCATCGCCTCGACGGTGGGCTGCGGGGAGTGGCCGGCCATCGCGCCGGTGTCGCCCAGCGCGAAGTCCACGTATTCGAGTCCGTCCACGTCCCACACCCGGCAGCCGCGGGCCCGGGCGAGGTAGAGGGGGAAGCTGCCCGCCCTCTTGTTCATCCATGTCATCGGGACTTTCCCGAAGAGGTGGGACGCGCCGTCGTACAGTGCCTTGGACTGGGGATGCTTGGCCTCGAAGTCCTGCAGTTCGCGCGCGAACAGCACCGCCAGCCGGTTCCGGTCGATCATGAAGGGCTCCTAGTCAGCGAGTCGGGCGGGTCAGCGTGCCGCCAGCATCTTGGCGCGGCGGTGTGCGAGGATCTGCCCGCCGATCACGATCAGCAGCGCGATGATGAACATCGCCGAGCCGATCACGTTCGCCTGGGCGGGGATGCCGCGGGTGGCGGCCACGTAGATGAACTTCGGGAAGGTATCCACGTTGCCGGAGTTGAAGTTGGTGATGATGAAGTCGTCGAAGCTGATCGCGAAGCTCAGCAGGGCCGCCGCCACGATCCCCGGCAGCAGCAGCGGGAAGGTGACCCGCCAGAACGCCTGCATCGGGGAGGCATAGAGGTCGGCCGCCGCCTCCTCCAGCTTCGGGTCGAGGCTGGCGACCCGGGCCTTCACGGTGACCACGACGAAGGAAATGCAGAAGACGGTGTGGGCGATGATGATGGTGCCCTTGCCCAGCTCCGCGCCCACGTTCAGAAACTGCGCCAGCAACGAGGCGCCGAGGACTACTTCCGGGGTGGCCAGCGGAAGGAATATCAGCATGTTGGCGGTGGAATTGAACCGGAACCGGTAGCGGACCAGCCCGATGGCGATGGCCGTGCCCAGGAGGACGGCGATCACCGTGGCAACCGCGCCTATTTGGAGGCTGTTGCCCAGCGCCTGGCAGACTGCCGGGGCGCCGCACGGGTTGGTCCAGTTGTCCCACGTGAAGGCGCGCCAGGTGAGGTTGGTGCGCCCGGCGTCGTTGAAGGAGAACACGAAGACGTAGGCGATGGGGACCAGCAGGAAGACGAACGCCAGGCCGCCGAACACAGGGACCAGCCAGCGGCCGAAGGAGTTTTTCACGTCAGAGCCCCCTACAGCAGTTCTTTGGTGCCGAAACGGCGCACGTAGATGAAGACCAGGGCGAGGATGGCCAGCATCAGCACAAAGGACAGTGCCGAAGCGCCCGGATAGTCGACGATGCGGAAGAACCGGGAGTCGACGACCTGGCCGATCATGGTCGTGTTCTGGTTGTTGCCCAGCAGGGAGGCGTTGATGTAGTCCCCGGCAGCCGGAATGAAGGTCAGCAGCGTTCCGGCCATCACCCCGGGCATCGACAGCGGCAGCGTGACGGTCCTGAAGGTGGTGAAACCGTTCGCGTAGAGGTCGTTGCCGGCCTCGATCAGCCGGGTGTCCAGCCGCTCGAGGTTCGCGTAGATGGGCAGGGTCATGAAGGGCAGGAAGTTATAGGTCAGGCCGCAGACCACGGCGAAGGCGGTGGCCGTGAGCCGCCCGTCCTCCGGAAGCAAGGCGAACGCCCTGAGCACGGAGACCACCGGGCCCTCGTCGGCGAGGATCTGTTTCCAGGCCTGCGTGCGCAGGATGAAGCTGGTGAAGAACGGCGCGATGATCAGCACCAGCAGGATGCCCCGCAGCAGGCCGCGCCCGCGCAGCCTGACCGCGATCAGGTAGGCCATGGGATAGCCGATCAGCAGCGCCGCGGCGGTGGCGACCAGCGCGAACCCGAAGGAACGCAGCAACTCCGGCCAGTAGCTGCCCAGCACCCGCACGTAGTTGTTGAACTCCAGCGCCGGCACGAACTGGCCGATGTCGGCCCCCGGCGGCTTCGTGTAGAGCGAGGTCGCGAGCAGCGAGAACACCGGGAGCACAAAGAACAGCAGCAGGAAGAAGAAGCCGGGCAGGATCAGCCAATAGCCCATCCGCCCCCGGCGGCGTTCCTCCTTAAGCTCGCCGCTGCCGCGTCCCTGATCCGGCGCCGATGACGTGTCTGCGGTGGCCAGCGCACTCATCAGACACCGTCCTCGGGCGCCCCGTACTGCGGTTCCTCGTCGCCGTCGAGGCCGAAGGCGTGTTCCGTGTCCCAGCTGAGCACGACGGCGTCGCCCGGCTGGGCCAGCTGCTGGCCGTGGTTTTGGCTGAAGACGCCCACCGTGCCGATCCCGGCAACCTCTACCAGGTACTCGGTACTGACCCCGGTGAACGAGGTGTCGAGCACGGTGCCGCGCAGGACGTTGGCGGCTTCGGCCGGCGCATCGTCCGGCCACATCATCTTCAGCTTCTCCGGACGGATCCCGATCAGCGCCTTGCCCCGGTGCACGGTCGCGCGCTCCTTCAGCACGGCCAGCCGGTTGCCGTTGGCATTGACGACGACGGCGTCGCCCCGGTCCTCGATGATCTCCCCGGCGACCAGGTTGGATTTGCCCAGGAAGTTGGCCACGAACACGGTGCGCGGCAGTTCATACAGCTCGCGGGGAGCACCCATCTGCTCCACCTTGCCGGCGTTCATGACGGCCACGGTGTCCGCCATGGTCATGGCTTCTTCCTGGTCGTGGGTGACGTGGACAAAGGTCAGTCCGACCTCGGTCTGGATCTTCTTCAGTTCCACCTGCATTTGCCGGCGCAGCTTCATGTCCAGCGCGCCCAGCGGTTCGTCCAGCAACAGCACCGCCGGCTGGTTGACGATGGCCCGCGCCAGCGCCACGCGCTGCTGCTGACCGCCGGAGAGCTGGGCCGGCCGCCGTGCGCCCAGGTGCGACAGCTCCACCAGCGCCAGTGCCTTCTTCGCCTGCTCCTGGGCGTCGCGGACCTTGCGCCGGCGCAGCCCGAACGCCACGTTGTCCAGCACGCTCATGTGCGGAAACAGGGCGTAGTTCTGGAACACGGTGTTGACCGGCCGCTGGTGCGGGCTGGCCTTGCTGATGTCCTTGCCGCCGATGCTGATGCTGCCGGACGTGGGCTGTTCCAGCCCGGCTACCATCCGCAGGGTGGTGGTCTTGCCGCAGCCGGAGGGGCCGAGCAGGGCAAAGAACTGGCCCGCCGGAATGGTCAGGTCCAGGTCATCGACGGCCACGAAATCGCCGAACCGCTTGGTCACGGACGACAGCACCAGATCCGCGCCGCTGTCTTCGCCGACGGCGTGGGCGTGCTCTGTCCTCAGTGGTGCCTGGGTCATCAGTTGCCGATCGCCTGCTGGAAACGGTTGCCGAAGTCGGTTTCCTCGTCGGCCTCCAGGCTGCGGAAGACCTTGACCTTGGCCAGGTCTTCGTCCGTCGGGAAGATCAGCGGGTTGTCGACCAGTTCCGGGTCGATCTTCTCCATGGCTTCCTTGGCTCCCTGCACCGGGCAGATGTAGTTCACGTAGGCCGCTACGGTCGCCGCGTTTTCCGGATCGTAGTAGAAGTCCATCAGCGTTTCCGCGTTCTTCTTGTGCGGCGAGCCGATGGGCACCAGCAGGTTGTCCGACCACAGGGTTCCGCCGGCCTCGGGGAGCGCGAATTGCCACTTGTCGCCCTCCTCGAAGTTCAGCTGCGTGATGTCGCCGGACCAGCAGATCACCGCCAGCGCGTCGCCGGAGATCAGGTCTTCCTTGTAGGAGTTGCCCTTGACCTGACGGATCTGGCCGTCGGCGATCTGCTTTTGCAGGACCTCCAGGGCGGCGTCGTATTCGCTCGTGCCCCAGTCACCGGAAATGTCCACGCCGTTGTCCAGCATGAGCAGGCCCATGGTGTCGCGCATCTCGTCGAGCACTTCCACGCGTCCCTTGAGCTCGGGCTTCCACAAATCGGATACCGTCCGCAGCCCGCCCGGGACCGCTTCCTTGTTCCAGGCAATGCCCGCGTATCCGGACTGCCAGGTCAGGGAGTTCTTCCGGTCCGGGTCGAAGTCCACGTTCTTCAGGGTCTCCAACAGGTTGGCCGCGTTCGGGATGTTCGCGTGGTCCAGTTCCTGGGTGTAGCCGAGCCGGATCAGTCGTGCCGCCATCCAGTCGGTGAGCGTGATGATGTCCTGTCCAATGTCCTGCCCGGCGGCGAGCTGGCCCTGGACCTTTCCGAAGTACGTGTCGTTTCCGTCGATGTCCTCGGAATAGTTGGCCTGGATCCCGGTTTTCTTGGTGAAGGCCTCCAGCGACGGGTAGGTCTGGCTGGAGTCGTCGTAGTCCAGGTACAGGGTCCAGTTGGCCCAGTTGACTTCCTTTTCCTGGTCCGACAGGTCTTCCGCCGGGGACAGCGCACCGGCCGAGCCGGTGTTCGACGAGCCGCCCGTGCCGCCCGTGCCACACGCAGCGAGCAGGCCGGCCAAAGTCAGTCCGCCGGCGCCCATCAGGACGTTCCGGCGGGACATTTGCGCAGCGATCAGGCGTCGCAGGCGTGGGTCTTCAGGTAGTCGTTTCGGCATCTGGTGCTCCTGTTGACGGATCGGGCCTCGCTGGTGCGTCGATACTTGCAGACCGCAGAGACCCCGACAATAGTTTCAGTTGTAAATTTTTGGTTACACGACGAAATCCGAAGCATGCCCCGCTGCCTGCACGTGGATTGTCCCCTCCCGGAGGGCGCATCCGCGAAGTATGCACCCGGCGGACGGAAGGGCCGCACGCGAAAGCTGAAGTGAGCTGCTTCACAAACAGATAGTAGCCTCTAGTTCTGCGTATATCGATAGCCTCCGCGGCGAATCTTTTCGGATTCAGCACTTGCGCTCTCATCACACAACGGATTCAATAGTCAGCAATCCCTGCCGGTGGCGGGTATTCGCTTAGGAGGTGGATACGCTTGACCTTGCTGCCCAGTGCCGGCCACGGCCTCATCGGCAACGGCCACAGCCCTGCGGTTGACGAGGTCTCCAAGGCCATCATCGAGCAACTGCAGGAAGACGGCCGGCGCTCCTACGCCGCCATCGGCAAGGCGGTCGGGCTCTCCGAAGCAGCCGTCAGGCAGCGGGTGCAGAAGCTGATCGACTCCGGCGTCGTGCAGATCGTCGCGGTCACCGACCCGCTGCAGCTGGGGTTTGCCCGGCAGGCCATGCTGGGCATCAAGACAGCTGCCGACCTGCTGGAAGTGTCGGACAAGATCGCCGAACTGGACCAGGTGCACTACTGCCTGGTCACCGCGGGCTCGTTCGACATTCTGGCCGAAATCATTTGCGAAAACGACCAGGATTTGTTGCGGCTGGTCAACCGGATCCGCGGCATTCCCGGTGTCCTGAGCACCGAAACATTCATGTATCTCTCTCTGCGCAAGCAGGAATACAACTGGGGAACCCGATGACACAGACATCAGCATCGCCAAGCACCAGCCTCCCGGGCCAAGGCACGCCCGCCGGCACCACGACCGACGCCCCGATGCGCCGGACCTACACCACTCCGATGGGAACGGACCGCCAGCAGGCGGCCCGCGACCACCTGTGGATGCACATGGCCCGACACTCACCACTGGTTGCCGGCGGCAACGTACCGGTGATAACCCGCGGCGAGGGCCACCTCATCTACGACGACCAGGGCCGCGAATACATCGACGGCCTGGCCGGGCTCTTCGTGGTCCAGGTGGGCCACGGCCGCGAGGAACTCGCGCAGGCGGCCGCCCGCCAGGCCAAGGAACTGGCCTTCATGCCGCTGTGGTCCTATGCCCACCCGGCGGCCATCGAACTGGCCGAACGCCTGGCGCACCACGCCCCGGGCGACCTGAACCGGGTCTTCTTCACCACCGGCGGTGGCGAAGCCGTGGAATCCGCGTGGAAGCTGGCCAAGCAGTACTTCAAGCTGAAGGGCAAGCCCAACAAGACCAAGGTGATCTCCCGCGCCGTCGCCTATCACGGCACCCCGCAGGGAGCGCTTTCGATCACCGGCATCCCGGACATGAAGGCACCCTTCGAACCGCTGGTGCCCGGCGCCTTCCGTGTCCCCAACACAAACCAGTACCGCGCGCCGGCGGGCCTGGAAGATCCGAAGGCCTTCGGCCGCTGGGCCGCGGACCGGATCGGCGAAGCCATCGAGTTCGAAGGCCCGGACACCGTGGCCGCGGTGTTCCTGGAACCGGTGCAGAATTCCGGCGGCTGTTTCCCGCCGCCGCCCGGGTACTTCGAGCGGGTGAGGGAAATCTGCGACGAGTACGACGTTCTGCTGGTTTCCGACGAGGTCATCTGCGCGTTCGGCCGGATCGGTTCCATGTTCGCCTCCACCGACTTCGACTACGTGCCGGACATGATCACCTGCGCCAAGGGCATGACCAGCGGCTACTCGCCGATCGGCGCGATGATCGCCTCGGACCGCCTGTTCGAACCGTTCAAGCATGGCGACACGACGTTCTACCACGGCTACACCTTCGGCGGGCACCCGGTCTCGGCCGCCGTTGCCATGGCCAACCTGGACATCTTCGAACGCGAGGGCCTGAACAACCACGTCAAGGAGAACGCCCCGGCCTTCCGCAAGACGCTGGAAAAGCTGCTGGACCTGCCGATCGTCGGCGATGTCCGCGGCGAGGGCTATTTCTACGGGATCGAACTTGTCAAGGACAAGGCCACCAAGGAGACGTTCAACGACGAAGAGTCGGAGCACCTGCTGCGCGGCTACCTGTCCAACGCGCTGTTCGACGCCGGCTTGTACTGCCGGGCGGACGACCGTGGAGACCCCGTAGTCCAGCTCGCTCCGCCGCTGACCATCGGACAGCGCGAATTCGACCAGATCGAGCAGATCCTGCGCTCCGTCCTCACGGAGGGCATGAACCACCTCTGACCGGCAGCAGGAATCCCGGGGAGGGGGCCTTCCCGGAAACGGCAGGGCGGTGGGTGGCGGGGCCACCCACCGCCCTCATTCGGCTTCGCCGCGGACCTGCCGCAGCCACTGACGCCGCGCGGCCAGGCAAGGCTCGATGTCGGCCACGCTTTCAAGCGCCACCGTCTGCGCCTCGAGCCCGGCCGCCTCGATGATGATGCCGTAACGCCCACGCTCGGCACCGGCCCACCATTTGCCGCCGTCCTGCCAGAGCGCGAATTCCACCCGTTCACCGTCGACGGCGATGCCCACCATGCGCGGTTCCTGGCGGTCCAACTCGTCCAGCTGCCGCAGGTAGGCGTCCTTGTCCTCCACCACGGCGCGGGCGCCCAGCCGCATGGTTCGAATCCTCTGGTTTACCTCGTGGGCCGTGGTCAGGACCTGCGCATACGGCGAACCAAGCCCCGGGTCGCCATGCAGCAGCCCGTGCGGGCCGCCGTCGAAAATCCATTCGCCGACCATGACGCCGCCGTCCCACCCGCGCAGGCCGAAACACGGCAACTCCGGAAAAGTCTCCCGAATGCGCTGCTCCCCTTCGGCCACGATGGCCCAAAATTCGTCCTGGTCCCGCTGTCCCTCAACGCCCATGGAGCAAGTATGGCAGCGGCCTGCCCGGTTTCGCCCGGGAATTTTAGCCGCGGGCGCCGTGGCCCCAGCGGGCGCGTGCACCACGCCCGTGTCCCCGGCCGGCGATGCCGCCGCCAGGAGGGACAGGCGGGTGCCGGCGCCCTACAGTTCGGCTTTGCCGGCCCGCCAGTAGCCCATGAACGCCACCTGTTTGCGGTCCACTCCCACGTCCCGGACCAGGTAACGGCGCAGCCCGCGGATGACCGCCGCCTCCCCCGCAATCCAGGCGTAGAACGGCCGGGTGGAACCGGCGGTGGTTTCCCACAGGATCACCTGGTCAATGTCCACTTCTTCGGGGTCCTCCCCCGTCGCCGGCGTCAGGCCGGCTCCGGGCACAACGACGGCGGCGCGCACCGCTTCGTCCAGCAGTTCGCCGTGCGGGCGGGCGCCCCGCGCCAGCCAGGAGATCTGCACGTCCGCCGCAGACCGGATGTCCTGGAAGTCCGCTGGGTCGGGGACCTCGAGCACGGCGTGGCCCGTCATGTGCTTCGGGAGGCTCTCCAGGATGGACGCGATGGCGGGAACGGCGGTTTCGTCGCCGGCGAGCAGCACGTGCGAAGCCAGCCCGGGCCGCCACTCAATGCCGCCGTAGCTCTTCGCCGTCGCGCAGTTGGCCGCCGCGGCGTTCGGGCCGATGATGGTGACCTCGTCGCCGGGGACGGCGGCGGCCGCCCAGCACGACGCCGGACCGCCGTTTCCGTCGGCGTCGAAATGCAGCACGAAGTCCACGTCCAGTTCGGGCCCCCGCCCGCCTTCCGCCGGCCGGAAGGCGCGGACGGTGTAGGTGCGCATGGAGCCGCGTCGGGCCGGGTCCATGGCCAGCCACTGCTGGTACCAGCCGCCGCCCAGTTCCACGGCGGTGTCCGTGTCGGCCGCCATGGTTTCCTGGTTGCCCGGCGTCACGGGAGGGGCCGGGCGCGCGGGCCCGCCGAATGCCGGCAGCGGCAGCGGACGCCCGTCGGCGCCGGTGGACGGGATCATCACCTTGATCCGCAGATCCAGCGTCGGCCCGTCCACGCCGAAACGGCGGAGCGACTCCCCGCAAAAGGTGACCCGCCGGTAGCTCGGCGAGATGTCCTCGACCCGGGCGACGGCTACGCCGAAGGCCAGCACCGGCACTACGGCGGATGTTTCAGTTGCTACGGCGGTCATCGTGCTCCGTTCTCCATGTCCGTTCCTTCGGCTGCGCGCCGGGTTTTCCTTCCGGCGCCGCCGGGCCCCTGTGCGGGCGGTTGTCGGCGCCGGCCGGCCTCGCTCACGCCGCGGGTTCTTCGTGCTTGAGGTCCGTCGTGGACAGGACCGGGTCGGCGTCGTCTTCGGCCGGGGCGGGCGCCGCGCAGTGGTGGCGGCCGACCGGAACCACCATCGGCGTTCCGGACACCGGGTCCGGGATCACCCGCGATTCCAGTCCGAACACCGTCTGCACCAGCTCCTCGGTGACCACCTGCGCGGGGGCGCCCTCGGCCACCACCCGGCCATCCTTCATCGCCACGAGCTGGTCGGCGTAGCGGGCGGCCAGGTTCAGGTCGTGCAGCACGATGGCCACGGAGGTGCCGCGGCGCCGGTTCAGGTCGGTGATCAGATCCAGCACCTCCACCTGGTGGGCCACGTCCAGGAACGTGGTCGGCTCATCCAGCAGCAGCACGTCGGTCTCCTGGGCCAGCGCCATCGCGATCCACACCCGCTGGCGCTGGCCGCCGGAGAGTTCGTCCACGTTCCGGTCGCCAAGTTCCAGGGTGTCGGTGGCCGCCAAGGCCGCGCTGACGGCGTCGTCGTCCTCCCGGGTCCACTGCCGGAACCAGCCCTGGTGCGGATACCGGCCGCGGCCCACCAGCTCCGCGACGGTGATTCCGTCGGGGGCCGCCGGGCTTTGCGGCAGCAGGCCCAGCACCTTCGCCACGTCGCGGGTGGACTGCCGGTGGATGTCCTTGCCGTCCAGCAGCACGGACCCGGCACCCGGCTTGAGCAGCCGCGCCAGCCCGCGCAGCAGCGTCGACTTGCCGCAGGCGTTCGCCCCGACGATGATCGTCACCTTGCCTTCCGGCAGCCGGACGGTGAGGTCCTGCACCACGGTGCGCTGGTCGTATGCCAGCGTCAGGTTGCGGGATTCGAGCGTGCGCACTTAGCCTCCTTGGCCTCGGCGGTTGGTGGTGACCAGCAGCCAGAGCAGGAACGGCGCGCCCAGCGCTCCGGTCACCACCCCGACCGGCAGCGAGGCGCCGTCGGTCAGATACATCGGGATGAGGTTGGCCGCGGCGAAGTCGGCGGCCAGCACGATCAGGGCGCCCACCAGCGCGGCCGCCGGCAGCGATGCCGCACCGCCCAGCAACCGGCGGGCAATCGGCCCGGACAGGAACGCGATGAACGCGACCGGACCTGCCGCCGCAGTGGCCACGGCGGCCAGCAGCACCCCCACCGTCATCAGGCTCAGCCGGGCCGGGGCCACCCGGACACCCAGCGCGGCAGCGGCGTCGTCGCCCATTTCCAGGCCGTGCAGGCTGCGCGCCAACAGTGCCACGGCCACGAACAGCACGGCCAGCCCGGCCACCAGGACCGTGGCCCGGTCCCAATTGCTGGAGTTCAGCGACCCGTTGAGCCAGACCAGCGCGCCCTGGGCTGTGCGGATATCCGTGCGGGTCAGCAGGTAGCTGACCAGCGCCTGCATCACCGCGGCGAAGCCGATGCCCACCAGGATCAGCCGCGAGCCGGCCGCCCCGGACACCGTGCTGGAGCGGTACGCAATCGCGTAGATTCCCCCCGCCACCACCAGCGCCCCGGCCATGGCGGCGGCGGAGACCGCGGCGCCGGCCGCGCCGAACACGACGATCGCGGTCACGGCGGAGGCGCTGGCCCCGTAGCTGATGCCGATGATGTCCGGGCTGGCCAGCGGGTTCCGCAGCATGGTCTGGAAAATGCTGCCGGCCAGGCCGAACGCGAGCCCGACCAGCACGCCAATCACGGCCCGCGGCAGTTTGTGCTCCATCACGATGAAGCTGGCCCCGGGGATTTGTTCGCCCGCCAGCAGCCGGAAGAAGTCCGGAATGGTCACGGTGTAGCTGCCCAGCAGGACGTTGACAAAAAACAGGACGACGACGATGCCAGCCAGGGCGGCGATGAGCGCCGCGCGCCGCCGGCTGCGTCGTCCGGCCCTGACGGAAGCCACGGCTCGCTGGCCGCCGCCTCCGCGGGTGCGGGGTAAATCTTCGAGTGCACCGTCCATATACCCTGCCCTCGACGATAAACCCTGCACTGGCCGGTCCGAAGCCTGGGGCATGGCGGCCTCGGGCATGGCGGCCTGGGGCATGGCTGCCTGGGGCGTGGCGGCCTCGGCAGCCTGCTGCGCCAATTCCGGGCGCTTTCCGCGCGGGGTGTCCACCTTGCTCACAGCCCGGCCGCCTTCCGCCGCCGGACCAGCCAGATGAACACGGGCGCGCCGATCACTGCGGTGGTGATGCCGGCTTCGATCTCGCCGGGCGGCGCAAGGAAGCGGCCGGCCACGTCGGCGCCGACCAGCAGCACGGGGGCCAGCACCATGGAGTAGGGCAGGATCCAGCGGTAGTCGGGTCCGGTCAGGGCGCGGACCATGTGCGGGATGATCAGGCCCACGAAGGCGATCGGGCCGGCGATGGCGGTCGCCGCGCCGCACAGGATCACGACGCCGAGCGCCGTGATGGCACGGGACAGGCCCACCTTTTGGCCCAGGCCCCGGGCCACGTCGTCGCCCAGCGACAAGTTGTTCAGGATCCTCCCGGTGAACAGCGTGACCACCAGTCCGACGGCGATGAACGGGGCCACCTGGCCGATCAGGTCCCAGCCGCGGCCGGCCACCGATCCCACCTGCCAGTAGCGGAACCCCTCCAGCGTGTCCTGGTTGGTCACCAGCACCGAGTACATCAGCGAGCTCAGCCCCGCGGACAGGGCGGCGCCGGCCAGCGCCAGCTTGATCGGGGTGGCGCCTTCCCGTCCCATGCTGGCCACCCCGTAGACCAGCACGGCAGCGAGCGCGGCGCCGGCGAACGCGAACCAGACGTAGCCGGAAAGTTGCGTCACGCCGAACAGGAAGATGCCCGCCACGACCGCGAGCGCGGCCCCGGCGTTCACGCCCAGGATGCCGGGATCGCCCAGCGGGTTGCGCGCCACGCCCTGCATGGCGGCGCCGGCGACGCCCAAGGCCGCTCCCACCAGCAGCCCGGTGACGGTCCGCGGGATGCGCGAGTGGACCACGGCGTGGTCTCCGTTGGCGGGGTCGAAGGCAGCGAAGGCCTGGATGAACGTCTCCACGCCGATGGGGCGCGCCCCGAGGGCCAGCGAGGCACAGCAGATCAGCGCCAGCACCACCAGGGCGGCCGGGATACCCACCAGCACCCTGCGCGGCAGCCGTGCCGCACCGGAAGCAGTGGAGGACGGCCTGCCGGTCCCGTTGGCGCCGCCCGAAGCGCGGCCAAGCCGAGGCCCGGGCCCCGGATGGGAAGGCGCCGTCGCCGCCGGATCAGCTGGCATGCGCATACCCCCTCGGGCCGGAAAAAGCGACTCAAGTAAGGCTAACCTATGTTCTCCGCGATTAAGAACCGCTTTCCTGCCCTAATTGCTGCCGGACCCGCACGCAGGCCGCGCGCCCGGACAGCGCGCGGCACCCGCCCGCATCACCCGCCCGCACACCCGTCGCCCGGCCGTCCCGTTCAGGGCGGGCTGCCGGGCATAATCGAGCCATGACGCATCCGATTGTCCTGCTGCACGGCTGGGCCTGCTCCGCCGGCTATTGGAAACCGCTGGCCGCCCGGCTCTCCGCCGGCGGCCGCGACGTCGCGGCCCCGGATCTTCCCGGCTACGGCAGCGGTCCGCCCGCCGGCTTCGACTGGACCGTGGAGAACGTCGCCGCGGCCCTGGTCGACCGCTTCGGCGGCGGGCCGGTGCACTGGGTCGGGCACTCCCTCGGCGGCAACATCGCCGCCACCATCGCGGCACGCTTTCCGCGGACGACGGCGTCGCTCACCGTGGTGGGGATGGTGCCGGTGCCGCCGTCGGCGGCAACCGTCGACAAGCTCAGCCGCCTGTTCGGCGGGGAATCTTCCGATCCGGCAGCGTACCTGGCCGCCGGCGAGGAGCTGATTCGCGCGTGGTTTAGCGGCGGCAACGAGCCGCAGGGCGCGGACCGCGTAACATTCCGGGCCCCCTTCAGGCGGCACCCCGACGTCGTGCGCCGCAGCCTGCCCGCGGGGCTGGCCGGGGCCGCACCCGAGGTCGCGGCACTGGTGGCCGCTCCCGCCCTCGTGGTGACCGGCACCCGCGATCCCACCCGGCCGCCTGCCGCGGTCGCGGACTTCCTGGCCCGGCACCCGCACTGGCACCACGTGGCCGTGCAGGACGCCGGGCACATGGTGCACTGGGAGCAGCCCGGCGCCTGCGCCGACGCGGTCCTGCGGCACGCGGAGTCCGCCGAGCGCGGCGCCTGACCCCGGCCGCGCGGGGCCCGGCCCTTCATCGAGGGCGCTAGGGCTGCTTGGCCGGATGCGTCTCCCGCTGGATGACCGGCATGATCTCGGTGGCCAGGAGTTCGATGGACCGGGCGGTGTCCGCGAACGGCAGCCCGCCAAGGCCCACCTGGGCCATGTAGCGGTCATGACCGAACAGTTGGTACTGCTCCATGATCTTGTCGATCACTTCCTGCGGGCTCCCGGCGAGCAGGCCGCCGCCCGGGCCGGCCCACGCTTCGAAGGTCTCGCGCGGGAAGTGTCCGGCCGGCCGCGGCATGTTCTGCTCGAAGTATGCGCGGTAGTACGGGTAGAACGTGTCGCGCGCCTGCTGCGAGGTCGGAGCCACGAAGAAGTGGCCGCCCGTTCCCACCGGCAGCGTGGCCGGGTCGTGCCCGTGCGCCGCGGCGGACTCACGGTAGTACTCAATGTGCCGGACGAAGTGCTGCGGACCGGAGAGCAGTGCCAGGTACAGCGGCAGCCCCAGGCGTCCGGCCCGCTCGAAGGAAGAAGGCGTGCCGCCCACGCCGACCCAGACCGGAAGCCTCTCTTGCAGCGGCCGCGGCGACACGTCCATGCCCCGGATGCTGTGATGGTAGGTGCCGTTCCAGGTCAGGTTCTCCTGTCCGCGGGCGGCCAGCAGCAACTGAAGCTTCTCTTCGAACAGTCCGTCATAGTCGGCCGTGTCGTACCCGAACAGCGGGTAGGACTCGGTGAAGGCGCCGCGGCCGGCAATGACCTCGGCGCGTCCGCCGGAGAGCAGATCCAGCGTGGCGAACTGCTCGAAGAGGCGCACCGGGTCCTGGGTGGACAGCACGGTCACCGCCGTGGCCAGACGCAGGTTGGTGGTCTCGCGGGCGATGGCAGCCAGGACGATTTCCGGCGCCGAAATGGCGAAGTCCTTGCGGTGGTGCTCGCCCAGCCCGAGGAACGAGATGCCCGCCTGGTCGGCAATCTTGGCCAGCTGGACCAGTTCCTCCAGGCGCTGGCGGGGCGACAGCGACTCCCCGCCCGGGCCGCGCGTTAATTCGCCGAAGGTAAAAATGCCGAAGTCCATGGTGCTCCCGGGGTTGCGTGCAATAACTAATTAGTTGAAGCTTCAGCTATTCGCAGTTATTCCCGTTCTCAAAATCCTCCCTCGGCAAAAGCGCTACCGGGCAGTAACATGAGGGGACAGCACAGGGCCTGGCGCCCGCAGGCCCGCGTCGAAGGGGACTGCCATGAGCGCCGAGACCGACCAGACAACTGCCGCCCGCACAGCCGCTGCCGGAACGAAGGCCGGGAACGCCGGCACGGCGCCCGACGCAGGACCATTGCCGGCCGAAGCAGGGACAGCCGGACCGGCCGAGACCGGCGAGCGCGAGGCGAGGGAACTCGCCGAGGCAGCCCGCGAAACCGAATGGAACCGGCCGAGTTTCGCCAAGGGCCTGTACATGGGCCGCTTCGACCTGGACCTGATCCATCCACATCCGCTGCCGGCTCCGTCCGAGCGCGAGGCCGGCGAAGCGTTTTTGGCGACGCTGGCGGAGTTCGCCCGGACCATGGACGGGGCGCGGATCGAGCGTGAGGCGAGAATCCCCGACGAGTACCTGGCCGGTCTGGCCGGGATCGGAGCGTTCGGCATCAAGATCCCGGTCGAATACGGCGGCCTCGGACTGTCGTTGCTGTACTACGGCCGCGCCCTGATGCTGCTGGGTTCCGTGCACCCCTCGCTCGGCGCGCTGCTCTCGGCCCACCAGTCCATTGGCGTGCCCGAGCCGGTGAAAGTCTTCGGCACCGAGGAGCAAAAGCGCGAATACCTGCCCCGCTGCGCGGCCGGCGCCGTGACGGCGTTCCTGCTGACCGAGCCCGACGTCGGCTCCGACCCTGCCCGCCTGGGCACCACCGCGACCCTCACCGAGGACGGCAACGCGTACCTGCTCAACGGCAGCAAGCTGTGGACCACGAACGGCGTGATCGCGGAACTGGTAGTGGTGATGGCCAAGGTGCCGGAGCATGACGGCCAGCGCGGCGGCATCTCCGCTTTCGTGGTGGAAGCGGATTCCCCCGGGATCACGGTGGAAAACCGCAACGCCTTCATGGGCCTGAGGGGCATCGAAAACGGCGTGACCCGGTTCGACAACGTCCGCGTCCCCGCAGCCAACCGCCTGGGCCGTGAAGGCCAGGGCCTGAAGATCGCCCTGACCACGCTGAATACCGGGCGCCTGTCCATTCCCGCGCTCTGCGCCGCGAACGGCAAGTGGTCCCTGAAGATCGCCCGCGAATGGTCCAATGCGCGGGTCCAGTGGGGCAAACCCGTGGGCAAGCACGAAGCGGTCGGCAAGAAGATCGCCTTCATCGCCGCGGGCTCCTTCGCTCTCGACGCGGTTTTTGAGCTGTCTGCCGGGCTCGCGGATGCCGGCATGAAGGACATCCGGATTGAAGCGGCGCTGGCCAAGCTGTGGTCCAGCGAATCCGCCTTCAGGATTGCCGACGAACTGGTCCAGATCCGCGGTGGCCGGGGTTACGAGACCGCCGCGTCTCTGGCTGCCCGCGGCGAGCGCGCCGTTCCGGCGGAACAAGCGTTCCGCGACATGCGGATCAACCGGATCTTCGAAGGCTCTACCGAAATCATGCACCTGCTGATTGCCCGCGAGGCCGTCGACGCCCACCTGGCCGCGGCCGGCGACCTGGCCTCGCCCGACGCAGACGCCCGGGCCAAGGCGAAGGCGGCCCTGAGCGCCAGCGGCTTCTACGCCAGCTGGCTTCCCCGGCTGCTCGCCGGCCGCGGCATGAACCCGCGGTCGTACAGCGAGTTCGGCCTGCTGGCCCGGCACCTGCGGTTCATCGAACGGTCCTCCCGCCGGCTGGCCCGGCAGACGTTCCTCGGGATGGGCCGGTGGCAGGCCGGGTTGGAAAAGCGGCAGGCCTTTTTGGGCAGGATCGTGGATATCGGCGCCGAACTCTTTGCCATGGCCGCCTGCTGCAGCCACGCCGAAATGCTGCGCAGCCGGGACGCCGCCCAGGGCAGGTCGGCCTACCAGCTGGCCGACGCCTTCTGCCTGCAGGCCCGGCAACGGATCGGCCACCTCTTCGATGACCTCTGGCGCAATTCCGACGCCAGCGACGGCCGGCTGGCCTCGCACGTGCTCGCGGGCGACTACACCTGGCTGGAAACCGGCGTGCTGGACCCGTCCGAGGGCACCGGACCGTGGATTTCCGGGCGCCCGGGCGGCGCCTCCGCCAAGGAAAACCTGCACCGCTCCTACCGCTGATTCCCCGTCTGGGGTCAGAGCAAGGGCCACACCCGGCGCTCCCTGTCGAAAACGTCCCAGGCCCGCGGCACCAGGCCCAGCGACACCTCGCACATCCGCCGCAGCTGCTGCATGCTCCCTGGGCGGAACTCCTCGGTCCCGGAGTCGCTGAACGGATCCGGGTACCGGACCCCCTGGGCGGATGCCCACTGAAGCCCGTGCGAATGTCCGCTGCAGAACTGCCAGACATACATCAACGACGGCGGCAGGTCCCCCTCCCGCAGGTCCTTCAGGATCGAAGTCTGCGTACGGTTCTTGGTGGCGTAGCCCCAGGAACCGTCGGCCTTGGCGGCGAAAATCGGCGGCAGCTGCAGCGACTCGGCGGCCTCGTTGACCGCGCCGCGGAGCCCGTCGAAGTAATCCATGGCCCGGGCATGCCGGTCCGGCCGCAGGTCGCCTAGATACGCATCCCAGAACGACGCGGCGTTGAAGACGTCGCGGGCAATGAGAACCAGGCCGCGCCGCGCCCGCTCCGTGCCTTCTTCCGGCTGGAGTGCCCACAGCACCGTGGAGGTGCATTCGATGACCGTCCGCACCAGCGAGTACGGCGAGTGCGTGTGCACCCGGTACGACGTTGTTCCGTGCTCCCCCGGTTCCTCGAACAGCAGCCGGCGCAGCGCCAGCACATTGTCCGTCGCCGCGGCCAAGGACTGGTTCAGCAGGCTGCTCACGCTGTGGACGGCGGCGAATCGATCGTCCAGCAGCGCCAGCGCGGACCCCTGCTCGACGGCGGCCCCGTCCCGCAGCAGCCATGGCTCAAGGTCGCGCAGCATCTGCAGGACGGCCAGGGCCGCGCGGCTCTCCGGATCCGCTCCGAAGACCGAGCGCACCGGGCCGCAGGAGGCACCGCCGTCGTCCATTGGGCCATGGTAGCGCCGCCCACCGCCGGGCCGCCCGCGGCACCGGCCCTCCAAGCTTGCGCGGTGGGCCGCCTGCGGCACCGGCCTTCCTAACCAGTGCGGCCGGAACGGCGTGCGCGGCCGGAACGGGCAGCAATCAGCAGCCCGGCGCCCGTCAGCGCGATGCCCACCAGCGTTTGCGGACCGACCGCGCTCCCCGCGGAGGGCCAGAAGAGATCCAATACCAGCGCACCCACCAGTTGCCCGCCGATCACCGTCAGGGTGGTCAGCAGCACGCCGGTGCTGGCCACCGCGACGGTGCCGGCGGCCAGGATCAGGGTTCCGAGCGGCCCGCCCAGGTACAACCACCAGTCGCCGGTGATCAGGTCGGTTCGCCCGGTCATCAGCGCCTGGGCCGCCCAGACCGCCAGCAACGCGGCCGTCCCTACCCCGAAGTTCAGCAGCGTGGAAATCACCGGGCTGCCGTGTGCCGCGCCCACCTGGCCGAGAACGCCTTGCTGCACGCTCTGCATCAACCCGGCCGCCAGCGGGATGAGCATGAACAGTACGAGCAGCCCCGTTGTCCTTGACGCTCCCAGGTGGGCGCTGGCGGCAATGAGCGAGGCTAGGAAAGCCAGCGCCGCGCCGGCGAACCTGGCACCGCTGACCGCGATTTTCCGTCCGGCCCCGATCCCCCACCGGTCCATCAGGAGGCCGGACGCCATTTGGCCGGACACAATGGCGATGGTGAACAGCGACAACCCGATCGGCCCGACGGTGGCCGCCTGGGCGAACACGTAGAAGGCGCCGACCAACCCGGCCCCCAGGTACCAGCGCGGATAGGCCCGCTGCCGCAGGATCCGGGGAACGGCACGCAGCTTGCCCCGCACCGACGGGTGCACCAGTGTGAAGAGCAGAACGGCCGCCAGCCCGGTACCGAAACTGACCAGGGCTGCTCCCACCTGGTCCCCCAGCTCGATGCCCAACTGGCTGTTGAGGCGGCTCTGCATGGCCAGTCCGACCCCTGCCAACAACGCCAGGAACAACGCGAGCGGCGCGGACATCCGGATGCCTTGGCGGTGCGCCACGTTCTGCCCGCCGGGCGGGGAGGCACCGCCACCGGGGTCTCGGGGAGAATCTGCGGGCCGGTCGGTGTGCACGTGCCGATGCTATCCCGGACGGCCAGGGAACCGCCGCACCGGACCACTTGACCTTGCCGCTGCGTCAAGCTCCATAGTGGTTGTCATGGGAACAGCACCGCAGGTTGGAGGGGGCGAATACTCGATCCAGGAGGTCGCCAAGGCGGCGGGAACAACCAGCAGGACCCTCCGGCATTACCAGGACATTGGCCTGCTTGAGCCCAGCCGCATCGGCCACAACGGCTACCGCTATTACGACGACGGAGCCCTCCTGCGGTTGCAGCGCATTTTGCTGCTGCGGGAGCTCGGGTTGGGGCTGCCGGAGATCGGCAAGGTGTTCGAGGGCACCCGGGACGCGTCGGCGGCCCTGCGGGGCCACCTGGAACTTCTCCTGCAGGAGCGCGACCGGCTGGAGCGGCAGATCGCCTCCGTCAAGACCACCATCGACAAGACGGAAAGGGGCGAGGATCTCGTGGCCAGTGAAATGTTCGACGGATTCGACCACACGCAGTACAAGCAGGAGGTCGAAGAGCGCTGGGGCAAGGATGCGTATGCCAAGGGCGACAAGTGGTGGCGCGGGATGTCCGACGCGGAGCGGAAGGCCTGGACGGAACGGTCCCGCCAGCTGATGGCCGACTGGGTCGCGGCCAGCCAGGCCGGGGTAGCCGCCGACAGCGCGGAGGCTCAGGCCCTGGCGCAGCGCCAGTTCGACTGGCTTTCCAGTGCCAACGGCGGCCAGCAGGTGTCCTACGGTTACTTCACCGGTCTGGGCGAGATGTACGTGGCCGACCCGCGGTTCGGCGCCAACTACGGCGGCGAGGCCGGCGCGTCTTTCGTGCGGGATGCCATGAAGGCCTACGCCGAGAGGCATTTGGCTTAGTGCCGGCCCCTGTCAGCCCAGGCTTGCGGTCGTCTTCCGGCACGCCTCGACGAAGGGCCTGAGCAGCGCCTGGAACTGCCCTTCGGGCGACCCGGGTTCTTCGGGGTGCCACTGGACCGCCAGCAGCCAGCCTTCATCGGGGCGGGCGAGTTCCAGGGCTTCCACCACGCCGTCGGCCGCAGTGGCCACGACGCGGAGCCGGTCACCCAACCGGCGCACGGCCTGGTGATGGCCGGACTGGACCGCGACTTCGCCGCTGCCGAGCGCCGCCGCCAGCAGGCTGCCGGGGGCAATCCGCACCGGATGGCTGGCCATGGGCGGCTGCGGCCGATGTATCTTGTGGAACGACTCCGGGCCCAGATCCTCAAAGAGGGTGCCGGCGAAGGCGACGTTGATCAACTGGAGTCCGCGGCAGATGCCGAGGACCGGCCGGCCGTTGGCAATAGCCCCCTTGACCAGGTCGATCTCGGTCTCGTCGGCGGCCGTGTCCACGCCGTGGACGGTTTTTTCGTCGGTGTCGCCGCCGTAGCGGGCCGGGTCCACGTCCCCGCCGCCCAGGATGACCACGCCGTCATAGTCGAGCGCGCTGAAGACGTGGCCCGACGCGGAATTCACGACGACGGGATCCGCGCCGGCGGCTTCCAGGCCTGCGGCCGCGTGCCGGGCCAGAGAGGCCAGGACGTCAGAGAACCAGGCGGGATGCGACGCGGCGTCCCGGGCGTAGCTGACGGCAATGCGGGGACGGCCGTCGTCATCCACCCCGCGGGACATGCTGCTAAGCGGGGTAGAGCGGGTTGTGGCCGGCGGTGACACGTTCGGATTCGCGCACCGGACCCGGTGCGGTGCCGTCCCCGAAGGGGCTGCCGCCGAGGGCCTCGCGGCCGTGATCGGTCAGCCAGCCGGAGAGCTCGGGGCCCTGCGGGACGATCCGGGTGGGATTGATGTCCTCGTGCACGATGTAATAGTGCTGCTTGATCTGCACGAAGTCGGTGGTGTCGCCGAAACCCGGGGTCTGGAAGAGGTCACGGGCGTAGCCCCATAGCGCGGGCATCTCGGTCAGCTTGTTCCGGTTGCACTTGAAGTGGCCGTGGTAGACGGCGTCGAAGCGGGCCAGCGTGGTGAAGAGGCGGACGTCGGCTTCGGTGATGGTGTCGCCCATCAGGTAGCGCCGGCTGGTGAGGCGCTCCTCGAGCCAATCCATAGCGGCCCAGAGCCGGTCGTAGGCGGCGTTGTAGGCTTCCTGCGAGCCGGCGAAACCGCAGCGGTAGACGCCATTGTTAACCTCGGTGTAGATGCGCTTGATGACCGGCTGCATTTCGTCGAGCTTGTCGGCCGGCAGCAGGTCCGGCGCGCCCTCGCGGTGGTGCTCCTTCCACTCGGTGGAGAAGTCCAGGGTCATCTGCGGGTAATCATTGGTGACGACGGCGCCGCTCGCCTCGTCCACGATGGCCGGCACGGTGATGCCGCGGGGGTAGTCCGGGAAGCGCTTGAAGTAATTCTCCTGCAGGCGCTCGGTGCCCAAAACCGGGTCCCGGCCGCCGGGGTCCAGGTCAAAGGTCCAGGAACGGGCATCGTGGGTGGGGCCGGGCAGGCCGAGCGAAATGGCGTCCTCAAGCCCGAGCAGGCGCCGGACGATGATGGCGCGATTGGCCCAGGGGCAGGCGCGGGCGGCGACCAGGCGGTAGCGGCCGGCCTCAACCGGCCAGGCTTTGGCGCCGTCGCCGAGGCCGCCGTTCGGGTTGCCGATGGTGCCGCCGGTCGGCCCGTCCGAGGCACGCACGGCATCGGGATCGGCCACGATCCGGTCCTCGATGTAGTTCGTGTCCCGGTCGAACTCTTCGCCGCTGTGGACGTAGGCGCCCTTGGTGCTGAACTCCGCCGTGTCGCTGCTCTGGCTCATGCCTCCACCATATCGGCCGGTCGGCCACCGCTGGCAAGGGTTCGCTGCCGGCCTAGCCTGCGCCGGGCCGGTCGGGTCAGCCGCGCATCCGGTGCAGCAGCAGGGCCACGTGCAGCGACGTCCGCGACTTGGCGTCCTCGAGCGGGACGCCGAGCTGCTCCTGCAGGCGCGCCAGCCTCGCATAAAGCGTGGGGCGGCTGAGGTAACCGTCGCGCGCGAGCCGGGCCTTGTTGCCACCGGCCTCCAGGTACCGCTGCAGCAGGTCCAGGGCGTCGCGGTCGTGGGCGACGGCGGCGAGTTCGGCGTCGGCGAAGGCGGCCACGCGCGGATCGTCGCGCAGCAGGGAGAGCACGCCGCGCAACCGGACGTCCGAAGACCGGTAGAACCGTTTGCCGGTGCCGAGCCCGGCCGCGGCCTCGGCCACATGTGCCGCTTCGTCCATCCCCGCGGCAGCGGCCAGCAGCTCCTGCCGGCCGCGGCCAACCCCCACGGTCCAGTCGGGGCTGGTCTGCTCGGTCAACTGGCCGCACAGCCGTTCCAGCACGGGGTCTTCCAGCTGCCTGGCCGGCACCGAGACCAGCAGCCCGATGGAGCCGGCCTGCAGGCTGGCTGCCAGCACCGACACCCGGGCGGCCGCGGCCACACTGTTCAGCAAGTCCAGCAGCGCCCGCTCCCGCCGCTGCAGTTCGATCGGTTCTTCGGCGGCAGGCCGCGCCAGCTGGAACACCACCGGCAGGTAGACCGGAGCGGACGCCAGCCCCAGGGCCGCAGCCCGGGCCAGGGCCTCGGCCTCTTCCAGTGCGCCGGGCCGGCGGAGTTCGTGCAGCAGGCCGGAGCGGGCCTGGTGGGCAAGTTCGCGCTGGTCCCGTTCCGCCATGCGGTTGATGGTCAGGGCCTGGCCGGCCCGTTCCAGCACCATGGCGGCGTCGGCGTCGGCGGTTTCGGCAGTCCCGTCCGCCCGCCCGCCGGCCAACGGTTCGCCCGCCACCGGCACCACGAGGCGGCCCCAGCGCTGGCCGCGCAGTCCCACCGGCGCCTGCAGCCAGCCTGCCGAGCCGGCACGGGCCGTCTCCTCGCGATAGTGCACCAGGCGCGAGCGTTCGGCCCAGCCGTCGAGCAGTTCCGAAGCAGGCATGCCGGCCGGGGCGAAAGCGAGCACCAGATGGGCCACGTCTTCCAGCACCACGGGAGCATTGATCAGTTCGGCGGCCCGGGCCACAATCTCCTCCGGCGGGGCGTTCTCCAGGCTGAGCATGGTGAAAACCTCGTGCACCTGGCGCGATCGCTCCAGCTGCGCCAGCTGTCCGGCCACCAGCATGCGGTGCACCACCTCGGTGACCTCCACAAACCGGATGCGGCGGGTCACCAGGATGACCGGCAGGCCGGCGGTGCGGCCGGCCTCGCGCAGTGCGGCGGCGGCCCGGGGCCTCTGGGCGGTGATTTCGACGATGACGGCGGCGGCCCCTGCCGCTGCCAGCTCGGCGAGGTAGCGGGTGGCTTCGGCGGCGGAGTCCTCGAACGCCAGGCCGGTGGTCAGGACCAGCTCGCCGCCCTCCAGGAGGCCGGCAAGGCTCCGCAACTCGGCCACGTGGACCCAGCGGACGGGCGAGGCCAAGGCGTCGGCGCCCGAGAGGACCTCGGGTTCGCCGGCCCGCACCACCTCGAGGTCGAGTACGTCCCGCACGCTCAGCTGCATTGACACAGTGTAAGCCCCAACGCGTATCTTCCGACAGAGTGTCAGTGGCACGGGCGGACGGGGCACCCGAGGATAGGGGAAGACCCATCGCACGTGTCCCCGTTCACCTCCTGGCCGGGGGCCAAGTGCGGGCAACAACTCGAAACAAGGAGAACCATGCAGACCATCCAGCACTGGATCCAGGGGACCTACACGGCCCCGCAGCCCGACAGCCGACTCGGCGACGTGAGCAACCCGGCCACCGGCAAAGTCTCCGCCCGCGTCGCCCTGGCCAGCACCGCCGTCGTCGATCAAGCGGTGCAGGCGGCGGCGGCAGCGTTCCCGGCCTGGCGCGACACGTCGCTGGCCCGCCGCATGCAGATCCTGTTCAACTTCCGCGAGCTGCTGAACGCGCGCAAGGGCGAACTGGCCGCCATCATCACCGCCGAACACGGCAAGGTGCTGGACGACGCGCTCGGCGAGGTGTCGCGCGGGCAGGAGGTTGTGGAATTCGCCTGCGGCATCCCGCACCTGCTGAAGGGCGGCTACACCGAGAACGCCTCCACCAAAGTGGACGTGCACTCGATCCGGCAGCCGGTGGGGCCGGCCGCAATCATCTCCCCCTTCAACTTCCCCGCGATGGTACCCATGTGGTTCTTCCCGGTGGCGATCGCCAGCGGCAACACCGTGGTCCTGAAGCCCAGCGAAAAGGACCCCACGGCCGCCAACTGGATGGCCGAGCTGTGGAAGGAAGCCGGGCTGCCCGACGGCGTCTTCAACGTGGTGCACGGCGACAAGGAAGCCGTGGACGCCCTGCTGGAGCACCCCGAGATCAAGTCCGTTTCCTTCGTCGGATCGACGCCGATCGCCCGCTACGTGTATGAGCGCGGCACGGCCTCCGGCAAGCGAGTGCAGGCGCTGGGCGGGGCCAAGAACCACATGCTGGTGCTCCCCGATGCCGACCTGGACCTGGCCGCCGATGCCGCGGTCAACGCCGGCTACGGCGCGGCCGGAGAGCGCTGCATGGCGATCTCCGCGGTGGTGGCAGTGGAATCCGTCGCGGACGAACTGGTGGCCAAGATCGCCGAGCGGACCGCAAAGCTGCGCGTGGGCGACGGCCTGCGCGGCACGGACATGGGCCCCCTGATCACGGCGGCTCACCGGGACAAGGTGGCCGGCTACATCACGGCAGGCGTTGAAGCAGGCGCCGAACTGGTGTTGGACGGGCGCAGCGTGGAGCCGGATGCGGAGGGCGACGGCTTCTTCCTGGCCCCGACGCTGTTCGACCGGGTGACGCCGGAGATGTCCATCTACACGGATGAGATCTTTGGACCGGTCCTGTCGGTGGTGCGGGTGCCGGGCTACGACGAAGGGCTGGCGCTGATCAACGAGAATCAGTACGGCAACGGCACGGCGATTTTCACCAACGACGGCGGTGCCGCCCGCCGCTTCGAGAACGAGGTGCAGGTGGGTATGGTGGGGATCAATGTGCCGATCCCGGTGCCCATGGCGTACTACTCGTTCGGCGGCTGGAAGAACTCGCTGTTCGGTGACAGCCATGCGCATGGTTCCGAGGGCGTGCACTTCTTCACCCGCGGCAAGGTTGTGACCTCGCGCTGGCTGGACCCGAGCCACGGCGGCATCAACCTCGGCTTCCCGCAGAACATCTAAAGGAGAGAGCCATGACCACCACCACAGGCACACCGTTGAGTTCGGCGGAACTGGAAGCCGGCCGCCGCGCCTATCAGCTGGACCGGCAGCATGTGTTCCATTCCTGGTCCGCCCAGGAACAGATCACCCCCATGGTTGTCACCCGGGCGGAGGGGTCCTGGGTCTGGGACGGCGAGGGCAACCGGCTGCTGGACTTCTCCTCGCAGCTGGTCAACACCAATATCGGCCACCAGCATCCCAAGGTGGTCGCGGCCATCCAGGAGCAGGCCGGGCTGCTGTGCACCGTGGCACCCCAGCATGCAAACGCCGCCCGGTCCGAGGCCGCGCGCCTGATCGCCGAGCTGACCCCCGGGGACCTGAACCGGGTCTTCTTCACGAACGGCGGCGCGGACGCCGTGGAGCACGCGGTCCGGATGGCCCGGCTCCACACCGGCCGCTACAAGGTGCTTTCCGCCTACCGCTCCTACCACGGCGGGACGGCGCTGGCGGTCAACATCACCGGCGACCCGCGGCGGGTGGCGAACGACTACGGCAACGCCGGCACGGTCCACTTCCACGCACCCTTCCTGTACCGCAGCCAGTTCCACTCCGCCGACGAGGCGCAGGAATGCCAGCGCGCGCTGGAACACCTGGAAACCACGATCCAGTTGGAGGGAGCTGCCAACATCGCCGCCATCGTGCTGGAATCGATCCCGGGCACCGCGGGCATTATGGTGCCCCCGCCCGGCTACCTCAAGGGTGTCCGCGAGCTGGCGACCAAATACGGGATCGTGTTCATCGCCGACGAGGTGATGGCCGGGTTCGGCCGTGCCGGCAAGTGGTTCGCCATCGACCACGCCGGCGTGGTGCCGGACCTGCTCACCTTCGCCAAGGGCGTGAACTCGGGCTACGTGCCGCTGGGCGGCGTGGCGATCTCCGAGGAGATCTACGCGACCTTCGCCCAACGCGCCTACCCCGGCGGGCTGACCTATTCCGGGCATCCGCTGGCCTGCGCCGCGGCGGTGGCCACGATCAACGCGATGCGGGACGAGAAGATGGTCGAGCATGCGGCGGAGCTGGGCACCACGGTGTTCGGCCCGGGGCTTGCCGAGCTGGCGGCCAAGCACCCGTCGGTCGGCGAGGTCCGCGGCGTCGGGGCCTTCTGGGCGGTGGAACTGGTGCGCGATCGGGCCACGCGCGAGCCGCTGGCGCCGTACGGTTCCTCCAGCCCGGAGATGAACGAGCTGATCGCGGCCTGCAAGTCCCGTGGGCTGCTGCCGTTCGCCAACTTCAACCGGATCCATGTGGTGCCGCCGCTGAACATCAGTGTGGAGGATGCGCGCACCGGTCTGGCCATCCTGGACGAGGTGCTGGAGCTGGCGGACACGCACGCCGCCGGCTGAGCGGGCGCGGCGGGCGCGCCGGGGCTGTGCGCGTTCGCCGCATGGCCTGCCGTGCGCGGCGAACGCGGCGGGGTTGTGCGCGTTCGCCGCGGGCCTGCGGTCCGCTCCCGACATCCTGCGGATACGTTCCGCGGCCGCTGTCTTGGTAGGTTGTTCACTTACCGCATGAAGCTACCGCAGGAGAGCCAGGAGCATGGGCATGCATTGGGATCGGTTGGATGAGCAACTGCGCCCGCAGGTGGAAGCCAGCACGGCGCAGTACGAGCGGGTTCGCCCGGCGTTGGAAACGGTCACCTCGCAGCTGCAGTCGGACATCCGCAACATCTTTCGCACCGCCGAACTCACGCCGCTGTTCGTCACGGCCCGGACCAAGAGCGTGGAGTCTTTCCGCGACAAGGCGTCGCGGATGCTCCAGCCGGCCGAACCCGGCGGCGCCCCGGCGCTGGAATTCCCCGATCCGCTGCGCGAAATCCAGGATCTGGTGGGCGTGCGGGTGATCGTCAGCCTGCCGCACCAGATCCGGCAGGCCGCAGCGTTGATCAAGCGCCAGCGCAGCGACTTCGACTGCCGTGCCGACCGGGAGAAGGATATCGGCTCGATCGAGTCAGGCACCTATGGGTACGCCAGCCGACACCTGATCCTGCGCACGCTGCAGAACAACGCGGTGAAGGCGTACCAGCAGGCCCTGGGCGAACCTGCCCGCGCCACCGGCAGCTACCTCTTCGAAGTACAAATCCGTACGATCCTTTCGCACGCCTGGTCGGAATTGGAGCACGATATCCGCTTCAAGTCCGCTGACCCGCGTGCCTGGAGCCCCTATTTCGACCGCCAGTTCACGGCCACGGCCGCCATGCTGGAAGCGGTCGAGTCGGCCTTCGCCGAACTCCACGATCGCTACGAAACCGTCACCGGCTACTGGGACGAAGAGGGCGAAGGCGCCGCGCCGCTGACCCCCCGCCGGGTCCGCGAGGTCTGGCAGACCCTGCTGCCGCACGTGGACCGCAAGTCCGACGACGACTGGGGCTGGGCGGCGGAGCTGCTGGCGGCGCACGGCCTGAAGACCACGACCGAGCTGGCGGCCCTGCTGAATCCGGAAACCATCACGGATGTCCGCGCCGCCCTGGAACACCGCTACTCCCCCGGACCGGACCGCCTGCTGGACGATCTGCTGCTGTGGCGCTTCGGCCGCCGCCACATCGAGCTCACCGCCGGCGAGGACGAGCACCGGCGCGAGTCGCTGCAGCGCCGGTTCCGGCAGCTGGAGACCTACCGCCAGGGCATGTAGGCGGCCGCCCGACAGGTCGCTTGCCCGTTCACCCGGCCGGCGCTGCGGGGCTCAGGCGGCCGGCGCTGCGGGGCTCACGCGGCCGGCGCTGTGGGGCTCACGCGGCCGGCGCTGTGGGGCTCACCGGGGTGAAGGCGAAGCGGTCCCGTCCAACCAGCAGCCCGATGGCCGCCTGCGCCACGGCAATCAGGCACAGCAGCGCCAGGGAGGTTTCCCAAGCCCCGGTGGCGGCGAAGAGCCCGCCGAAAATCGGCGGACCGGCGGCGGCCAGCAGGTAGCCGATCGACTGGGCCATCCCGGAAAGGGCGCCGGCTTCGCGGTGGGTGCGGGTGCGCAGGCCGAAGAGCGAGAGCGCGGTGACCAGGGAACTGCCGCAGCCGAAGCCCGCCACCAGCACCCAGAACAGCATGACCTGCGGCATCAGCATCATGCCCAGGCCGCCTGCCACCACCAGCAGGGGCGGCAGCGAGGCGGCCAGGCGCTGGGTCGGCCAGCGCAGGGCAACGGGGGTCAGCAGACTGGATACCACGCCGATGAGCTGGAACAGCATGAGGTCCCAGCCGGAGGCCAGGTCCCCGCGGCCGTGGAAACGTTCCAGAGTGGGCAGCCACGTGATGAGAATGTAGAAGGTCATCGACTGCAACCCCATGTACACCGTCACATGCCAGGCGAGGCCGGACTTCCACACCGAACCGCGGACCAGCGCCGGGGCCGCGGCGGCGGCACGGGCCCGCTCTTCCGCCGCGGTGCCGCCGCGCAGGCGGGGAAGCCACAGCAGCACGGCCGGCACCGCCAGCACCACGAACGCCGCCAGGGCGAAGCGCCAGCCGGCCGGTCCGCCGTTCACCGGAAGGAGCGCCAGCGGCACCGCCAGGCCGGCGCCGAGGGATGCGCAGCCGCCCAGCACGGCCGAATAGGCGCCGGTCAGCGAGGCCATCCGTTCCGGGAAGTCCCGCTTGAGCAGCGCGGGCAGCATCACGTTGCAGACGGCGATGGCCGCACCGACCAGGAAGGTACCGATCCACAGATTCGCGATGGTGCCCGGAACCGGCCGCAGGAACGTCCCGGCCACCAACAGCATCAGGGCCCCGAAAACCGTGCGCTCGACACCGAACTTCTCGCTCAACCCGTGCGCCAGCGGGGACACCGCGCCGAAGGCCAGCAGCGGGATCGCGGCGAGCACGCCCAGGGCGGTGGTGCCCAGTCCCGTGTCCGCGCCGATCTGGTCCAGCAGCGGGCCCACGCTGGTCAGCACCGGGCGCAGGTTGGCTGCCACCAGCAGGATGCCGGCAATCAGCAGCCCGGCGGACAACGACTGGCTGGCCCCGCGGGTCTTCACCGCCCCCACCCCTTCCGCGTTAGGCAATCTCCGGCAACCTTATGCGACGGGACAGGCAAAGGGGCACCCCCGGCACTGCTCACGCTGCGCGGAGCGTGGCCCCTCGCCGTCGTCCTGGGGATCGGCGGCCGCGGGCTATTTGGCGGCTGCGGCGTCAGCCGCGTCAGCGGCCTCGGCGAGCATGGGCAGAAAGGTATCCAGCGCCCACGGCAGGCTCAGCGGCGACGCGGCGGAAATGGACAGGGTCAGCGTATTGTCCGAGTCCGCCACCAGCGCGCCGTCCTTGATCGCCGGGATCTGGCCCAGCAGCGGGTCCTTGGTGATTTGCCGGGCGGTCTTGTCGTCCGGCACCCAGGTCACGAACACATCGGATTCCAGTTCGTTAACCTTCTCGGCCGACCAGGGAATGAAGAACTCGTCGGAGCCGGCGGTGGCCTCGGTGACAACATCCGCCTGGACCATGCCGATGCTGGTGAGGAACTTGGGCCGGTTGTCGTTGGCGGTGTAGACGTTCACGCCGTCGCCCTTGGCCGGTTCCAGGTTGCCGTAAATAAAGCTCTTGCCAGCTAGCTGCGGGTACTCCGCGGCCTTGGCCACGATCGTCTGCTCGGTGTCGGCCACCAGATCCTCGGCAGCCGCACTGCGCCCGAGCGCCTGACCGATCAGCCGGGTGGAGTCCTGCCAGTCCGTGCCGTAGGGAGTCTCCGGGTAAGCGACGACCGGGGCAATCTTGCTGAGCGTGTCGTAGTCCTCCTGGGTCAACCCGGAGTAGGCGGCAAGGATGACGTCCGGGGCCAGCTCGGCAATCTCGTCAAAGGCGATGCCGTCCGCCTCGGAATACAGGGTGGGCGCATTCTCGCTGCCGATCGCGGCGCCCAGCTCCTCCAGCTTGGCGTCCCGCCACGGGGTGGACCCGTTCTCGTTTCCGCCCCAGTCTTCCTTGGGCATGCCGACCGGAACCACGCCCAGCGCCAGCGACACATCGGAATTAACCCAGGACACGGTGGCCACGCGTTCGGGCTGCTCCTCGATCACCGTCTCGCCGAAGGCGTGTTCCACCGTCACCGGGAACTGGTCCGACGCCGCGGCCGACGGGCCGCCCTCGGAACCTCCGCCCGCGGAACCGGTGGAACAGGCGGTCAGGGACATCAGGACGACGGCGGCGGCGGCAGCCAATCCGCGCATGCGTGAAAGGGCCAACTCGGGCCTCCTCGGATCAAGGAACGGGAACAAAAGTAAGGGTAGCCTACGCTCACGCGGATTAAGCAACTACTTCGTTGCGTATTTCGACGCCGGAGCTCCCGGGCTGCCGGCAAAGCCGGACCGGCGCCGTCACGTACCGGGGAACCGGGCCAAAACCGTTGACAAAGGGACCCGGCCACTGTGTCATAAGTGAAACCCATTCATTTCCGGCATCCGCCGGGTCAGAGGAGCGGCCATGGCGGCGGACTGGATCTTTCACTCCGGCAGGATCTTCGATGGACGGCGCCTGCTGCCCGGAGCCCCGGCCGTCGCCGTCACGGGCGGGGTGGTCACCGCCATCGGAACCGACGCCGAAGCCCGGACGGCGGCGGGACCCCAGGCCACCGTCGTGGACCTCCGCGGCCGGCTGCTGGCGCCCGGCTTCACGGATGCCCACGTGCATGCGGTGATGGGCGGGATGGAACGGTTGGGGTGCGACCTGTCCCTGTGCGCCGGTGCCGACGAGGTGCTGGCCCGGATAGCCGCGTGCGCCTCCTCCACCGATGGGGGGTGGATCACCGGCGGCGGCTGGCACAAGGCGGATTTCCCGGGCGGCTATCCGACCCGGCAGGCGCTGGATGCGGTGGTCCCGGACCGCCCCGTCTATCTGGTCAACGCGGACCACCACAGCGCCTGGGTCAACAGCCGCGCGCTCGAGTTGGCCGGCATCGATGCCGCCACCCCCGACCCGACAGACGGCCTGCTGGAGCGCGACGCCTCCGGAAACCCGGCCGGAACCCTGCATGAAGGTGCCATGGACCTGGTCAACCGGGTCATCCCGCGGGCGACGGTCGAGGACATGCGGGCCGGCTTGCTGGAGGCCCAGCGCTACCTCCACTCGGTAGGCGTCACCGGATGGCAGGAAGCGATCCTGGGCGACTACGCCGGTTATCCGGAGGCCAGCGCCGCGTACCGGGCCTTGTTGGACGAGGGCCTGCTGACCGGCCGCGCCGCCGGAGCCCTGTGGGTGCCGCGGAGCACCAGCCTGGCCACGGTCCCCGGCCTGGTCGCGGACTTCATCGCCCGCCGTGAGCAGAATGCGGCGGCCGGTTTCCGCACCACCAGCGCCAAGATCATGGTGGACGGGGTGCCGGAGAACAGGACCGCCGCCATGTTGGAGCCGTACCTGCAGCCCTGCTCCTGTGCGGGTGCGGCGGGACACGAAGGCCCTGCCGCCGCGGGCAACGCGGCGGACGGACCGTCGGCGGGACGCGGGCTGACCTATCTTCCCGAGGAGGTTCTGGTGGCAGTGGTGACGGCGCTGGATGCCGCCGGTTTCGACCTGCATCTGCATGTGATCGGCGACCGTGCCGTGCGGGAGGGACTCGACGCCGTCGAGCGTGCCCGGCGCGCGAACGGTCCCGGCAGCGGCCGGCACCACATGGCGCATCTGCAGATCATCCACCCGGCCGACGTCGCCCGTTTCGGCGAACTGGACGTCACCGCGAACCTACAGGCGCTCTGGGCGTGCAACGATGCCCAGATGCGCGAGCTGACCGTGCCGCTGATCGGCGAGGAACGGGCCGGCTGGCAGTACCCGTTCGCCTCCCTGGCCGCCTCGGGCGCCCGGCTCGCGATGGGCTCGGACTGGCCGGTGTCCAGCCCGGATCCTTGGCAGGCCATCCACGTGGCGGTGAACCGCCGGCACCCGGACGACGGCTCCGACGGGCCGCTGCTTCCGGGCGAGGCGCTGTCCCTGCAGGCCGCGCTGGCCGCCTATACCTCCGGCTCGGCGTGGCTGAACCGCGAGGACGACGCCGGCCGCATTGCTCCCGGAGCGCCGGCCGACCTGGCCGTGCTGACCCTCGACCCGTTCAGCCTGCCCCCGGAGGAACTGCACACCGTCGGCACCGATATGACCCTGGTGGCCGGCCAACCGGTCTTCGAACGGCAGGGGGCGCCGGCATGAAAACGTTCTACGACCGTGCCGAAGAGCAGATCCCGGCCGCACGCCTCGACGCCGCCTTGGCCGGGGCGTCCCCGACGCCCTTCTGGCTGGATGATCCCTCGCGCCCCGAACCGCTGCCGTCCTTGCGCGGCACGCTAACGGCGGACCTGGCGGTGGTCGGCGGCGGCTACACGGGCTTGTGGACCGCGCTGCTGGCCAAGGAGCGCGACCCGGACCGCTCGGTGGTGCTCCTGGAGGGCAATCGCATCGGCTGGGCCGCGTCCGGCCGCAACGGCGGCTTCTGCGAGGCCAGCCTGACCCACGGGAGCGCGAACGGGCAAAGACACCTACCCGGCGAAAACGAACTGCTGGACAAGCTCGGTTTGCAGAACCTGGACGAGATCGAAGAGAGCCTGGCACGGTACGGGATCGACGCCGGCTTTGAACGCACCGGCACGCTGTCCGTGGCCACCGAAGAGCACCACGTCGGCTGGCTTGCCGAGGAGGCCGCCGAGGACCCCGCGCTTGAGTTCCTGGACCAGGCCGCCGTCCAACAGCAGGTGGCCTCCCCCGCCTACCGGGCAGGGTTGCGGGACCGGCGGGGAACGGCGATGGTGCACCCCGCGAAACTCGCCTGGGGGCTGCGCGACGCCTGCCTGCGCGCCGGCGTCGAGATGTATGAACACACGCCGGCACGCTCCCTCTCCCGGCGGGCGGGGTCCATCCTGCTGCGCACCGACGCCGGCTCCGTGGCCGCCGGACGCGTCGCGCTGGCGACTAATGCCTTCCCGTCGCTGCTAGCGCGCACCCGGCTGCATACCGTCCCGGTGTACGACTACGCGTTGATGACGGAACCGCTGACCGGCGGGCAACGGGAATCGCTGGGTTGGTCCGAGCGGTTCGGCATCGCCGACAACGACAACCGTTTCCATTACTACCGGCTGACCACCGACGCCGACGGGCAGGACCGGATGCTGTTCGGCGGCTACGACGCCGTCTACCACTACGGCAGGTCACTCCGGCACGGCTACGACCACCGCCCGGAAACGTACCGCCGCCTCGCCGCCCACTTCGCCGCCACCTTCCCGCAACTGGCCGAGGTGCGCTTCAGCCACGCCTGGGGCGGTGCCATCGATACCTGCAGCCGCTTCTTCTCCTTCTTCGACACCGCCTACGCCGGCCGGGTGGCCTATTGCGCCGGCTTTACCGGCCTGGGCGTGGGAGCGTCGCGCTTCGGCGCCAACGTGATGCTGGACCTGCTGTCGGGCCGGCCGACCGAACGGACGGAACTGGAGCTGGTGCGGCGGAAGCCGCTGCCGTTCCCGCCCGAGCCGCTCGCCTGGCTCGGCATCAAACTCACCACCGCTGCCCTGGTCCGCGCCGACCGCAACCGGGGACGACGCGGCCCCTGGTTGAAAGCCATGGACGCCGCCGGCATGGGCTTCGACTCGTAAAGGAGACAAGGATGCACCAGTACATCAACGGCGGACTTCGCGAGGGCCGCGGAGAACGCGCCACGCGCGTGAACCCGGCCACCGGCGAGGCCGCGGAGGCCATCGCCTATGCCTCCGCGGCCGACGTGGACGACGCCGTGGCGGCGGCCAAGACCGCCTTCCCGGCCTGGGCCGGCGCGACGCCCGCCGAACGTTCCGAGGCCCTGCTGAAGCTGGCGGCCGAACTGGACCGCAGGGCCACGGAACTGGCGGCGGTGGAGACCGCGCAGACCGGCAAGAGCATCCGCCTGGCCACCGGATTCGACGTTCCCGGGACGGTCGACAACGCGGCGTTCTTCGCGGGCGCGGCCCGCCAGTTGCAGGGAGTGGCGGCCGGTGAATACGGCACCGGCGGCACCTCGATGATCCGGCGCGAGCCGATCGGCGTGGTGGGTTCCGTGGCGCCGTGGAACTACCCGCTGCAAATGGCCGCATGGAAGATCCTCCCGGCGATCGCCGCCGGCAACACCATTGTGCTCAAGCCCTCCGAGCTCACGCCGGGCACCAGCCTGATCTTCGCCGAAGCCGCTGCCGCGGCCGGAATACCGGACGGCGTGGTCAACATCGTCACCGGCAGCGGCCGGGAAGCGGGCGAGGCCCTGGTGACCCACCCGGATGTGGCCATGACGTCCTTCACCGGCTCCACCGCCGTCGGACGCCGCATCATGGCGCTGGCCGCGGCTCGGGGGAACCGCGTGCACCTGGAGCTGGGCGGCAAGGCACCATTCGTGGTGTTCGACGACGCGGACCTGGAAGCCGCCGCGCACGGGGCGGTGGCCGGCTGCACCATCAACGGCGGCCAGGACTGCACCGCCGCCACCCGGGCGTACATCCAGCGGCCGCTGTTCGACGCGTTCACCGCACGGGTGGCCGAGCTGATGGAACTGGTGGTGGTGGGCGACCCGACCGACGAGGCCACCGACATGGGCTCCCTGATCAGCCGGGCGCACCGGGACAAGGTGGCGGGTTTCGTGGACCGGGCCCGGGACACGGGGGCGAAGATCCTGGCCGGCGGCGCCGCTCCCGGCGCCGACCTGGCGGACGGTGCGTACTACCGGCCCACGCTGGTCACCGGCATCGGGCAGGACGCGGAAATAGTCCGCGAGGAGGTCTTCGGCCCGGTGCTGACCGCGATCCCGTTCGACACCGACGGCGAGGGCCTCGCCCTGGCCAATGACACCCAGTACGGGCTGGCTGCCTCCGCTTGGACCAGCAGCCTGGCCCGTTCGCTGCGCGCATCGGCCGAGATCCAGGCCGGCTGCGTCTGGATCAACGACCACATCCCGATCGTCTCCGAAATGCCGCACGGCGGGTACAAGGCGTCCGGTTTCGGCAAGGACATGTCCGCCTATTCGCTGGAGGACTACACGAACATTAAACACGTGAGCATGGGCAGCGACCCGGCCGCGCACAAGGAATGGCAGGACACGGTGTTCCGCTACCGCGGCTGATCGGCACCCCGGAGGCACGTCGTTGCGGAGGCACGTCGTCCCCGGCTGCCGCCGCCCGGAGGAAGCCGGAACAGTAGCGCGGGGCTCACCTTAACGCGCGCCGGAACGTCTGCACGGGAGAGAATGAAAGCGGACGAAGGAGCGCCATGACCCGCGTGCACACCCTCATCGACACCCCGCTTGGGGAACTGACGGCCGTCGCCGAGGACGGGTCGCTGACCGCGCTCTACTTCCCGGGCCACAAGCGGCTGCCGGCTGCCGACACGTTCGGCGAGCGCACCGCCGTCGGCCGCGAAGCAGTCTTTGCAGCAGCCTCTGCGCAACTGGACGAGTACTTTGCCGGCGGGCGCAGGGAGTTCGACCTGCCCCTGGCGCCGAAGGGCGACCCCTTCAAGCAGAAGGTGTGGGCCCTGCTGCGTCACATCCCCTACGGCCAGGTCCGCTCCTACGGCCAGCTGGCGGCCGAGCTGGGCGACCCGCACCTGGCCCAGGCCGTCGGCCATGCCAACGGCCAGAACCCGCTGTCCATCGTGGTGCCGTGCCACCGGGTGGTCGGAGCGGACGGATCGCTGGTGGGTTATGCCGGCGGGCTGGAACGGAAACGCTTCCTGCTGGAGCTGGAAGAGCCGGCGGATAAGAAGGCGGGCAAGCTTTTCTGATGCCCGCCTCACGGAATGCGCCCCGCGGGCGTCTACAGGGTGTGCAGATGAAACCCTTCGAGCAACTGGTCAGCGACCACGGCGCCACGGTGCTGCGCGTCTGCCGGGTGGTGCTGGGCCCCGGGCCGGACGCCGAGGATGCCTGGTCGGAGACCTTCCTGTCCGCGCTCAGGGCCTATCCGGGGCTGCCCGCCGCCGCGAACCATGAGGCCTGGCTGGTCACCATCGCCCACCGCAAGGCCATCGACGTGGTCCGGCGGCGGGAGCGCGCTCCGGTGCCGGCAGGGTATCTGCCCGAGTCGCCGTCGACGTTGGGAATCCCCGGGAATGACGACGACGAACTGCACCAGGCCGTCGCTGCCCTGCCCCTGAGGCAGCGCGAAGCGGTCGCGCTGCATTACCTGGCCGGGTTGCCGTACGCCGAAGCCGCCGCACTGACCGGCTCCACCACCGGAGCCGTCCGCCGCGCGGCCGCCGACGGCATCGCCAAGCTGCGGGCGTCGTACCGCGGCGGCCGGGAGCAGGACGCGGGAGCGGCCGCACACCACGCGAGTGAAGGAGTTTTGCGATGACCAGCGCACAATCGGCGGCCCGGGCCGCCGCGCCCGGACCCGGGCTCGACGTGCTGACCCGCCTGGATCCGGCGCTGCTGGAGCGGCTGCACACCAGACTGGAACATGAAGCCGCCGCCGAAGGCACCCTCGACCTGGCCTACGCTACCGCCGACACGCCGCTGGGGCAGCTGCTGCTGGCCGCCACGGAGGAAGGACTGGTCCGCGTGGCCTTCGAGGACGAAAACCACGATGCCGTGCTGGCCGGCCTGGCAGCCAGTGTCAGCCCCCGGATCCTGCATGCTCCGGCCCGGCTTCAGGCCGCCGCCCGGCAACTGGACGAGTACTTCGCGGGCCGGCGGCGCTCCTTCGACCTCCGGCTGGACCGCCGGCTGTCCAAGGGATTCCGGGCGGAAGTGCTCAGGCACCTGCCCGCGATCCCCTACGGCCGGACCGAAAGCTACGCGCAGGTGGCCGCCGCCGTCGGAAATCCCAAGGCGGTGCGCGCGGTGGGCAGCGCTTGCGCCACCAACCCGCTGCCCGTCGTCGTGCCCTGCCACCGCGTGCTGCGCTCGGACGGCGCCTTCGGCGGCTACCTCGGCGGGCCGGAGGCCAAGGCCTACCTGCTGGGACTGGAGGCAGCGGCGTGAGCACCCTGTTCGAGGACGCTCCGGCCGGCCCGCGCGAGATCGCGCCGGGCGCGGTGCATGTGCCCGGCTGGCTGACCGTGGAACAGCAGCGGGAACTGGTCCGGGCCTGCCGGGAGTTCGGCCGCGGACCGGTCCCCTACCGTGCCGCCAAGCTGCCGGGCGGCCACGAAATGAGCGTGCGGACGCTGTGCCTGGGCTGGCACTGGGCGCCGTACAAGTACACCCGCACCGCAGACGACGTGAACGGCGCGCGCGTGCTGGAGTTCCCGGACTGGCTGGCCGAGTGGGGCCGTCGGGCGCTGGCCGACGCATCGGGGGATCCGGCCGCGGCGCAAGGCTACGAGCCGGACACGGCCCTGATCAACTTCTACGACGACACCGCGAAGATGGGCATGCACCAGGACAAAGACGAACAGGCGGACTTCCCGGTGGTTTCGCTCAGCGTGGGCGACGACTGCCTGTTCCGCTTCGGCAACACCGAAACGCGGACCAAGCCGTACACGGACGTCCGGTTGCGCTCCGGCGACCTGTTCGTCTTCGGCGGACCGGCCCGGTTCGCCTACCACGGCGTGCCCAAGATCTACCCGGGCACAGCCGATCCCGCCTGCGGGCTGACCGGCGGCCGGCTGAACCTGACCATGCGGGTGACCGGCCTGGCATAAGGGTTCGCGGTCTTCCACAGCATGTGGGGGCGGGCCTGCGGGCTGTGCCGCGGTAGGAGAGAATCGAATCATGGAGACAACCGCTTCCGGCGTAGTCCTCTGCGAGGACGGCCTGGCCCGGCCCACGTGGGCGGCGACGGATCCGCTGCTGCGCGAGTACTACGACACCGAATGGGGCATGCCCGTCCGCGGCGAGCAAGGCGTCTATGAGCGCATCACGTTGGAGGGCTTCCAGGCCGGGCTCTCCTGGGCCACGATCCTGCGCAAACGTCCCGCCTTCCGGCAAGCGTTCCATGATTTCCACGTGGATACCGTCGCCGCGTTCACCGAAGACGATGTCGAGGCGCTGATGCAGGACGCCGGAATCGTGCGGAACCGGGCCAAGATCCGCGCCGCCATCACCAACGCGAACGCCACCATCGACCTGCGCGCAGAAGGCGGCCTGAGCGACTTCGTCTGGTCGTTCCAGCCGAAGGAGACGCCCGCGCCGCGGCACATCCAGGACGTGCCCACCACATCGCCGGAGTCCGTCGCGCTGTCCAAGGCCCTGCGCAAGCGCGGCTTTGCCTTCGTCGGCCCCACCACCATGTTCGCCCTGATGGAAGCCATCGGCATGATCGACACCCACCTGGTGGACAGCCACCGCCGCGGCTCCTCCGGCGTCTGGAACTGACACCGGCTTTCACAATCACTTCACGCATCCGCCGCACCGTGGGATGCGTGCCACAATGATGTGCACCCGCTGGCTTCGGGGGAACCGGACGTGCATGTTCGACCTGGAGCCGGCACCGCAGGAGTTATCCGGTAAGGAGAGCACGTTGACGATTCTTGTTGCCTACGCCCCGCGTCCCGAGGGCCGTGCGGCCCTGAGCAAGGGCATTCAAATGGCCACGCAGAACAATGAGAAGCTGGTGGTCGTCAACGCCAGTCCGGGCGGGGCGCAGAAGGACGAGTCGTTCTCGGACGCCCACGACGCGGCCTGGGTGCAGCAGGAACTGTACAATTCCGGCCTGCAGGCAGAGTTCAAGCAGTATGTCCGCGGCAAGGACGCCGTGGACGAGATCGTGGAACTGGTTGACGAGCTCTCGGTCTCGCTGCTGGTCATCGGCCTGCGCCGGCGCTCCCCGGTAGGCAAGCTGATCATGGGCAGCACCGCCCAGGAGATCCTGCTGACCGTCGACTGTCCGGTCCTGGCGGTCAAGGCCCGCTGACCCATGCAGGTCGGCCTGCCGCTGCTTCCGCCGTTCGACTCCCGGGCCGCGCTGGCTGCCCTGGCCGCCCATGCGGTACCCGGCCTGGAAACCGTCGACGTGGCCGCGGGCACCTGCACCCGCCTGTTCAACACCGGCACCGGGCCGGTGCCGGTCACGGCCACCCTGTCGCCCGACGCCGTCGAGTTGGACGTCGGCAGCGACTCCCCCGCCGCCCTGAGGGAGATTACGACGGCGGTGCGCGGTTGGCTCGACCTGGACCTGGAACCGGAGCGGGTGGCGGCGGCGTTGGGTGCCGACCCGGTGCTCGGGCCCCTGCTCGCCGACCGCCCCGGGCTGCGGATCCTTGGGTACCCGGACGGCTTCGAAGGTGCCGTCTCCACCGTGATCGGCCAGCAGGTCTCCTCGCCGCGGCCCGCACTTTCACGGCCCGGCTGGTCGCTGCCTTCGGCCCGCGGACGGTCACCGGCCTGGCGCTCTTCCCCACTCCGGAGGCCCTGGCCGCCGCCGGCCCCGACGCCGTCCGCGAAGCCGTCGGCCTGACCGGCGCCCGCGCCCGGACCGTCCAGGTCCTGGCCGAAGCCTGCGCGGACGGGCTGGACCTCTCTCCGGATGCGGACCACGCAGACACCCGCCGCCGCCTGCTGGCGCTGCCCGGCATCGGCCCGTGGACGGTCGAATACCTCGCCATGCGGGCGCTGCACGACCGCGATGCCTATCCCGACGGCGATCTGGTGCTGCGGCGGGCCCTGGGAGTGAAAACCGCGGCCGAGGCCCGCGTGCTCGGCCGGCCCTGGTCGCCGATGCGGGCCTACGCCGTCTTCCATCTCTGGACCGCCTCGGCGTACCTGCCTTAGGAAAGCCCTGCACCGGCGGCCCGTGCAGGGGCGAAAGCGGCGATTCATTCCGGCCGCTTCGGCTCCGGGGCGTGCACCCTCATCCCCGCGCCGTAGAGCCTGCCTGCTCGATGCGTTCCAACAGCTCCGCCGGCAAACGGACCTGCGGCGCCTTGAGGTTGGAGCGCAGGTGTTCCGGTTTCACGGTGCCGATCACCGCACTGGAGACCCCTGGATGGCTGAGCACGAAGGCCAGGGCGATCTCGCTCGCGGAGAGGCCGTCGACGTCGTTGATGAACCGGTACTTCCGGCCTTGCACAAACTTGTGCCGGTGGTTCTTCAGCGCCCGCAACAGGTACCAGACGTCGCTGGGGCCGGTGATCTTGAAGATGTCGCGCGAGTAGAGGGTCTGGGCCAGCGGTGACTTGAGCTTGACGCCCACTCCGGCTTCCTGCGCCTCGGAGATCACCGGCGCCAGGGACCGGTCCACGATGTTGTATTCCAGCATGAGGGCGTCGAAAATGCCCAGCTTCAGCGCCTTCGCTGCCCCGCCGCGGCCGGTGGAGACGCCGAGCGCCCCGACCTTCCCCTGTTCCTTCAGCTTCAACACGGTGTCGATCGCGGGACCGGCCGGACGGGGGAAACCATGGAAGTGCAGCAAGGGCAGGTGGTCCAGCTGGAGCCGCCGCAGGCTGCCGTGCACGCTCTTTGCGATGGCCCGGGCCGAGTAATCCTTCACATTCCGGTTGTTGATCCAGTGGGATCCGACCTTTGTGGAGATCACCAGATTTTCGGTGCGGCCCTTGAGGAGCCGGCCCAGCCGCTCTTCGGCGTTGCCGCGGCTGTAATTCGGGCCGGTGTCGAAGGCGGTGATGCCGCCGTCGAGCGCCTGGCCGATCAGATGCGCCGCCTGCCGTTCGGGGAAAGCCTTCATGCCCCAGTACCCGCCGGCCCCAAAACTCAGTTCCGAGACGTGCAATCCCGACCGTCCGAGTGCGCGCTTTTTCACCATGTGCCTTCCTGCAACTACAAACCTAACCATTCACCAAGCTACCCGAGGCGACTCGCCGGCCCTGCCCCGGACCGGTCGGGCCAGGCAGGTCAGCGCACGACGCCGGCGCGGTTGCCGTAGGCGCGGAGGGCGACGGCCAGCCCCGAGCACAGCAGGTATCCGGCGCCCACCAGCAGCCAGCCGGTATCGAAGCTGCCGGTGGCCTCGAGCAACAGGCCCATGAGCAGCGGACCGGCGGCGAAACCGGCATACATCCCCATCGAGACAATCCCGGAGGCTGCTCCGACCCGTTCGGCCGAAACCACGCGCATCACCCCGGCGATCACCACCACGTTGGTGCCCAACACGGTGGCCCCGTGCAGGACGACGCCCACCCAGAGCAACGCCGGGATTCCGAGCGACCCCGCGGCCAGGAACGCCCCCGCTCCGCCGAGCGCCCCGATGCCGAGCAGGATGAGCAGCGTGGAGGCCCGCACGCCCTTGGCCATGCGCCGCCCCCACAGCACCCGGGAGGTCACCCCGACGACGCCGGAGACGCCGGCTGCCACGCCGCCCATGACCAGGCTGAAGTCCAGTTCCCGGACCGTGAACAGCGGCAGATAGACGTTGGTGGCCTGCATGCCCAGGCCGGACAGCAGTGCGTAGCCGGCGAACAGCCAGACCGAGAGCGGGAACCGGGCCGGCGCGCCGGCGCCCTCGGTTTGCTTCGTGCGGCCCGGCGGGGCGGTCGGGGCGCTTGCGCCAGGTGCGGCCGGGGCATCGGCCGCCGGGGTGGCGGAAGGCGCCGCGTGGGCGCGAGGCCCCTTCGCTGCCGTCGTTTCGGTGCCCCGTTCCGGGAGTTGGCGCAGGCCGTAGAGCAGCAGCCCGACGGCGACGACGGCCGCCAGGGCAGTGGCGCCTTGCCAGCCGGCCCAGAGCGCGGCGACGGGGAAGAACAAGCCCGAGAACAGCTGGCTGCCCTGAACGCCGGACTGCTTGACCCCGATCCAGCCCGGGCGCTTGGGCGCCGGAACCTGGGTCATGATGATCCGGTTCGTGGTCGGGTTGGAAATGGCCTGCGCGGGGCCGGCCAGCAGCGCGGCAATCACCAGGACCAGATAGTGGTGGGACAGCGCGGCGACCACCAGGGCCACCGCCGTGCCGGCGAAGATCAGGATCAGCTGGGCGCGGCTGGAAATCCGGTCGCTGAGTTTGCCCAGCCACATGCTGGAGACCGCGGCGCTGGCGAAAATGGCCGTGGCCAGCAGGCCGAATTGGCCCTCGCTGATGCCCAGGTCGTCAATGACCAGCGGGCTGACGGTGCTCAGGCCGTAGTTCAGCAGCGGGCCGACGCCCATGGCGCAGGTCAGGACGAAAAGCAGTGCGCCACTGGGGTGTCTGGACATACTGCTCTCCTCGCTGCCCGGGTCGGGCTCCGTCCAGCAGGCTACTCCCCGCGCCGAACTTCCGGCGGCAGGCTTCGCAGCAGAAGGGTCTCCCGCCGTAACAATGGAGAGTTGGCTCACGTTTGGCGGCGCCGGCTGGACTCGGTTGCCCTCGTGGTGCCAGGACGGACGCGGGAGGGCGCGGGCATGGAGGGGGCTTCCGCACAGCCGGCGGGCAGCCGCGGAGCCACCGGCGGCGACCCGGCACCAACTCAGCCGCAGCCCGGGCCAGCGCCCTGCCTGCGGCCTGTCCGACACCTTGCTCTTGCCCGGGCCCTTCCTGCGGCCTGCCGGCCCGCCTGCTTGCCCGGGGGCCTACATCCGGCCCTTCTGCGTGCCGGCGTGCGCCTCCACGAAGGCGCGGCGCGGGTGCTGGGTCGCGCCCATCGATGTGATGTCCCGGCCGCCGAACACCAGCGGGCTCCAGCCTGCCAGCAGGCGCCACTTATGGATCCAGGTGGGCAGCGCCAAGGCGTGGTAGCCCATGGCGGCGTACCAGGCGGGCTTGCCCTTTAGCTCGTAGCCGAAGATCTTCGCGGCGCCCCGGCCGACGCCGTAGGTCGCGACCGTGCCCAGCGATTTGTGCCGGTACTCGGCCGGCGGCCGGCCTTGCACGGCGTTGACCACGTTTTGGGCGAGCAGCTTGGCCTGGCGGACCGCATGCTGGGCGTTCGGCGGGCAGTAGGCCGGCTGCTTCTCCGCTTCCAGATCGGGTACCTGGGCGCAGTCGCCGGCGGCCCATGCGCCGTGCACTACCTGGCCGGCATCGTCGATGACCTGCAGCCGGGCGTTGGCGTTAACGTGTCCCTTCGGGCCGCGCGGCACGTTTGTGTCGTCCAGCACGGGATTGGGCTTCATGCCGGCCGTCCAGATGATGAGACCGGCCGGAATGCGCTCGCCGGTACTGAGCTCGGCCACCGAATCCTCGCAGGACGGCATGGTGGTGTTCAGCCGCACATCGATGCCGCGCTGGCGCAGCTGGCCCAGGGTCCACTCCGAGAGATTCGGTCCGACCTCGGGGGCAACCCGGTCCAGCGCCTCGACCAGCACCCAGCGCAGCTGCGAACGGTCCAGCTCCGGATGCGCGTCCACGGCGAGCTTGGACAGGTCGCTCAACTCGGTCAGGGCCTCGACGCCGGTATACCCTCCGCCGACCACCACGAACGTGAGTGCCCTGGCCCGTTCCTCCGGGTCGCTCGTGCCGGCGGCCAGGGCCACGTTGTCGAGCACCTTGTCACGGCAGTAAACGGCCTCTTCCACGGTCTTGAACCCGATGCCGTGCTGCTCCAGCCCAGGCGTGGGGAAGGTCCTGGTGACCGCACCGACGGCGAAGACCACATGGTCGTAGGCCACCGAAAATTGGTCGCCGCCGAGCTCGAGCAGCCGGGCGTTCTTCGCCTGGACGTCCAGCGATACCAGCTTGCCGCGGACGATGTCCACCTTCTTCAGCGCGCTGCGGAGGTTAACCGTGACGATCCGCGGTTCGATTTCTCCGCCGCCCACCTCCGGCAGCAGCGGCTGGTACGTCATGTAGGAGTTGGGCTCAACCACCGTGATCCGTGCCGACGACGGTCCCAGCCGCTTGCGGATTCCCCAGGCAGTGTAGAGGCCGACGTAGCCGCCGCCCAGGATGAGTATGTGGGGCGTCGCTGAATTGGTCATGGTCCAGGTTTCCTCCCTGTTTGTCGACAGTGATTCGGTGGTCCTGGTGCATCCTTCGCCGGCAGGTGCGGGGCCGGCCTGCGGCCAGACTAGCACCGCCCCAGACGCAGCTGAACCCTCGGTCGGGCCCCGCTTCCGGCAGGGCCGCATTCGCCGGCCCGCTCCCCCCGGCGTGCCCTGCGCGCCGGGCGCACGCGGCTGCCTACAATGTGCTCAGGTGCCCCTATTCGTGGGGCTGTCGTTGGGGAGTAGGAAGCGTGGAGGCGGCTAAGCACACCGTGCGCGGGCGGTCGCTCCGCACCTACCGCCGGGCCCGCGCCACGCTCTGCGGCGTCATGGTTTTCTGGCTCTGGCTGCTGCTGGGAGCCGCGGCCTTCGTGACCGGCCTGTTTGATTCCCCCGCCAAGGTTTTCCTGGCCATGTATGCCGGCGCCGTTGCCGTGTTGGTCTCCATCCCGGTCGCCTTGCTCGCGGCCATCCTGATGGTGCTCAACCGGCCCGAGGCGGGTGGCCGGCGCCGGGCTGTCGAACGGCTTTCGGCCGCGGCACGCGCCGCCGGCCCGGCGATCTCCGCCCTGCCATGGGCGGAGGCCGCGGGTCGTGCCAAGGAGCTGGGCGGCAAGATTGCTCCCGCTTCGCGCAGGATTGGCGCTGCCGCCAAGTCCGGTACGGGGCGGCTGCGCGCCGGTGCCGGACAGTGGCGCGGCGTCGCGGGCCACCGGCCGGGGACATCGCGTGCGCCGCAGCCCGCACCTACCCGGCCGCAGCCCGCCGAACGCCCGTCCGCCGACCTGCTGGGTGCCCGAAAGCCGGTCGTCCCGCGCCGGCCGCCGATGCCGCCGCGGCGTCCCGCGGGCCCGCCGGCCGTGCGCCCGTCAGGACAGGACCTGGAGGACGTGGCCTCCTAGCACTCCACGACGTTGACGGCGAGGCCGCCGGTGGCGGTTTCCTTGTACTTGTCGCTCATGTCGCGGCCGGTCTCGCGCATCGTGATGATGACCTCGTCCAGCGACACCCGGTGCGTGCCGTCCCCCATCAGCGCCATCTTGGCCGCGTTCACGGCCTTGGCGGCACCGATGGCGTTCCGTTCGATGCACGGGATCTGCACCAGCCCGCCGATCGGATCGCAGGTGAGCCCCAGGTTGTGCTCCATCGCGATTTCGGCCGCGTTTTCCACCTGGGCCGGAGTTCCGCCGAGGATTTCGGCCAGTCCCGCGGCAGCCATCGACGAGGCTGAGCCGACTTCGCCCTGGCAGCCGACCTCGGCGCCGGAGATGGAAGCCTGCTCCTTGTAGAGAACCCCGATGGCACCGGCGGTCAACAGGAACTTCACGACCACCTGCTCCTTGTCCTCGCGGCTGGCCTGTTCCATGCCGGGTGCGTAGTGCGTGGCGTAGAACAGCACGGCGGGGATGATGCCGGCGGCCCCGTTGGTGGGCGCGGTGACCACCCGCCCGCCCGAGGCGTTCTCCTCGTTCACCGCCAGCGCCACCAGGTTGACCCATTCCTGCCAGTACTTGTGGTCCCGGTCCGGGTCTTCCTTGCGCAGCCGCTCGTGCCAGGCGGGGGCCCGACGGCGGACGTTGAGTCCGCCGGGCAGCTCGCCCTCGCGGCGGATGGCCGAGTCCTTGCACTCCTCCATCACGTTGTAAATGTGCACGAGTCCGGCCTCGATCTCTTCCCGCGGGCGGGAGGCCTCCTCGTTGAGCATCATGATGTCGCTGATGGCCAGGCCGGTGCTGCGGCAGTGCTCCAGCAGCCCCGCCGCCGTGCGGAACGGATAGGGCAGCTGCTGTTTGGAGGACTCCAACTCCTCCCGGGCGGCTTCCTCCTCGCCGCCGCGGACAATGAAGCCGCCGCCCACGGAGAAGAAGGTGGCTTCGTGCAGAATCCGTGCCTCGCCGTCGTCGCTCGATTCCAGCACCTGGAACCTCATGCCGTTGGTGTGCCGGGGCAGCACGGTCAGCGGGTGCAGCACCATGTCCTGCACCCCGTAGTCCAGGGGCCGGGCGGCGGCGCCGGGCAGTTCCGCCCCCAGCCGCAGCCGGCCGGACGCGGCGATGTCTGCCAGCCGCTCCTCCACCTGGTCGGGCAGGATGTGCTCCGGTTCGAAGCCCTCCAGCCCCAGCAGCACGGCGGTGAACGTCCCGTGCCCGCGACCGGTGGCGGCGAGGGAGCCGTACAGGTCCACGCGCAGCCCGTTAACCTTGTCGAGCAGGCCGGCGTCGGCCACCTCCCGCACGAACGCGGAGGCGGCCCGCATCGGGCCGACCGTGTGCGAGCTGGAGGGACCGATGCCTACGGAGAAAAGGTCAAAAACGCCTACGGCCATGTCATCCCTTTCCTGTTTGAGTGGAGAGGTGCGGCGGCGCCGTCCCCGCGGCCGCGGGGACGGCGGCACCCTGAAAGCGGGTGAGGACTACTTCTCCCGCCGGTAGAACGGCAGCCCTACAACCTCGAACGGTTCGGGCTTGCCGCGCAGGTCGATGTCCACCCTGGTCCCGGGTTCGGCATACTCGGCGTCCACGTAGGCCAGAGCCACCGGATAGCCGAGGGTGGGGCTGGGCTGGCCGGAGGTGACCTCGCCGATGGTCCGGCCGTCTTTCAGCACCGGGTAGTGGGAGCGGCCGGCGCGCCGGCCAAGCCCCTTGAGTCCCACGAGCTTGCGGGCCGAGCCCTTCTCCTTCTGCGCCTCGAGGGCGCCGCGGCCCACGAAGTCGCCGTCCTTCTTCAGCGCCACCACGCCGCCCAGGCCGGCGTCGAACGGGCTGGTCTCGAGGGTGAGCTCGTTGCCGTACAGCGGCATGCCCGCCTCCAGCCGAAGCGAGTCGCGGCAGGCCAGCCCGGCCGGCAGCAGGTCGGCGCCCCGCCCGGCTTCCAGCAGGGCGTTCCAGAGCGCGGCCGCGTTGGTATTCGGGACGTAGATCTCGAAGCCGTCCTCGCCGGTGTACCCGGTCCGGGCCAGCAGCAGCTTCAGCGGCGCCCCGGACACCGTGAAGTCCACCTCGTCGGCGGCGTAGTACTTCATGTCCCGCACCGTGCCATGCTGGTTGGCGGGCACCAGCTGGAGCAGGATTTCCACGGACTTCGGTCCCTGCACTGCCACCAGCGAGGTCTCGGCCGTGGCGTCCTCCACCGTGGCGTCGAAACCTTCGACCCGTGCGGCGAGTTCCGCGGCAACCGTCGGGGCGTTGCCGGCATTGGGCACCACCAGGTAACGGTCCCCGTGCTGGTCGGCGGGACGCCGGTAGATGATCAGGTCATCGATGATGCCGCCGTCGGCGTTGCAGATCAGCGAATACTTGGCCCGGCCCTCGGTGACGGCGGAGAGCTTGCCGACGAGTGCGTAGTCCAGGAACTTCCCGGCCTCCGGGCCGGTGACCCAAACTTCGCCCATGTGGGAGAGGTCGAACAGGCCGGCGCTGTTGCGCACGGCGCGGTGCTCGGCCAGTTCGCTGCTGTACTTCAGCGGCATCATCCAGCCGCCGAAGTCGGTGAAGGAGGCACCCAGCCGCTCGTGTTCCTCGTAGAGCGCGGTGTGGCGGGGCATGGTGGTGGTCTCGGTAGTCATGCGGTGCTGACCTCTCTAGTTCTCGAAGGCTTCGGGCGGCGGGCAGCTGCAGATCAGGTTGCGGTCGCCGCCGGCGCCGTCGATCCGTCCCACCGGGGCGAAGTATTTGTCCACTTGCAGGCCCGGTACCGGGAAGGCGGCCTGCTCCCGGGTGTACGGCCGGTCCCAGTCGGAGCTGACCACGGCGGCGGCGGTGTGCGGGGCCAGGCGCAGCGGGCTGGCGTCGAGCGGGAAGTCGCCGGCGATCACCTGGTCGATTTCGCCCTTGATCGCGATCATCGCGTCGATAAACCGCTCAATCTCCGTCAGGTCCTCGGACTCGGTCGGCTCCACCATCAGGGTGCCGGCCACGGGGAAGGACAGGGTGGGCGCGTGGAAGCCGTAGTCGATCAGGCGCTTGGCCACGTCCTCGGCGGTCACCCCCGACTTGGCGGTGAGTTCGCGCAGGTCCAGGATGCACTCGTGCGCGACCAGCCCGTCGTTGCCGGTGTAGAGCACCGGGAAGTGCTCGTTCAGCCGGGCGGCGACGTAGTTCGCGGCCAGCAGGGCGCTCTTCGTTGCCTCGGTCAGGCCCTCGGCCCCCATCATGGCCACGTAGGCCCAGGAGATCGGCAGCACGCCGGCCGAGCCGTACTCGCTGGCCGAGACGGGCACGCCCTTGCCTTCGTGTTCGGCCAGCGCGGCGTTGCCCGGCAGGAACGGCACCAGGTGTTCGGCCACCGCTACCGGCCCGACGCCGGGGCCGCCGCCCCCGTGCGGGATGCAGAAGGTCTTGTGCAGGTTCAGGTGGGAGACGTCGCCGCCGAACTTGCCCGGCTGCGCGAGTCCTACCAGCGCGTTGAGGTTGGCCCCGTCGATGTACACCTGCCCGCCGGCGGCATGGACCGCCTCGCAGACGTCGCGCACGTCCGCGTCGTACACGCCGTGCGTTGACGGATAGGTGATCATGATGGCCGAAAGCGAGTCGGCGTTCTGGTCGATCTTCGCGCGCAGGTCGGCGTGGTCGATGGTGCCGTCCGGTGCCGTGGCGACCACGACAACCTTCATGCCGGCCAGCACGGCCGAGGCGGCGTTGGTGCCGTGCGCGGAGGCGGGGATCAGGCAGACGTCGCGCTGGTCGTCGCCGTTGGCCAAGTGGTAGCGGCGGATGGCGAGCAGGCCGGCGTATTCGCCCTGCGAACCGGCGTTGGGCTGGATGGAGACGCCGGCGTAGCCGGTGATCGCCGCGAGTCGTTCCTCCAGATCGGTGATCAGCTCGCGCCAGCCGGCGGTCTGGCTGGCCGGGGCGAACGGGTGGATGGACGCGAATTCCGGCCAGGTCATCGCCTCCATTTCCGCCGTCGCATTCAGCTTCATGGTGCACGAGCCCAGCGGGATCATGGTCCGGTCCAGGGCCAGGTCTCGGTCAGACAGCCGGCGCAGGTAGCGCAGCATCTGGGTCTCGGAGCGATGGCTGTGGAACACCGGATGGTCCAGGTAGGAGGAGCTGCGCAGCAGCTCCTCCGGCAGCTCGAAGCCGGCGTTCCCGGCCGTTTCGGCGGTCTTGCCGGCGGCGTCCTCCACGCCGAAGGCCTCCGCGACCAGGGCGAGGTGCTCCGCCGTCGTCGTTTCATCGGCGGAAATGCCGACGTGGTCGGCGTCGATGCGGCGCAGGTTCACGCCCTTGGCCTCGGCGGCGGCGGCGATCTCGGCGGCCTTGCCCGGAGCCTTCACCGTGAGGGTGTCGAAGAACCGGTCTGCCGCCAGCGCATACCCGGCGCCGGTGAGCACGCCTGCCAGCGTGCGGGCGGCCTCATTGGCGTGCTGCGCGATCGCCTTCAGGCCCTCGGGGCCGTGGTAGACGGCGTACATGCTGGCCACGACGGCCAGCAGTGCCTGCGCGGTGCAGATGTTGGAGGTGGCCTTCTCGCGGCGGATGTGCTGCTCGCGGGTCTGCAGCGCCAGGCGGTAGGCGGGGCGGCCGGCGTCGTCCTTCGAGACCCCCACCAGGCGGCCGGGCAAGGAACGCTCCAGCCCCTTGCGGACGGCCATGTAGGCGGCGTGCGGGCCGCCGAAGAAGAGCGGCACGCCAAAACGCTGGGTGTTGCCGACGGCGATGTCCGCGCCCTGCTCGCCCGGCGGCGTGATCAGGGTCAGCGCCAGCAGGTCGGCGGCCACGGTGACCAAGGCGCCGCGCTCCTTGGCCTGCGCGATGACCGGAGCCTGGTCAAACACCCGGCCGGAGGCTCCCGGCTGCTGCAGCACGATGCCCGAGATGTCGCCGTCCGGCAGGCCGGCGGAGAGGTCGGCAACCTCTACGTCGAAGTCCAGCGCCTCGGCCCGGCCCTTAACGACGGCGATGGTCTGCGGCAGCAGGTCCGCGTCCAGCACGGTCTTGCCGGCGGACTTGGACTTGTTGGACCGGCGCATCAACAGCACGGCTTCGGCCACTGCGGTGGCTTCGTCCAGCAGGGAGGCGTTGGCGATCGGCAGCGCGGTGAGGTCCTGGACCATGGTCTGGAAGTTCAGCAGCGCCTCCAGCCGGCCCTGCGAAATTTCCGGCTGGTACGGGGTGTAGGCGGTGTACCAGGCCGGGTCTTCCACCACGTTGCGGCGGATCACCGGCGGCGTGATGGTGTCGTAGTAGCCCTGGCCGATCATCTGCACGGCCGTCACGTTCTTCGCGGCGAGGGCGCGCAGGTCCCCCAGGACCTGGGACTCGCTGCGGGCGGCGGGCAGCGCCAGCGGTTCCTGCTGGCGGATGTCGGCGGGCACGGCCGCGTCCACCAGCTCGTCGATGCTGCCGTAGCCCAACTGCTTGAGCATGGTTTCCGCGTCGTTCCGGCGCGGACCGATGTGTCGGTCGGTGAAGGAGGCGCTGCCGGGCCGGGTAGCGCTGGTGGACTTAGCCGTCATGTGAGGAACTCCAGTTATCCCCGGCTGGGCTGACCATGCCGGTAGTGAAGGGTTCCTCCCCACTCTGTGACTGAACCTGAGAGATTCCGCAGGCTGTGGCCCAAGGGGCCGCCTCCTGCTTGCACCGTCGGTGAGCCGGTCCTGAACGGTCCGGCTGCTTTCCAGAGTTGCCTCTTCGCGGCGGTACAGGGGCCTGAGAGATTCCTGGGGAGGTATTGCTCCTACGGCGCCTGCTGACTGGTACCCAGCAGGACTCTCCCGCCGCATGTCGAAGGCTGTATGCAGTTGTACTGACTCCTTGAATGGTAGTCCAGCGGCTGGCGCGCAACAAGGCGGCGACGCCCGACGGCGCGGCTTGCGGCCGCCGCGGGGGCGCCGGAACCCGCGTGGCCGCCGCTAGGCATCGGTGCGCGAGAGCATGCCCTTCACGTAGGCGGCCTGTCCGACGTGCTCCAGGCAGTCGTCCAGGACGCTGACCAGCCGCACCCCCAGGCTGACGTGCGGGTCCCACCGGGTGTCCACGATCCGGTCCAGGTCATCCTCGCTCAGTCCGGCCAGATACTCCAGGGTGCCGGCATGGACGTCGTCGTAGTAGCCGCGCAGCAGGTCGGCCGATTCGACCCGGACGGCCGCCACCTGCTGCGACGTGTGGCCGTAGCCATGGTCCTTCCGGGGCAGCGGCAGGTCGAACCGCTCCGCCCAGCCGGTCAGCCAGTACTGGTCCGTGCCGGCGACATCGGCAATATGGTCGTCCTGGATGCGCGTCAGATGCCAGATAAGCCAGGCAATCGAGTTGCTGTCACCGCCGGGCCGGGCGGCCAGTTGTCCGGCGTCCAGCCCGTCCAGCACGGAGTGGACGCGCTCCTGGATCCTGCCGTAGGCATCTGCGAGCAGGTCGTTGAACTTCATGGCGCCTCCCGCCGGTCGACTGTGGCGCCAGCTTACCGGCCGGGGCCACGGCGAGGAATGCGTGCCTGCCCGCAGGCGCGGGGACGCTCACGCAGCCGCGCATCCGTCGCCCGGACCGCCTGCCTCAGCGGTCAACTGTAATCGGCCGTGATGGTTCGATCCCGGCCATTGAGCCGCATTGTCCCTCCGTAGGGCACGATCCATTGCGGACGGGTATGGCCGAACGGGACTCCGATGCAGACGACGGCCGGGTCGTTGTAGCGCTTTATCTCGGCGAGGACTGCATCGCGTTGCGCGGCGCGGAGCCGGGCACGCTCCTCCGCTGGCGGGACGGTACCGTGACTGCTCACCGGAGGCCGGGCGACGAGCACTCCTTCCACCGCCGAGAGGACGCCCCGTTCCCCCAATGCCCGGACCCATCTCTTGACCCACGCTGCCGGAGGCAACTCCTCACTGGTTTCAACAATCAGGATCGACCCCTCGAGGGCTCCCAGGGGCGGCAGCCGATCGGCCATGGCCAGCTGATCGATGACTTCCAGGCACCCGCCCCAGGTGCGGCCGGTCGCTTCCCGCTCGGGCCCCGCCCACGTCCACGGCTGCGTGGGTTCCCGTTCACCGAAGTTGACAAGGGCTTGTGGCGTCAGCCAGTCCGGCCCGAAGTCCTCGGACTCGCCTGGGTCAACAATCTCCAGCTCACCGCCCTTAAAGAGCGCTGCCTTCAGCGACGCGAGGTGCTGGTCGTCAATGTGCGGCCCGGCTCCGAGGTGCACCTGGGTCGAGCCCCCGTAGTAGCCTGCTATCCCGACCGACCACAGCCAGTTCAAGAGGTTCGTGTTGTCGCTGTAGCCCATGAAGATCTTGGGGTTCGCGGCGGCGAGACCGGCGTCCAGATGGGGAATGAGGGCTACCTGGTCGTCGCCGCCGATGGTCGCGAGGATGGCCCGGATGGCCGGGTCGGACAAAGCGGCGTGCAGGTCCGCGGCGCGTTCCGCGGCGGAAGCGCCAAGCTTCCGGGTCGTCGGGTATTCCACAGGGACCAGTCCCGTTTCGGCGCTGAGTCGACGCATCGCCTGCTCGTGGACATCCGGCGCGAACCCGGGGGCAGCAAAGGACGGGGAGAGAATCGCGACCCGGTCACCGGGCTCAAGCTTGGGCGGGGACACAAGGGCATGGCTCGGCATTTCCCCATCCAACCACGCGCTGTGCCTCAGCGGCCGCTATCCATCCCGGGCCGAATCCTCCAGATAGCGGGGCCGGCCCACGATGACCAGGCCCACCGCCAGGATGAGCAAGGCACCGCCCAGCAGGCCGAAGGAAGCACCCCAGCCGCCGCTGGCCTCGCGCAGCAGCCCGAACATCAGCGGGCCGGCGCAGGCGACCGTGTAGCCGATGCCTTGCGCGAACCCGGAGAGCAGCCCCGCGCCGGCCGTGGTGCGGGTCCTGAGGTTCACCAGCAGCAGGCCCAGCGCAAAGGTGCCCTGGCCGAGCCCCGCCAGGGTGATCCACAACCAGGTGCCGAACGAGGGTGACAGCAGCAGCCCGGCGTATCCGGCCGTGTAAAAGCCGATGAACAGCAGGCCCAGGCCCAGGGGATTGCGCAGCCGCCCCGCGATCAGCGGCACCAACAGACTGGTGGGCAGGCCCAGGATGGCGTAGTAGGCCAGCATGGTGCCCGCCGTCGGGGGCAGCATCCCGCTGTCCACCAGCAACGGCGGCAACCACGTGAACATGGCAAACGTGTTCGACAAGGTCCCGGCGAACACCAGGGCCAGGCCCCAGGCGACCGACGAGCGCCAGACGCGGACCGACGTCGTCCCGACGGAACCGGCCTCAGCTCCCGCTGCGGGCTCCGAGGCTTCCGCAACGGGCGGCCCGTCGGCTCCTGCGGGGCCGGCCGCAGGGCCGGGGACGGTCACCGCCCCGGGGCCGGCAGCGCCGGGGCCGGCCCCCGTACCGAGACTCACGGCAGGCCCGGAACCGGCCGGCTGCCGGGCGCTGCCCTCATCGGGCGGGAGGATGTCCAAGCCGCCGGGCCGGTAGGGCTGCAGCACCAGGCGCGCGGTGCGGCGGCGCCAATGTTCCGTCCACGCGGTCATCAGCCACGGCACGAGGGCGGCCGCGCTCACGGCCGCCCACACTCCGATCGAGAACCGCCAGCCGGCAGCCTGCTCAAGCGGCACGGCAAGCAGCGGGCTGAGCGCCGTACTGGCCGCCAGCAAGGTCACGTAAAGCGCGGTGATGAGGCCGATCCGGTCCGGGAAATAGCGCTTCACCAGCGGCGGCAGCAAAATGTTGCCGATCCCGTAGCCAACCATGGTGAGGCCGGACAGGACCAGGAACGCCGGCACGTCGGAGGCCAGCGCACGGCCCAGTTGGCCGACGGCGGCCATGCCCAGTGCCACGAGCAGCAGTGCTTCCATGCCGATCCGGCGCATCAGCAACGGAACTGCGAACCCGGCAGCGGCGAAGGCGGCGGTCGGCAGCATGCCCAGCACACCGGCGGAGGCCGTGCCGAACGGCAGATCCGCGGCAATATCCGCCAGCACCGGCGACACGCCGGAGACGGCCAGCCGCAGGCTGAGCGCCAGCAGCAGGACGCCGACGAGCACGGTCAGCCGGCCGGCAAACGGGGCAGGCCGCCGCGGGGCGGGGCTGGCACCCTGAGGCGGTGGGGAATCCGGGCTCGGTGGGGCGTCGGCGGTCAGTTGTGCGGGCGAGGGCAAGCGTGGTCCATGGGTCGAAAGGCCGGGCGGGCGGCCGGGATCAAAACCGGCCGGGAATCACTTTATCCCGTCGCGGCCCGGCTGCCCGGCAGGCGGGCTAGGAACCCTCCTGGCCCAGCCCTTCGGCGAGGATCCAGAATGTCTGGCGCAGCCGCTCCACCGCCGCCTCATGCTGGCCCCGCTGGAGGTACTGCACGGTCTCGCGCCAGCCGTCGGCCCAGAGAGGATAGGCGAGGGCGTGTTGGAACAAGTGCAACCGGGCCAGCGAACGGTCGAGGACGTGCATGTTCACGGCCCTCAGTTCCTGGTGATCCGCCGCCCCCAGGATGACGGTTACCAGGCTGCCGGCGGCGCGGTAGGCGCCCAGGATGTCCTCCCGGTCGGTCGCCGCCCGCAGGTCGTCCGCCATCGTGGCCATGGTGTCGATCTCCTGAGGCGACAGCCGCGGGGCTGCCCGCTCGAACAGCGCTACCAGCACCACGCCCATCACATCCAGGAGTTGGATGGCCTGCTGGGGACCGGGATTGGCGATCCGGTGTTCGTGCCCGGTGGCCTCGATCAGGCCTTCTTGCGTGAGATCGCCGACGGCGTCGCGCACCAAGGCTTCCTCCGTACCGATGCGGCCAGCGAGCCCGGCAACGGTCACTCTGGAGCCCGGCTCCAAACCGCCCGCCAGGATGTCCTCCCGCAGCCTGCGGACCGCTTCGTCGCGGTCCGCACCCCCGGGACCGCTGCCCCTCATCATGACCCCCCTGCCGCGTATGACCGACGTCACATACGAGTAATGTACGCGAAAAGGTAGATCGGGGTCACTGGTGCTGGCTACTCTGATGGGACCTGCGGCACAGCGTCGTGCGGCAGGTTCTAAACGTGCAGTCAGGACGTGCGCAGAATGAACGCCACCTATACCGCCACCGCAACCGCCAACAGCAAGAACCACCAAGACTGGGGGCGGGCGATGGCGGCCGCGTTGGTCGATCTGGTCCAGCAAAGCGAAAGCGGCCCTTCCGGGCCCCGGGAGCTCTACGGCGACGAGCTGCGCTTGGTGATCGAAGAGACGACGGACGGGGTCCTGATCCACCTGTCCTGGACACCCGGCGGGCGGGACGCCTCCGGCACCGTCGCCTGAATCCATCCGGCCGGTGTCCGGCCGGCCGGTGTCCAGCCTGCCGGTGTCCGGCCGGCCGAAGATTGTTCCCGCGCAGCCGATGCTGCCAAGATGATTCCATGGTCTACCGCCAGCCGTACCTGCACGATCTCACGGGAGTATTTGCCGCACCCGTCCAAGCCTGGAGCGAGCCCCACGGGCAGATCCGGGGTACCGGGGCCCAAGGGGTCTACTGCGGGGACGACCGGGTGCTGGCCCGGTGCCTGCTGGCGGTGAACGGGCAGGAACCGGAGTGGATTTCCACCCAGTCGCGCTCGGCCGGGCGCGCCGACTTCTTCTCCTTCATCCGGACCGCCGAGGACGGGGCCGATCCGCTGGTCACCCTGAACCGCTCGCGGGCGGCGGAAGGCGGCCGGCTGGCCGAGGCGCTGACGTTCACGTCGGCCCTCGAGGACGAGTTGGAACTCCAGGTCCGCGTCGATCTGGTGGCCGATGCCATTCCCTTGGAGCAGGTGCGCGCCGGGGCCGCGGGCGAGGCCGGCTCGGTGGCCCCCGGCGGCGCCATCTGGAGCTGGCGGGACAAGACACGCGCCGCGCTGACGGCCGAAGGCGCCCGGGTCAGCTTCGACGGCAGCTTGGTCCGGCTGGAGTGGACTGAACTGCTCAAGCCGGGCGCCGTCGTCGTCCTGTCCTGGAGCCTGGAGCTTGACGACGCCGAGGCTCCCCTGACCGGCGCGGGCGCGCCCCCGCTGCGCACGCCGTCGCTGGCCGGGGATCCCCGGCTGCAACGACTGATGAGCCGCTCCATGACCGACCTTAACAGCCTGCGGATGGCCGGGCGCCAAACCCCCGGCGACGTCTTCCTGGCCGCGGGGGCCCCATGGTTCCTGACGCTGTACGGCCGGGAGGCGCTGGTTGCCGCCAGGCTGCTGCTGCCGGTCGACGCCGCGGTAGCGGAAGGGACGCTGCGGGCAGTGGCAGCTTGGCAGGGCACAGCCGAGTCGGCGGAATCGGGCGAACAGCCCGGCCTGATGGTCCAGGAGGTGCGGCAGCGCCGCCTGTCGATGCCCGCGGACGCCGTGGTCCGGCAACTGCCCCCGGTCCTGTACGGGTCGCCCGACGCCACGCTGCTGTGGATCGTGCTGCTGCACGACGCCTGGCACTCGGGGATGCCGGAGGATGCCGTCCGGGACCTGCTGCCCCATTTGGAGGCCGCGCTGGACTGGCTGCGCATCGACGGCGACCCCGACGGCGACGGCTTCCTGGAGACGCCGGTTCCCGCCCTGCAGGGTCCGGGACACCAGGGGTCCGGCGACACGCGGGCCGCCTACCACTATCTGGACGGCAGGCCGGCCACCGGAACGGTCGCCTCGGCCGAACTCCAGGCCTACGCCTATGAGGCGGCCCGTGCCGCGGCCGTGCTGCTCGACTACTTCGGCGAAATGAACGCCGGCGCCGAGTGGCGCGACTACGCGTCGCGGCTGGCGGAGAACTTCCGCAGCCGGTTCTGGTGCGCCGACGACGCCGGCCCGTACCCGGCGATGGCACTCGACGAACGGAAGCAGCGGGTGGACGGGGTCGGGTCCGGCATGGGACACCTGCTGGGCACGGGGCTGCTGAACCCCGAGGAGACCCGGACGGTGGCCGCGCGGCTGATGGACCGGACCTTGTTCTCCGGCTACGGCGTCCGCACCCTGTCGACGGCAAACCCCGGGTTCTGGCCGACCCGCCGCCGCTCGGGGGCGGTCTGGACGCAGGAGACCGCGTGGATTGTGATGGGGCTGCTGCGCACCGGCTTCCAGGAACAGGCCGCACAGCTGGCGGCAGGACTGCTCGACGCGGCCGAGGGATTCGGCTACCGGTTGCCGGAACTCTTCAGCGGGCAGGCCGCGGTGGAGGTCCGGCCGGCGCTGCCGTATCCGTCCGCCTGCCGGCCGCACGCCGGGGCAGCCGCCGCCGCGGTGCCCGTGGCGCTGGCACTGGGCGGATTCAGCGCCTCGGCCGTCTAGCCGCCCGGCTGCCCGCTGGCCCGCTGGCCCGCCGAAGGACCTTAGCCGCGCGGCACGTCGGGGCCGGTGGGCCAGCGCAGCAGCGCCGCTATGCTTTTGCCTCCCGGCAGGGCTCCTTCGGGGACCATGGTCACCCGCGCGTCGGTCAGCGCCGCTGCCCGGACCAGCGCCGCAGGGGCAGGCACCTTGGCCAGCAGGTCGCCATTGACGGCTTGCTCCCCCGCCGTAGCGATCCACGGTTCGGCCGTCAGGGCATGCACGTTGTGATCGGCGAGGGCGTCGTCGTTCATGAGCAGCGTGCCGACCTGCGCCTGCTGCAGGGCCCGGACGCACTCGCCCAGGCCCGCCGTCCACTCCGGATGGGCCTGCCCGGTTTGGTTGGCCAAGCGGTCGAGGATGGCTTTGCGCTGTTCCGTCCACACATGGGCCACCCGGGCGGCTATTTCGGCACGGAGCGCGTCCTTGTCCGCGCCGCCTGTGCGGGTGTGCGACTCGATGGTGACTTCGATCGCCCGGCTGGCTTCGGAAAGCTGGTCGACCACCAGTTCCCGGGCCCGTATGTCGCCGGCCACAATCAGCAGCCGCGCCTTGCTGGCCTGCACCACGCGGTCGATCTCGGCGGCGATTTCATCGGCATTCTTGCGCCAGATTTCCTCGGTGCGGTGCTGATAGCGGCCCTGGGACCAGCCGCCGCCGGGAACCTTGGTCAGGTTCTCCCGCTCGCCCTCCACCGTCCTCGTTTCCACCACGCCGTTCCGGCGAGCGTACTGCAGATGGACCTCGCCGCCGTCCCGGCCGACTTCGGCCACCACGTACGGGAAGTCGTCGCCGCGGGCCTTTAACAGGGGCACCAGGTCCGGAATCGGGCCGGTGTGAACCACCTCCGGGCCGGACATTTCGCCCGGGAGCACCTCGTTGATTTCGGCCTCACCGCCGCGCACCAGGACGAAGCGGGAGACCGGGGACGGAACGCCGGTGGCCGGCGAAACGGCGTCGATCACGGCCTCGATGTCCGCTTTCGCGGCGCCCTGCTTCCCGAGCGATTCCCGCAGCCTGTCCGGCAGCACATCGCCTGCCCGCAGGGAGTCCACGGTCCCCGTGCTGGCGTCCACGTAGACCGTGATCCAGGGTCCCGGCTTCTTGTACAGCTCGGCGTACCTTTTGTTGGCTGCGTGGGTCGTGTTGACCTGCTCGGTCATGGTGATCACCTTCCCTGCTATTGGAACTGCGGGTTTTCTTGATCAGTAGACTCACGGTAGCACCGGACGTTTTGCCCTTGAAGGGGGCCGGTCCTGTCCCGACCGGCCCGGCGAATCAGTGCGCCGGGCCGGTCAGCCGACGTTTGTCCGACCGGCCCGGGCGGACTTAGCTCCGCTGGTATTCCGCGTGTTGGCGGTGGGCCTCGGCCACTTGTTCGCGGATGATGTCCACGTCCTTGGCCTTGTTGCGGTACTTCGGATCCATTTGCACGATCTGGCGCTCTTCTTCCACCAGCAGCCGGTAAATGCGTTCACGTTCTGCCGGGTCAGCGGTGTAGGAGAGATCCATGTAGTTGACCGCGTGCCGGCGTGCGTTGTTGATGGCGTTCTGTGCCTTGCCGGCCTTGCTCAGCAGCGAGGCGACGACGGTGACCACAAGGATGCCGATGATGACGGTGAGCGAAAGTCCGGTGGTGATCTCGACCACGGGAACCGGGTTGCCGTCATTGACGAAGGGCAGGTTGTTCTCGTGCAGTGCGTGCAGGATCAGCTTCACGCCGATGAAGGCCAGGATTGCTGCGAGGCCGTAGGACAGGTAGATCAGCCGGTCCAGCAGGCCGTCGATCAGGAAGTACAGCTGGCGCAGGCCCATCAGCGAGAATGCGGTGGCGGTGAAGACGATGAAGACGTTTTGCGTCAGGCCGAAGATCGCGGGAATGGAGTCGAGGGCGAACAGGATGTCCGTGCCGCCGATGGCCACCATGACCAGCAGCATCGGCGTCATCGCCTTCTTGCCGTCCTTGACGGTGAACAGCTTGTCGCCGTCGTAGTAATCCGTGGTGTGGAAGAAGCGCTTGGCCAGCCGGATGATGAAGTTGTCCGCCTCGCCGCCGTCGTGTCCGGGCTTGAGCAGGTTGCCCGCCGTGATGATCAGGATCAGGCCGAAGGCGTAGAACACCCAGGCGAACGTGTTGATCAGCGCCGCGCCCAGGAAGATGAACCCGGTGCGGGCGATCAGCGAGAACACAATGCCGAACAGCAACACTTTCTGCTGGTCTTCGCGCGGCACCTTGAAACTGGCGATGATGATGAGGAAGACAAACAGGTTGTCCACCGAGAGCGCCTTCTCGGTGATGTAGCCGGCGAAGTACTCGGAGCCCATGTCCACGCCGCCGTAGATCAGCACCAGGATTCCGAAGACGATGGCGATGCCCACGTACAAGGCGGACCAGATGGCCGCTTCCTTCAGCGAGGGCACGTGCGCCTTGCGGATGTGGAAGAAATAGTCGAAGGCGAGCAACGCGAGGATCACGGCGATCGTGATGCCCCAAATCAGGGGAGAAACGCTCATGGGTTTCCTTCCGTAAGCGGGTAGCGGTGAGCCCGCAAGTCTCTCCTCCGGCACGGCCGGCCACTGCAACCGGCCGGGCGTCGGCGCCCTACGTGTTGACGGCTGCAGCGCATCTGGATACTCCCTTACGCAACTGCCAGTCTAACGACGACGACGCTGCACGGCTAACCGGCCGCGGGCGAATCCGGGGCGGCCGGGACGGGAACGCCCCGCCGGAGGGGGTTGGACTCCTGCGGCCTATGCACCGCATTTCGGCTGTGACAGGCTGGGGGCCCGGGCCGCCGCCGTGATTGACCGGCGGCCGACAGCGCCGAAAGGAGCACCGCCATGTCCTATTACCTGGAGTACACCATTCCGGCCGCGCCGGACGGGGAAAGCTTCGAGTTCCCGGTCAGCGACGAGCACCGCGGCTATACGGTCCCGCTCAGCGAAACCGATGCGGAAATCGTCCGCACCGACCAGTTGCCTGCCCGCAGCGAGGTGTTCGGGGCCTCGCTGGCCGAGGCCAAGGAAGCGGCGGAGTCCATCCTGTCCAACAGCAAGGCGGACGCGGCGCAGCTCTACGACGATCCCGACGACTCGATGCAGCCCGGGGCGGGCACGCTGGTCGCCAGCTACACGGTCGGCGGCGGGTGGCAGGAAGCGGGATAGGTTGCGCCGGGGCTAATCCCGCAGCACCACGTCCGCGGCTTCCGTGGAGCGATCGGTGACCGTGGTGGGCGATTCCAGGTGGACGGCGCCGGATGGCAGGATGCCGGCACCGCCGTAGCGTTCCATGACCCTCAGCTGCGCCACCACGTCTTCCCCGGCGTGGGCCGGCGGCAGTTCCTGCCAGAATCCGAACCCGCCGCACTCCAGCAGCGCGCTCCGACGGTACAGCACGCAGCCGCCGGCCCACGCGATCTTGTACAGCCGCCAGCCGCCGTCCGGAATGCCCAACCCGGCGGCGATATGCGTCAGGTTTGCCGCGTTATGCAGCTGCCAGCGGCCGAACCGGTGGTCCTCGCGGCGGATGCGCTCGGGCCGCACCGGGCCGTCCCACAGTTCGAAGGGTTCCTGCTCCCCCGGCCGCACGTCGTCCAGGTAGGACATGCCCTGCACCGCTGCACCGATAAATCCGCAGCCCGCCTCCCGAATGGCCGCCGTCATCCGGACCAGCATGCCCGGTTCCAGCCACACGTCGTTGTCCAGGAACAGCACGAGTTCAGCCGTGGCAAGCCGGAGCAGGAAGTCGCGCTGCTCGGCCAGCCCGCGCCGGGGCAGATTCCGCTCCAGCCGGACCGGACGCCCCTGGGCTTCCAGCACCCGGATCATCGCCCCGGCGGCCGGGTGCTCCCAGGCGGGGGCGCCGTCGGTCTGGTCGCTGACGATGACCGAGAACTCCGGGCCGTCCTGCGCCGCCAACCCGGCGAGCGTCACCGCCAGCTCCGCTTCCCGGCCATAGCTGGGCACCAACACGTCCAGCTCCGGCCCTGTTTCCGGTGGAGCCAGGGCCCAGCTGGCCGAACTCCTGCGGCTCACGCCGAATCAAGTCCCGAGGCCGGATTCGCTCCCGCGGCCGGGGCGGGACCTGTTTCCGCCGGGGGCGCCGAGCCGCGGATCCGGCGGACCACCGCCGTGGTGGAGTGGTCGGACACATAGTCCAGGATGCAGACCTCGCCGCCGCAGGCTTCTACCACCGCCGTTTCCTCGAGCATCTCCGGAGAGTAGTCCCCGCCCTTGGCGTAGATGTCGGGCCGGATCGCTTCGATCAGCGGGATGGGCGTGTCCGTGTCGAACACGGTCACGTAGTCCACACAGCTGAGCGCGGCGATGATGCCGGCCCGGTCGGCGGCCGGGTTGATCGGCCGGTCCGGCCCCTTCAGCCGCCGGGCAGATGCGTCGCTGTTCAGCGCCACGACCAACACGTCGCCCAGTTGCTTGGCTTGGTTCAGGTAGCGGGTGTGGCCGCGGTGCAACACGTCGAAACACCCGTTCGTCAGCACAATGCGCTTGCCCGAGGCCCGCTCGGCGGCGATCGCCTGCCCGAGCGCCTCCGCATCCAGGGCCGCATCGGAGAAGGTGCCCAGGTGCGAGGCGAGGTCGGTAGTGCTGCAGACCGACGTGCCGCGCCGGCGCACCACGACGTCCGCGGCGGCCTGGGCCAGGTCCAGGCTGGTGCTCAGCTGCAGTCCCGCGGCCCGCGCCAGAGTCAGGCAGGCCACGTAGGTATCGCCGGCGCCCGAAGCCTGCTTCTCGGTGACCGGGGTGGCCCACGTGCGGTGGGTCCCGCCGTCGGGCGTGAGCAGGAAGGAGCCGTCCTTGTCCAAGGTGACGACGGCGGCGCCCGCCCCGGTCGCCTCCAGCAGTTCCCCGGCGTGATCGGCTATGGCGGCGGCTCGGTCCGTGTCGGGATCCAGCGTCACGCCCAGCAGCGCGGCAGCTTCGGCGGCATTCGGCGTGACCAGGTCCGGCGCAACCTCCGACCAGGGCCGCGGGTCGTGGGCGTCGACCACCAACAGCCGGCCGCCGCGGTGACGGGCCAGCACGCTGCGCACGGCACCGCCCAACGCGCCGGAACCGTAGTCGCAGACCACCACGGCGTCGCTGCCGGCGAGCGCGTCCGGAACTGCTGCGGCCAGCCGCTCCTGCGCCGCTTCCGGCACCCGCTCCGTGCGCTCGTCCAGCCGCAGCATGATCTGGTCGCCGCCGATGATGCGGTACTTGGTGGTGGTCAGGACGTCCTCGTGTTCCACCAGCCCCGAAATGTCCACCCCCGCACCCTGCAGGAGGGCAGCGAGCCGTCGCCCGGCGTCGTCCCCGCCGACCAGGCCGAGAATGCGCACCCGGGCGCCGAGTGCGGCGAGGTTCATGGCCGTGTTGGCGGCGCCGCCCGGCGCGTACTCCCGCCTGGTCATGTCCACTACCGGGGCGGGGGCTTCCCGGCAGAACCGTTCGATCCGGCCGCTGAACCAGCCGTCCAGCATCACGTCACCGACCACGGTGACCCGCGGGGCGGCCTCCGCCAGCCGGGACGGCAGCCAGCCGGCCAGCCCGGAAACGTCCGACAGGGGCGTGCTCATGGCCGCACCCCGCCGGGGAGGCCCACGTGGACCACCTTCACCGCACAGAACTCGTCCAGCAGTTCGGGGCCGTAGCCGAAGCCATCGCCGCTGTCCCGGCGGGGCTGCGCGGAGCCGCCCGGGGCGCCCCCGAAGACGGCGTTGACCTTGACCGTGCCCACCTGGAGCGCGGCAACTGCCCGGTGCGCATGCTCCAGGTCCGCGGTCAGCACCGTCGCGGCCAGGCCGTACCGGCCCTCCGCCGCCAACTGAAGCCCGTCGTCGAAGCTGTCCACCACCCGGACCGGCGCCACCGGGCCGAAGGTCTCCTCCTGCATCACGGTCATGCGGTCCGTGCAGTCCAGCAGCACGGTGGCCGGATAATGGGCGCCCGGCCCCTCTGGCACCGAGCCGCCCTCGGCGGCCGTCGCCCCGAGCGCGAGCGCCTCGGCCACCTGGGCGTTGACGCTGTCCCGGAGCCTGCGGTCCACCAGCGGCGCCATCGCCCCGCCGTCGTTGCGTTTGCGGGCCTCGGCGGCGAGCGCCTCACAGAACGGGCCCGCGACGTCGCGGTGCACGTAGACGCGCTCCACCGACGTGCAGATCTGGCCGCTGTTGGCGAACGCCCCGATGGCCGCCTGCTCCGCCGCCCATGCCGGATCCACGCCGGCGTCGACGATCAGCGGATCGTTTCCGCCGTTCTCGCGGATGACATGGGCGCCGGTGAGCGCCGCGGCCCGGGCAATCCTGGCGCCGGTGAGGCTCGATCCGACGTGCGCGATCACATCGACATCCGGGTGGCCGGCCAGCGCCGCCCCGACCGCCGGGCCGCCGGTCAGCGTGGTCATGACCTGCGGCGGCAGCACCTCCGAGAGAATCCGGCCGAGCAGCTCACCCAGATGCGGGCAGCGTTCGCTAGGCTTGTGCAACACCGTGTTTCCCGTCGCCAGGGCGGCACCCAGCAGCCCGGCGGCCACCGCCACCGGATCGTTCCAAGGCGTGAGCACTACGGCCACGCCCCGTGGTTCGTTCACGGTGTAGTCGGCGGCAAGCGAACCGCCGCGCAGGCTTCGGCCGCGGTGCACCGGGCCCAGCTGGGCGTACTGGCGCAGGGTTCCGGCCCCGGCCAGCACGCCCTCCAGGGCTTCATGTTCCGGCCGACCGGTCTCCCGCGCGTTCATCGCGGCCAGCTCCTGCGAGTGCTCCTGCAAGGCCGCCGCGGCCGCTTCCAGCAGTTCGCCGCGGGCGGCAGCGTCGGTGGCTGCCCAGCCTGATTGGGCCGCCTTGGCGGCGGCGACGGCGGCCCGCACCTCGTCTGAGCTTGTTTCCTCCAGCACGCCCACCAGGCTGCCGTCCCGCGGGTCGTGCACCTCCAGTAAGGCAAGGTCCCGGGCGGTATCGGAATCGGTGGTCATATTGCTCCTCCCCTCCAAGGCGGCCTGGGCCTGCCCATTGGTGTCTGGCCAAAGTCCACTGTCACGCGGCGGCGGTGCAGTGCCCATCGCGGGCGCGCAACACCGGCAACAATGCGTGGTACTGGTTCCCTACCCCCCATCGCGCGGTTTCAGACACGCCGCCGGTTTCAGACACGCTGCCGGTTTCAGGACGCCCGGTGCGGGCGGTTCCTGCGGGCCGGTTCCTGCCTCCGGTCCCGGTTCCGGCTCTGGCCAGCGGCTCGAATGCACCTTAGGGTGAAGTTCACGAGGGGCCCGCGGGGGCGGGCCCAGGGGGTTGCGGCAGGCACGGCACCCGCGCGCCGGGTGGCTGCGCCGCAGGCGGAACGTTAATCCAGGAGGTGGAGATGGCTGGTTCTCCCACAGGCGGCGCCGCTTTCGGTGGCCAGAGGCTCAGTACCGAGGCCCGGCATGGCCGGGGCATTGGGCCGGTGTTGGAGCCCTTCGAGGGGGTGCGGAAGATTGCGGTGCTCCGGGGCGGAGGGCTGGGCGACGTGCTTTTTTCGGTTCCGGCACTCGAGTCGCTGGCTGCCGCCTATCCCGAGGCCAGCGTGACCCTGCTGGGCACGGAGGCCCATGCCGCCCTGTTCCGCGGCCGGCCGGGCCCGGTGCACCGGGTGGAACCGCTGCCGTTCGCGCACGGGGTTCGCCCGGGGCCGGAGGATCCGCAGGCCATCGCCCGGTTCCACCAGCGGATGCGCGGCGAGCAGTTCGACCTGGCCGTGCAGCTGCACGGCGGCGGCCGGAACTCGAACCCGTTCCTGCTGGAACTGGGCGCACGGCACACGGTGGGCACCCGGACCCCGGACGCGGCCGCGCTCGAGCGGACCATCCCCTACCTGTACTACCAGCACGAGGTGTTGCGCGCGCTGGAGGTGGTGGGCCTGGCCGGCGCGGCTCCGGCCGCGCTGCAGCCGGAACTGCAGCCCCTGGCCGATGAAGAGGCATTGCTGGCCGGGCTCCTCGAGGAAGGCCGGCCGTCGCTGGTGACCATCCACCCGGGCGCCACGGACCCGCGGCGGCGGTGGCCGGCGTCGGAGTTCGCCCAGGTGGCCGCATGGGCGGCCGACGACGGATGCCAGGTCCTGGTGGTAGGCGATCAGTCCGACGTGGCGCTGGCCGAGGAGGTTGTGGGCCTGGCCCGCGGGGCGTCCGGTGCCGGCGGCGGGGGCAGCATCGAGTCCGTGGCCGGCCGGCTGGAACTGGATGAACTGTCCGCCGTGCTGCGTGCCAGTGACGTGATGGTCGGCAACGACAGCGGGCCGCGGCACCTGGCGCAGGCGGTGGGAACGCCCACGGTGGGCATCTACTGGGCCGGCAACATGATCATGGCCGGGGCGTTGGGCCGGACCCTGCACCGGATCCACATGTCCTGGATGACGCAGTGTCCGGCCTGCGGCTCCGACCTGACCCAGGTGGGCTGGACCGCCGGACGCTGCAGCCACGAATTCTCCCTGACGGACCAGGTCCGCGCAGAGGATGTCTACGCGGACCTGCGCGAGCTTAGGGCCACGAGTCTTCTTCTTCGTGGCAAATGACCATCTCGCGCACCTCGCAGCCCTTCGGCTGTGACAGCGCGAAGATGATGGCATCGGCCACCCGCTCGGGATCGTTGAGCCGGGAGTCGTCCTGCGGCTTGTACTGTTCGGTCCGGTCGTCGAAGAACCTGGTCTTCATGCCGGCCGGAATCATGGTGGTCACTCCGACCTGACCGCGGGTTTCGGCCGCCAGCGCCCGGCTGAAGCCGACCACGCCGAACTTGGAGGCGCAGTAGGCGGTGGCGTCGGAGACGGCCTTGATCCCCAGCGACGAGGCGACCGTGATGACCCGCCCGTGGGAGGACATCAGATGCGGCAGGGCCGCGCGCACCACGGAGACGGTGCCCATCAGGTTGACCCCGATGACCTTCTCCCATTCCTCGGCCGGCACGTCTTCCAGGCGCCCGCAGCGGTCGATCCCGGCCGCCGTCACGACGGCGTCCAGCCCGCCGAGGGTGTCGGCGGCCTGCTGCACGGCCGCCTCGACGGCGGCCCGGTCGGCGACGTCCACCTCGATGCTCTTGGCCCGACCCACCCGGCTGACGTCACGGTCCAACACGACCGGCGTGCCGCCGGCGGCGAGGACCGCCTCCACGACGGCGGCTCCCAGGCCGGAGCCTCCGCCGGTGACCAGGACGCGGCCGGGGTTCGTTGGGGCAATGCTCATGGTTTCCTCCTCAGGTTCGGGATTCTTCAGTTCAGGGCGCGCCGGATCTGCGGAGCAGTCCGGCGTGTCAGCCGACCTTGGCCAGGGCGGCGGCCAGGCCGGTGGTGGAACGCGCCGGGTAGTAGGGCACGGTGACGGTTTGCCCGCCCCAGGATTGCAGCAGGCGTGCTTCCGGCAGCTGGTCCGCGGTGTAGTCCCCGCCCTTGACCCAGATGTCCGGCCGCAGCCTTTCCAGCGCCGCTTCGGGGGTGGCTTCGTCGAAGACCAGCACCGCATCCACGCACTCCAGCGCCAGCAGCAGTTCGGTGCGGTCCTCCTGGTTCATGATCGGACGCTCTTCGCCTTTGAGGCGGCGGACCGAATCGTCCGAGTTGAGACAGACGATCAGGCAGTCGCCCAGCTTCCGGGCGGCGGCCAGGGTTCTGGCGTGCCCGGCGTGCAGCAAGTCGAAGCAGCCTCCGGTGGCTACCACCGTGCCGCCGGCTTCGCGGGTCTGCGCCGCGACCCGCATGGCGTCTACCCCCGGACCGCGCAGCTGGACCGGGGCCGTTTCCCGACGAAGCGATGCCACCCCGCCTGCGGCGAGGAAGGCTGCCGCCTGCCCGACGGCCTCTTCCACCGCCTCGGCCAGCGGCCGTCCGGAGGCCAGCGCCACCGCCAGGGAGGCGGCAAACCGGTCCCCCGCGCCGCAGGTGTCGGCCGGGTCGAGCGTGGGGGCTGGTACGGCCTGCGGCAGGCCGCCGTCGGCTTGGATCAGGGCCCCTTCCCCGCCCAGCGTGACGACGACGGCGCGGCTGTTCCAGCGTGTACGCAGTTCCGCCGCGGCCAGCGCAGCCTCCCGGGTCCCGCTGTCCCGCAATCCGGCGATCCGCAGGGCTTCGGGCAGGTTGGGCGTCGCCGCGGCCACGCCCTCGACCGGGACCGGGCCGGCCGGGTGCGGATCCCATACCACGGGGATCCGGTGCACGAGCGAGGCCAGGGCGTCGCGCAGCCCGGGTGCGGCCGCCAGGCCGCGGCCGTAGTCCGCCACGATGATGGCGTCGGCCGTTTCGAGCGCGTCGAGCATGTCCGGTGTCGGTACCGGCACCGGCGCCGGGGCGCAGCCTTCGTCGACCCTGACCACCGACTGCCCGCCGGCACGGATCCGGGTTTTCACCGGCGTGGGGGCGCCGGATGGCCCGGCGACCACGCGGACGCCGTCCAGGGCGTCGCGCAGCCGGGAGGAAGCGCCGTCGTCGGACAGTGCCGTGACCAGGAGGACGTCCCGGCCGTCGCGGGCCAGCATCCGTGCCACCAGCCCGGCTCCTCCGGCGCGGTAGGTCGTTTCGGCCGCGTCAACCACCGGCACCGGTCCGTCCGGGCTCAGCCGGGTTGCCGCACCCTCCACGTCCGCGTCCAGCAGTACGTCACCCACCACCACGATCCTCATGGCCGGCCTCCCTGCCCGCGCCCGCCCGCGGCGCCTCCCTCTAGACGCGCCACCTCGGCGTCGAACGCCCGGCAGAGGGCATGCAGCGCCATCAGGTGCCCCTCCTGCACATTGGCCGGCAGCGCCTCCACTGCCACGTAGTCGTCGCACAACTCGGTCAGCGGATTCGGCGCCTGGCCGGTCAGCGCCCAGCAGGTCACGCCGATGCTGCGGGCAGCTTCGGCCGCGCGCAGCAGGTTCCCGCTCTTGCCGCTGGTGGTCAGCAGGAGCAGCACGTCGCCGGCCCGCCCGTGGCCCAGCACCTGCCGGGCAAACAGCTGGTCGAAGCCGTAGTCATTCGAGATGGCCGTGACCGCCGAGGTTTCCGCGTGCAGCGAGATGGCGGAGAACGCCCGGCGTTCGCCGTCGAAACGGCCCACCAGTTCGGCGGTGAGGTGCTGGGCTTCCGCCGCGGAGCCGCCGTTGCCGGCCGCCAGCAGGCGCGCGCCGCCCGTCAACCGCCGGGCCAGCTCCGTCCCCCAACCGGCCAGCTGGCCGGCCTGGGCGCGCAGCGACTCCACCGCCGGTGCCACCGCCTGCAGGTGCGCCAGGACCGCGTCCACCGCTTGGGTCCCGGCCGGCTCCCGGCCGGTCGCCGGCACCGGGACCAAGGCGGGCCCCGGTGCGGGCGGCCGCAGGTAAGCCTCCGTGCCGGCCGGGCCGGCGGGGTCGGCTGGGGCCGCGGCGGTGGCGAGTGCCGTGGTCCGTGCTGCTGTCTTGGCCATGGCGGCTGGGCGCTTCACAGTGCTTCCCCTTCCAACTGCCGGACGCCGGCGGCGACGGCGCCCGCGCTCCTGCTGACCGCCAGGTGATAGGCCTTTTCGGTGTCGGCGGCCACCCGGTCCCAGGAGTAGCGGTTCCGCACGCGCTGCTGGCCGGCGCGGCCAAGGTCGCGGCGCAGCTGGGGATTCGCCAGCAGCTCGGCCACGGCTTCGGCCACCGCCTCCGGGTCCCGCGGCGGCACGTGCAGGCCGGTCTTGCGGTCCACCACGGTGTCGATCAGCCCGCCGACCGAGGCCGCGACCACCGGAACGCCGCACGCCATTGCTTCCAGCGGAACAATCCCAAACGGTTCGTACCACGGCGCGCAGACGACGACGTCGGCGCTGCGCAGCACCGCAGGGATTTCTTCCCGGGGCAACTGGCCGCGCAGCACCAGTTGGTCTTCCACGCCGAGCTCACGGGCGAGGCCTCGCAGCCGCTGGGCCTCGGGGTCGGCCGCCAGCCCGGTGGCACCGGAGGCGCCGCCGACCACGATCAGTTCGACGTCGTCCAGTCCCCGGTCCTTGAGCAACCGCAGGGACTGGACGGCCAGGTCGATGCCCTTGCGCGGAACCAGGCGGCCCAGCGTGACGATGCGGTGGGTGCGGCCGCGCGGTTCGACCTCCCCGTCGGCCTTGAAAAGTCCCAGGTCCACGCCGCAGGGGGCAATGGAAATATTGCCGCGCGGGATGTCCATGGCCGCCAGTTCGAACACTTCGTCCGAGCACGTCGCGATGATCCGGTCCACGCTGCGGCCGACGGACGGTTCCAGCCAGGCCCGTTCGGCCGGGCTGGTGTCCTGCGCGCCCTGGTGCCGCCGTTTCACGGTGCCGAGCGCGTGGAAGGTCTGCAGCACCGGCACCTGGGGGCTTCCCGGGCGGCGCGCGGCGTCGAGGGCCGCCACCCCTGACATCCAGAAGTGCGCGTGTACGAGATCCGGCGGGCTGTCCGCCCAGTCGGCGCTGATCCCGTCGGCCAGCTGGCCCATGTAGGGCAGCAGCTCATCCTTGGCGACCGGTTCGGGCGGTCCGGCGTTGACGTGGACCACTTCCACTCCCGGCCGCATCGTGACGCGGGCGGGAAGCATCGGATCGTCGCGGCGGGTGTAGACGCTCACGCTGTGCCCCCGCCGGGCGAGGGCGGCGGAGAGGGCCGCTACATGCACGTTCTGGCCGCCGGCGTCCACACCACCCAGCGCCGCCAGCGGGCTGGCATGTTCGGAAACCATCGATATCCTCACGGCTCTCTCCTCTCGTTGGCGGCAATGAACCGTCCGGCGCCCGTGGTCGTCTCTGCCAGCAGGCTGTCCCAGTTGTCCAGGAATGCCTGCAGCCCGTAGTTCCGCAGCGCCGCCTCGCGCGCGACTGCTCCGCGCGCAGCGGCCTCGTCCGGGTCCTTCAGCAGCCGGGCCGCTTCGCGGCGCAGCTGGTGCACATCGGACGAGATGGCGCCGGCCTCCGGCGGCACGGCCCGGGCGGCCTCTGTGCTGGCCAGCACCACCACCGGCATGCCCAGATGCATGGCTTCCAGCAGCGCCAGGCCCAGCGAGGTCCAGCGCAGCGGGTGCAGGTAGAGGCGGCAGCGGGCCAGTTCGGCGTGCAGCAGCGGACCGGGCAGGTCGCCGCGCACGCGCAGCTTGTCCGGGCCCAGCCCGGTGGCCGCGCCCAGCTGGTCGGTGCCCATGCCGAACACGTCCAGCGGTCCTGCCTCGGCAAAGGCCGGCAGCAGGTCCGTTCCGGTCACCCGCCAGCGGCGGACCGGCTCGTTGACCACCACGCCCTGGCGTTCCAGTTCCCCGGTGTAGAGCGGACCGGGATCCACGATGCCGTGCTCAATCACGGTGGTCCGGGCTGTTCCGCAGTCCCAGAAGAGGCGGTTGAAGTGGGTGACATGCACGACGGTCATGTCCTGCTGGTCGGCCAGCGGGTGAAGCGAGTTGGGCACGTCCCCCTTGGGGGTGTTGTGCTCCAGGAACACCGCCGGGATGTCCCGTCCCGGCCGGCGACCCAGCAACCGCTCGCATTCCTCGATTTCCTCGGGCCGCTGCAGCACCACGACGTCGGGTTCTTCGTCCCGCAGGCGGTCCGGGTGCACGTCCCGGACCGACGACGGCCAGTCGCGGCCGGCGCGGCCCAGGCCCCACGGCCCGCCCTCCGCCGTCGCGGGCAACAGGTATTCGTGGCGGCCGCGGACAAAAGCGTCGGTCCAGCCGCCGTGGACATGCCAAAGCAGGATCTTCATGCGTTCCTCGTCTTTCTCCTGGCGGACAAGTACGTCACGCCGCGGGTCAGCCGCTGTACAGCCTCGAGCACTTCTTCGGGGGCCACCTGGGACAGGCAGGGATGGCCGGGAACCGGACAGTTGCGCGCCCGGCTCAGCCGGCAAGGCGCCTGCTGGTCCCCGAGCAGCTCCACCGGGACCTTGTACGGTGCCCAGCGGACCGCCGGAACCACCGGCGCAAACAGGGACACGACCGGCGTGCCCACGGCCGCGGCCAGGTGCGCCGGCCCGGTATTTCCGGTCACGACGGCGGACGCGCCGGCCAGGACCCCCGCCAGGCTCCGCAGGTCGGTCTGCCCGCCCAGGTCCAGCGAACCGGGAACGGCGACGGTGGCCGTCAGTTCCTGCTCCTGCGGGCCCCCGGTGACCACCACCCGGTAGCCGGCGCCGATCAGCAGTTCGACGGCGGCGGCGTGGTGCAGGGGCGGCCACGCGCGCGCCGGGACGGAGGCGCCGGGGTGCACGGCGATGTAGGGTTCGCCGCCGGTCAGGTCGGTGGTGTCCGGAATGCCTTGTACCTGCAGCCGGCCGTCGTCGTCGTGCGGAAGCCGGTACCCGGCGGCCGCGGCGATCTGCAGCGCCCGTTCGGCCTCCGGCTGGTCCTCCGGGAAGTCCTCGCCGGGGCGCAGCCGCTGATCCAGCAGCGACCCGGCGTAATCGACGGACGCGCCGGTGATACGTTCGACGCCGGCCAGCCGCAGCAGCAGCGCCAGCGGCAACGGCGACTGGTGGAAGGATGTGAGGATGACGGCCTCGGAGATCTCTGAGGCCCGGACCCAGTCCGTCAGCGCGGCCACGTGCTCCCGGGTCGCCGGTGGGGCGGGGTCGACGATCCACGGGCTGGCCCAGCTGAACACGCCTGCGACGCCGGGCAGCAATTCCGCGGCGGCTTTGCCCTGCGGGCCGCACAGCATCATGACGTCGCGCGGATTGCCGTCGTGGCCTGCCGCAACTGCCCGCACCGCCGGGCCCGCCAGCAGTACGTCTCCGACGCTGTCCAGCCGCGCCACCAGTACGCGGCTCATCGCCGGCCCTCCAGCAGCAGCAACACCGCGGCGGTGAGGTCTTCGGCGACCATGGCGGCGGCCTCGACCTCTTCGCGCCGGGTCACCGGGGTCGGTACCAAGACGCCGGTGGCGCCGGCGGCGGCAGCGGCCTCGACGTCGGCCCCGATGTCCCCGACGTAGGCCACCTCCTCGGGAGCGAGCCCGAGCCGGCGGCAGGCCGCAAGGATCATGCCGGGCTGCGGTTTCCGGCAGGGGCATCCGTCGTCCGGGTTGTGCGGGCAGATCTCCCACACGTCAAACGGTCCCAGCAGCTCTTCCACCCGCCGGTTGACGGCGTCGACCTGTTCCCGGCTCAGCAGGCCCCGGCCGATGCCTGATTGATTGGTGAGCACCCCGCAGGGCAGCCCGGCGGTCCGGACCGCGTCAACGGCCGCCCGGGCGCCGGCTACCGGCCGGACCTTCGCGGGGTCCGGGTTGTAGGGCACGTCCGTGACCAGCGTGCCGTCCCGGTCGAAGAGGATGGCCCGCAGCGGGTGTGCAGCAGTTGTGCTCATACCAGCACTGTTCCCAGCGCGGCTCCGACCTAAACACTTCTCCTGCTACTACTTTTGTGTCGCCCACTTCCCGCCACGGCAACCGCTGCCGCGGGAGGCGCACGGTGCGGGCATCTGGAAGGATGGGCACAGCCGGAACGAAGGATGGTTGCAGTGGCAGAAGCTGAAGGACTCGAACGGGACGGACGCCCGGAACTGCTGGTGCTCCGGGCGCTCAAACTGGGCGATCTGCTGGTCGCGGTTCCGGCGTTGCGGGCACTGCGCGCGGCCTACCCGGAACACCGGATTATCTACGCCGCCCAGGCCTGGCTGCGACCCATCCTCGGACTAACGGGCTCGGTAGACGACCTGCTGGCCACCCACGGCCTCGATGTTCCGCTGGCGCTGGCGCCCGGCCGGGTGGACATCGCCGTGAACCTGCACGGCAACGGGCCGGAGAGCCGCGGCCGGCTGGAAGCCCTGCAGCCCGCCGGGCGCATTGGCCACCGCGCCCCCGGGTGGGACGGCCCCGAATGGCCGGAAGGTGCGCACGAACGCGAGCGCTGGACCCGGCTGCTGCAGTGGCACGGAATCGACGCGGATCCGCTCGACTACCGGCTGGACAAACCTGCCGTCCAGAGCCCCTGCCCGGGAGCGACGGTACTCCATGTCGGTGCCGCCTACGGCAGCCGGCTGTGGCCCGCCGAGCGGTTCGCCGCGGTCGCCCGGGAACTGGCAGCCCAGGGACACCGCATCGTGTTCACCGGCAGCGCGGCGGAACGGCCTCGGGCACAGGCCGTGGCCGAACTGGCCGGGCTGGGTCCTGACACCGTCGTCGCGGGTACGCTGCCACTGGCGGAGTTTGCCGCGGCGATCGCCGAGGCCGCGCTCGTCATTTCCGCCGATACCGGTGCCGCCCATCTGGCGTCGGCCTATGCCCGGCCGTCGGTGGTCATTTTCGGCCCGGCACCCGTCAGCGTATGGGGTCCGCCACCCGGACCCCATACGGTCCTGACCGACGAGAGCCTGCGCCTGGGCGACACGTTCTCCGCCGACCCCGACCCTGCCCTGCTGGCCGTCGGCCCGGACGACGTCCTGGCCGCCGTCGCACAACTGCCGGTCGCTACGCCGTCCGCATCCGCTGCCGCGCGGGGGTCTGCCGTTCCCCCAGCACCCGGTGCTGGAGCTTGACCAGGATCCTGGCGAGCGCGCGGGACACCTGCATCTGGGTCATGCCGATGCGCTCCCCGATGAGGCGCTGGGATTCTTCCTGGAAGTACCGGTAGAAGAGCAATTGCCGTTCCTGCGGCTCCAGCTCGCGGATCGCGCCGCGAAGCATCAGCAGTTCCTCGGTCCGTTCGGTCCCGCCGTCGGAGGCAGCCAGCGTCTCCGCCAGGCCCTGTCCCTCGGGGGTCCCTTCCAGTGATTCCGGCCGCAGGCTGCCGTGGCAGTTGAGGGCTTCGGCAACCGTTTCCGGGTCTTCGGCGAGCGCGTCGGCCAGCTCCTGCAGCCCGGGCTCGCGGCCCAGCCGCTGCGCGAGTTCGGAGGTCATTTTGATCGCCGCCGTCCGCAGGTCCTGAAGGTGACGCGGCGGGCGGATCATCCACGAGCTGTCCCGAAGATAGCGCTTTAGTTCGCCGTGGACCGTGGGAGCCGCGTAGGCACGGAAATCGGCGCCGTGGTCGGGGTCGAAGCCGCGGACCGCCTTGAGCAGCCCCAGCCGCGCAACTTGGTTCAGGTCATCGAGCTCCCTGCCCGGGCCCGAATAGTTGCGGGCGATCCCCTCGGCAATGCCCAGGTGCCCCAGCACCAACTCCTCTTCCAAGGCGGCGCGCAGGGACCCCTTGGCGCGTCTCGCCTTGCGGAACAAGACCTGTATCTCTTTGTCATCCTTATCGTTGTATTGCACCAGAGGCCCACTCTCTATCCGGGAAGCGCGGACCAGAAGCGCTTCTCCCCCAAGAGACCATAAGCATGCTGATTATGCAACAGGCGAACGGTGAAAAAATGCGCAAAAGTCTTTTCTTCTCCCGGGAGAAGAAGGTATAAGCAGCCGCCGTTCCGACCGCGGCCCGGGCCACCGGGAGGGCGGAGGAGAGCGGCAGCAGCCGAAATCATCCAGAGCGGCCGAGCCATGCGGGAACGGCCGTCCCTGACGTGCCCGCGTCGGGTATCAGCCGCTCTCGATGGCAGCGCGGGACCGGAGCGAAACGGGGGCGGAAATCACGACCAGGGCGTGTCGGGTTTCTCCTGGGGTTTGCCGTCGACCACGAGGTCCACCTTCTCGTTGTAGAAGCAGAAGAGATCGCGGATCTTGGGGTTTTCCGGGATCGGGTTCGGGTAGCTCCAGACAACGTCGCGGACAACGTTTTCGCCTACCCGCACCGACCAGTAGCGGGCCTCGCCCTTATAGGGGCAGCTCGTGACGGTGTCGCTGGACTCCAGCAGGTCGGTCCGCACGTCCTCGGCCGGCAAGTAGTAGCGGGCGGGCAGGTGGGTTTCGAACAGCAGCAGCGGCCGGATGCTGTCCGCCACTTTCTCGCCGGCGAGGTAGACCTGCACCCGCCGCGAACTGCGCAGGGTATCTACGCGCTTATAGGGATCACGGGCATGGACCAGCACCCGCTCGTCTTCCTCGTACCACTCCAGCTGCCGCCAGGAGAAAGTCACGTGGCCGGCCAGGTCGCTCATCGAACCGTGCGCTTCCGGATGCTCCCACGCCCCGGCCTCCGCGCGCTTCTTGCCGATGGCCACATCCCAGAGCTGCTGGCCCGCCGGCCCGGGGCGCGCATTGGCCAGCACCCCTGCCGCGACGTCCTCCCGCGGCAGATAGTAGGTCGGCAGACCGTCCCGGCCATACTGGACCATCAGCCTGGCCCGCGTGCTGTCGGCCACCAGGCTTCCACCCAGCCGCACCCGGATCCGCCGTGCAGTGGGTTCCGTGAAGGGTGCATCGAATTCCATGGGGCACACGCTACTCCTCCGCGGCTCCCGTCGGCAGTGCTGAGAGAATGAAGGCCGACCAGCAACACAGGAGGCATGAGTGAGTTCCGACAATCGTCCCGCCAAGTTCTACATCGACAAGCAGACGCCGGCAGCCTATCGCGCGCTCAACGGACTGGCGCTCAAGGTCGGCGAAGCGGCCGAAGCGGCAGGCCTGGACCGGAAGCTAGTGGAACTGCTGAACCTGCGCATCTCGCAGATCAACGGCTGTGCGTACTGCCTGAACATGCACACCCGGCTGGCCCTGGGCGAAGGCGAGACGGCGCAGCGGCTTTCCGTGCTTTCGTCCTGGCGGGACACCGAGGTTTTCACGGACAAGGAACGGGCCGCGCTGGCCCTGGCCGAGGCGTTGACCGAACTGCCGGACCACCACAGCCAGGAGCGAGCCTATTCCGCCGCCCGCGAGGAACTCACCGACGACGAGTTCTCCGCGGTCAGCTGGATCACCGTCGCGATGAACGCCTTCAACCGGGTCTCCATCGTCAGCAAGCACCCGGTCCGCCCGCAGTAGGCAACCCGGGCCGGGCAGGCCGCCACCGCGCCAGGGCGGCAGGGCAGCGCACGACGGCGGTGGCTGCGGTCCCTGTCAGCGGCTACTCGGGCTGCGGCGGGACCTGGGCGAGTGCGTCGATCTCCACCAGCACGCCGGGCCGCGCGGACCCCACCTGCAGGACGGTGATTGCCGTCGGCACCGGCCCCCACACCTCCGCTGCCGCGGCGTACCCCGCGTTCGCGTCCTGCCCGGCGGCGAGGTAGATGTTCAGCTTGGCCACGTCCTGCTGCGTTGCACCGGCCTCCTCGAGGACCGCAAGCACGTTGCGCATCGCCTGCCTGGTCTGGCCGGCAAGATCGTCACTGACCATCTCGCCGTCCGCGTTGATCCCGTTCTGGCCGCCGACGATCAGCAGCCGGCCGGGGCCGTCCACGAGCACGCCCTGGGAAAAGGCCGGACTGCGGAACATGCCTGCTGGATTAATGTGCGTGAGAGCCATCGGCTTTCCTCCGTTTTTCCGGTTCGGGGCGCACGGCACCGGCACCGCGTGCCGGTGCCCGTGCGGGAGCGTAACCACGGTAGGCCGATGCAGCACCGGGCACCAGACCCGCGCAGTGGTGAAGCCCACATGAACGCCCGATGCACTCTGTGAAAAAATAGGGCATGCGTCCCATGCAACATTCCAGCAAACTCCAGAACGTCCGGTACGAACTTCGCGGCCCGATTTTGCACGCGGCCAAGAAGATGGAGGCGGAGGGCCACCGCATCCTGCGGATGAACCTCGGCGATCCGGCACCGTTCGGGTTGGAGGCGCCGGAGTCGATTGTGGTGGACATGATCCACCACCTGCGCGGCGCCCAAGGCTACAGCGATTCGAAGGGCATCTTTTCCGCCCGCACGGCCATTTCGCAGTACTACCAGACCAAGGGCCTGATGCAGATCGGCGTTGAGGACATCTTCATCGGCAACGGGGTGTCCGAGCTGATCTCCATGACGCTGCAAGCGTTCCTCGAAAACGGCGACGAGGTGCTGATCCCCGCGCCCGACTACCCCCTGTGGACCGCGTCGGTCACCCTCTCCGGCGGCAAGGCCGTGCACTACCTCTGCGACGAGGACAACCACTGGTGGCCGGACATGGCGGACGTCGAAGCCAAAATCACCGACCGGACACGGGCGATCGTGCTGATCAACCCGAACAACCCCACCGGCGCCGTCTACCCGCGGCACGTGCTGGAACAGTTCGCGGCCCTGGCTCGCAAGCACGATCTGGTGCTGTTCTCGGACGAAATTTACGAGAAGATCACCTACGACGGCGCCGTGCACGTCCACACCGCCTCGGTGGCCCCGGACCTGCCGGTGCTGACGTTCAGCGGGCTCTCCAAGGCGTACCGGATGCCCGGCTACCGCGCCGGCTGGGTGGCCATCAGCGGGCCGCGCGCCGAGACCGCGGCCTACCGCGAATCACTGGAACTGCTGGCCTCGCTCCGGCTGTGCTCGAACGTCCCGGCGCAGCACGCCATCCAGACCTCGCTGGGCGGCTACCAGTCCATCGGGGACCTGGTGAAGCCCGGGGGCCGGCTGCACGAACAGCGCGACTTGGCCTGCCGGCTGCTCAACCAGATCCCGGGCGTTAGCTGTGTGCCCGCGGCCGGGGCGATGTACCTGTTCCCCAAGCTGGATCCTGCCGTGTATCCGTTCGAGGACGACGAAAAGTTTGTCCTGGACCTGCTTGAGGAGGAGAAAATCCTGGTTTCGCACGGCAGCGCCTTCCACTGGCCCACGCCGGATCACTTCCGGTTCGTGATCCTGCCGTCGGTGGAGGATATCGAGGAGGCGGTCCGCAGGATTTCCTCCTTCCTGGCCATCCACCGGAAGAAGACGGCCGACGCCGCTGCTGCCGCCGCCGTCTAAAGCCCGGCTGGTCCGCCCGGCACGGCGGCAAGGCCCCGCGACGCAAGCCGCCGGACCGATGGGTCCGCTGGCACTGTGGCCGCGGGCGGGGCGCGCCCGGCCCGCCGGCACAGCCTGCTAGGCTGCTCACAATTCCAGCCGCCGGTCGGGCGGCTGCAGAGCCGGCATCGGGGGAACATGCGGAATAGGCCGACGGCCGCCCTCATGGCGCTATTCGCGCTGCTGCTCGCGGGCTGCACGGAACCGGGCGCGGAAGCTGGAGCGGCATCCCCGGCCACGGCGGGTGCCACTCCGCCAGCCTCCGGCGGCGGGTACGCCAGCGGTCCTGCCGCCGGCACATCCCAGGGACCCGTCCGGCTGGCCTCTCCCCCGCCGGGTCGCCCGACCATGGCACCCGCGGAGACCGTGGGAGCAGCGGATCCGGAGGGCACTAGTGCCTACATCGACGACTTCCTCGCCACGCAATGGTCTTCCGGCGTGGAGCCCTCGGCCCTGAGTGAGGCAGCCGTCGGCGACTGTGTGTTCTTCGATTGGGAGTATTCCTCCGGCCCCACGACCACCGCGTTGTTTCAGGTGCCCTGCCAGGAACCGCATGAAGGCGAGATATTCGGCACCATCACCCACGCCGGCGAGCTGTATCCGGGTCAGTCAGCACTGGAACGCGAGGCCGGACCCCGGTGCGGCGAGGTGATGTCCCAGTTTCTCGAAGCCCGGTTGATTCCGGACGGCACGCACCGGCTCTTGTTCCCTACGCAAGCGGATTGGGATTCGGGTGATCGCACGTCCGTTTGCCTGTACCACCCCGGCTCCCTGTTGGAGCGCGGCTATTTCGGGGATTAGCTGGCCGCGGCCGCCATCGGGTGCATCATCTCTGGTGGCCACAGCTGCTCCCACCCGTGCCGCCTGGCTCCCACCCGCGCCGTCTGTTCGAAAAGTCCGAGGGGCGCAGGCTCCCTCGGGTTGCGGACAGGGCATGACCGCGATCCCGCGCCGGACCCTACCGCCGGGTGCCTGCCGGCGCTAGCGTGTCCGGCATGGAGATGAAACTCGAACTGGTGGCCGTGCCGGTCACCGACGTCGACCGGGCCAAACATTTCTACGTTGAGCAGGTCGGCTTCCACGCCGACCACGACCACCGGGTAAGCGACGGCCTGCGGTTCGTGCAGCTCACGCCGCCCGGCTCGGCCTGTTCCATCGTGATCGGCGAGGGCATCACGGAGATGGCACCCGGCTCGCAGCAGGGGCTCCAGATGGTCGTTGCCGATGCCCAAGCGGCCCGGGAAGAACTGCTCAGCCGCGGCGTCGCAGCGAGCGACGTGGAGGCGCAGCCGTGGGGTAAGTTCGTCTACTTCAGCGATCCGGACGGCAACACCTGGGCGCTGCAGCAGCTGCCGCCCAGGGACTAACCTGCCGCTCGCGTGCTGGCCCCTGAGGCTTCCGGGCCTGGCCCGTGGCGCCGCAGCGCCGCGGGAAACCGCCCGCCGTCTGCCGTGGATGCAGCCTGGCTCCGCCTGCGACCACCGGCGAGGGCCCAAAAAACTTTTCCTGCTCCGGCGGAATAATCCGGCCCTCCAAAGGTGTTCCTTAAAGTGAGACTGCCAACGGACAGCTGAGGGACCACCAACAAGTTTGCAGCAGGGATCAGCGGAGAAGCTCTTTCCCGCGCCCTGCCGCCTCGCAGCCCCTGTCGTCAGCGCTCGCCGCCATCTGGCAGGAGCCGGCGCTTCATGCCTGACGAGCAGTCCCCGAACGATGCCACGGCAGGGTCGGCCCCACAGCTGATCCGCCTGGCACAGCACGCCCTTACCGCCACAACACAGGAGGTCACGGATGACACTATCCGCACCCGGTCAGTCCCCGCTGGTCAATTCCACCCCCACCCGTATCCGCAATCTCGGACATCTGCGCCGCGGCGATTCGGTCGAGGCCCGCATGGACAATGCCGTCCAGTACCGGGGCCGCGTCGACCGTACCGCGCCCGGCGTCGGCCTGGTGTGGATCCGTGATGAGGCGGACGGCTCGCGCCGCGCCATCAGCACGCAGGACTGCACGGTCTGGCGGCTGCCGCAGAAGGGCTGACATCAGCACGGGGCGGCACAGCCACCCCAACGGAGCGGACGGCTTCGGCGACCACACGGCGCCGGCGTCGTCCGTTGCTTCGTTAACCCGGACCTTCCGGGTTCTGCGCTTGTCCGGCGGGCCTGGCCGGAGTTGAATGGAGCCAGCATTGGGGCCGGCGTCCGTCCCGGCCACCGCCTTCGGAGCATGCCATGGCCGTCTCGTTCAACCACACCATCGTCTACGCCGCAGACAAGAAGGCGTCGGCGGAATTCTTTGCGGAGATCTTCGGCCTCGATCCGCCGCAGCCGATGTTCGGACACTTCATGACGGTCCTGCTGGAGGGCGGCGTGGCACTCGACTACGCGGACACCGCCGGGAACGTGCAGCCCCAGCATTACGCCTTCCTGGTCGCCGAGGACGACTTCGACGGGATCCTCACGCGCATCCGGTCGGCCGGAATCGCCTACTGGGCAGACCCGGGCCGCAGCCGGCCCCAGCGAATCAACCGCAACGACGGCGGCCGCGGCGTGTACTTCACCGACCCGAACGGCCACTTTCTGGAGGCCATCACGCGCCCCTACGGTTCCGGCGCTGCCTGAAGCGAGGCGCCGTCGTACGCTGGACCGATGTGCGGACAGGAGCGAAGCATGCAACAGGAACCCACCGGGGACGTCCGCCTGAGCGCGACGGTGAGCGGCCGGGTCCAGGGAGTGGGCTTCCGGTACTGGGCACGGGAACGCGCCGAACGCCTGGGGCTGGTGGGCTCGGCCGTGAACCAGGCGGACGGCACCGTGGGCGTGGTGGCAGAGGGGCCGCGCGATGCGGTGCGCCAGTTCGCGGCCGCGTTCGAGTCCGGCAAGGCGCCGGGGCGGGTGGACGCGGTCGAAGCGACGTACGGCCCGCCCACCGGCGGGTTCAGGACCTTCGAAGTGGGCTGAAGGGGTCTGCACAGGGGCTGCAGGGGCGCCGGGGACGCCTGCGGGCGGCGCCTATGGTGTGACGTTTAAATCGAGCCGGCCCCGCGGTATGTTCACGCGGGACCGGCTCTTTGGGGGATCGCCGGCCCGGCAAAAACGTGGGGGTCCGAACCGGCTAATGCTGGAATTATGCCACTGGCCGCGCTTTTAAATTGCAGCACTGTGATTTATGTTACGAAACGTCGTAACACTTCTCCCCCGCCGTGTTTGGTTACGGGCGGAGTGCGTTTCCGATTACCGAAGGATCAAGAAAAGCGTGCCCGGGCCGCGTGCCGTAACGGTTGCGGCGTTATCGCGGACGTGCCGGGTCCCGTCGCGGAAAACGCCCCTATCCTGAGTGCATCTGTCACCCCCATGAAAGGCGGTGTGCCATGCGCAAGCTCCCCACATGGCTGTCCGTAATCCTGTTGGTTCTCGGCTTGGGATTGGTGGCGCCCGGCCCCGCCACCGCGGCGCCCTACTGCGGCATCACCTGGGGCTCGACGCCGGAGTCCGCGCCGGGGACCACGACCGCACCCATTACCAACGTGCGCACCGGCCGGCACGCCTGTTTCGACCGCATGGTTGTGGACCTGCGCGGCGACGTGGCCGGCTACTCGGTGAGGTACGGGACGGTGCGGGCCCAAGGATCCGGCCATGTAATCCCCTTGCGCGGCGGCGCCGATCTGGCCGTGGTCGTGAAGGCTCCGGCGTATGACTCCAACGGGCGCGGCACCTACCGGCCTGCCAACCCGAAGGAGCTGGTGAACGTCACCGGCTACACCACCTTCCGCCAGCTCTCCTGGGGCGGCAGTTTCGAGGGGTACACCACCATCGGCCTCGGCGTGCGCGCCCGCCTGCCGTTCCGGGTCTTCACCCTGGACGGCCCGGGCAGCATGTCCCGCCTGGTGATTGACGTGGCCCACCGCTGGTAAGCCTGGAACTCTGCAGGCAGGGCCGGGCGGCTGGCGGGCGAAGGCCGGGCCTTGGCTGGCCGCTGGCGACGTCGGTGCCCGCCTTCGGTGCCTTCAGGCACCTTGGCGGGCGCCGGCGTCGTCGTTGAAGGCCTAGCCGGCGGCGGCTTCCAGAAAAGCCTCGGCCAGCGGGCCGGCGGTTTCGGAGCCCAGCTCGCCGTCCTCCACGAACACCGCGATGGCAAGGTCCCCGTGGCCGGCGATCACCCAGGAGTGGGTTTGCGGCGGGTCCTGCGAGCCGTACTCTGCGGTGCCGGTCTTGCCGATGGCGGGCTTCCCGGGCAGGTCGGCCAGGTTGGCCAGATAGCCGTCCACGACGGCCGAGCGCATCATGCTGCGCAACTGCTTGGCTTCCCCGGCGGTCAGTTCAGGCACGTCCGGGAGCTCGGCCTTGGGGTCGTGACCGTCCACCAGCGTCGGCACGACCGAACCGCCTTCCACCACGGCCGCCATCATCGTGGCCAGCGCCAGCGGCGACGCCTGCACCCGTGACTGGCCGATCAGCGAGGCCGCGTGCGCGGTCCCCTTGGTGTCCTCCCGCGGCACGTCGCCCATGAAGGCCTCGATGCCGGGGCTCGCGGTCATGCCGATGCCCAGGGCGCCGGCGGCATCAGCCAGCTGGTCCTGGGAGAGTTCCCGGTGCTCGGCGATGAACGCGGTGTTGCAGGAGTGCGCGATGGCCTCGGTCAAGGTGATCCGGCCGGTGAACTCGGCGGGGTAGCTGTCCGCGTTCTCGAAGCTTCGGCCGTCCACGACCAGTTCCGGGTCGCAGGTGACGGCCGACTCTGGGGTCGCGCCGTTGCGCAGCATGCCCAACGCGGTGGCGATCTTGAAGGCGGAACCGGGGGCGTACCGGCCCAGGAACGCGGTGTTGTAGCCTTCGCTGTCCGGACCGTTCGCGGCCGCCAGGACGGCACCGGTCGAGGGCCGCAGCGCGACGATCGAACTCGGCGAGTCGATGTCGGCCAGGATGTCCTCGGCCGCCGACTGCAACTTCGGCACGAGCGTGGTTTTCACGTTTTCGCCGTCCACTGGGTCTTGGCGGAACAGCTGGCGGGACGGCGCTTCGCCGCCCTCTTCGGCGGGCTGCCCGACGGCGGAGACGGTGACTCCCGGCGTGCCGGAGAGCTCGGCGTTGAAGGCTTCCTGCAAGCCGGACGAGCCTACGGTCTCGCCCGCGACCACCGTGCCCTTGGACTTCTCGATGTCCTCGGCCGTGGCCTCCCTGACCGATCCCAACACCGGCGCGGCGAACGTGCGGTTGGGCGCCAACGGAATCTGGTCACCTACCGCCAGGAAGCCCTCGATGCCCTTCAGCTTCTTTTGGTCCAGCTTGTCAAAGGCGTCCTCGCGCAGCGTGATGGCGTCCACGAAAGCCTTGGGCCCGTAGGCTTCAACCTTTTCCAGGTAAGCGGCGGCGTCGATGTCCACCAGCTTGGCCAGCGCGCGCGCCGAGTCCTCGGCGGTCGCTGTGTCCAGGCCTGTCTTGTCGATGCCGACGACCCTGACCGGGCGGTTCTTGACGATCGCCTCGCCCTCGGCGTCGAGGATCTGGCCACGCCGCGGCTCCTCGGTGGAGAGCACCAGCCGTTCCCCCTCGGCAAGCGAGGGCTCCAGGATTTCGGGCTTCCACCGGACGTGCCAGGTGTCCTCGGCGTAGTGCAGGTCGGCCCTGGTGGTGTAGCTCCAGCCCTGCTCCGCATCGGCCACCGGCCAGTCATAGGAAAGGGTGGCCCGGAAGAGGTTGGATTCGACCTCTTCGACGCCTTCCACGGTGACTTCGGGCTCCAAGGGGTCCATCCCCTCGGTCAACGCGGCCAGTTGTTCCTGCACCTGGGCGCCGGTGGCATCGGCGAAGGCCACGTTCGACACGTCGTTGGCAGCCAACGCTTCCGCCAGTGCCCGGGCGGTCGGTTCCGGCGATTCCCGCTCCGGAGCGCAGGCAGAGACCGCTACCGTCAGCAGCAGGGCGGTGATTGATGCAAGTGCGCGCCGAAGCAATTCTTCTCCCGGATCCGAGGGTGTCCTGTTAGAACCTATAAGCGGCCAGCAGCGATGTCGAGCCGGGCGGCACCGGCGGGATGGTGCTTGAATGGGTTCGTCGGGACGTCGGCCTTCAGCCGGCAAACAGGACAGTAAGGACACCATGACCGAATCCGCTCCCCCAGCTTCCCGCCGTGCCGCGGTGGTCTGGAACCCGTCCAAGAAGTTCAACTTCGACCTGGTGGCGCTGGTCGAGGGCCTGTGCGCCGAGACCGGCTGGCAGCCGCCGCTCTGGCTCGAGACCACGCTCGAAGATCCGGGCGCCGGCCAGGCGCACCAGGCGCTGGAAGCGGGCGTCGATCTGGTCATCGCCGCCGGCGGTGACGGAACGGTGCGGCGGGTGGCCGGCCGGCTGGCGGCGACCGACATGCCGCTGGGCGTGATCCCGCTGGGCACCGGCAACCTGCTGGCCCGCAACCTGGACCTGCCGGTTGACGACCCGGAGACCGCTGCCGGCATCGCGTTGGCCGGCCGGGACCGGCGGATCGACGTGGTCCGGGCCACCGTGGACAGGTCGGGCGGTGACTCCGTGTTTTTGGTCATGGCCGGCCTCGGCTTCGACGCCGCCGTGATTGGCGGCACCGACGACGGCCTCAAGGACCGTATCGGGTGGCTGGCGTACGTGGAAGCCGGCCTGCGCAACCTTCCGGGCAAGCCGGTCCGCGCCACGGTCACCATAGACGGCGGCAAGCCCATGACCGTGCGGATGCGCAGCGTAATGGGCGGGAACTGCGGCAAGATCCAGGGCGGATTCGAGATGTTCCCCGGTGCGCAGCTCGACGACGGCCTGCTGGACGTCATGACCATCTCCCCGCGTGGGCGGCTGGGCTGGCTCGGCGTGCTGGCCGGGCTCGCCAAACGCGGCCGGAGCGTGGATCCTTCGGTTGACTACTACCAGGGCAAGCACGTGGAGATCCACGCCGGCCGGCCCCAGGAGATGCAGCTGGACGGCGACCATATTGGCATGGGGTCCCGTTTGATGATGCGCGTCGATCCGGGCGCACTCGTGGTGCGGGTGGCACCCGAATAGAACAATAACGACGCCGGTGCGCGCCGCCGGGAGTGCGGCTGCTCACATTGCCGACACAGTTCGGAACATATCTTGAGGTACCCGTTGTTGCACGTGGTAGCTTCAGCGTTTGCCGGCCACCCGCCGGTTGGCTCGTCGTCCCACATCACAAGGGGTTTTCCACCATGATTCGTCGTCGTTTGTCCGTCCTCGGTGCCGCCGCAGCCGCCGCCCTGGTGCTGGCCGGCTGCAGCACGTCCTCGCCGTCGGGGTCGGAGCCGGCGACCTCCTCCGCCGCGACCACGCTGCAGGAGATCCAGGACGCAGGCGTGATCACCGTGGGGACCGAGGGGACCTACCGCCCGTTCTCCTTCCACGAGAACGGCACCGGCGACCTGACCGGTTACGACGTCGAGGTCGTCACCGCGGTGGCGGACAAGCTCGGCGTCGACGTGCGGTTTGAAGAGACCCAGTGGGACGCCATCTTCGCGGGGCTGGAGGCGGGCCGCTTCGACGTCATCGCCAACCAGGTTTCGATCAACGAAGACCGGCTGGCCAAGTACGACTTCTCGGACCCGTACACGGTCAGCACCGGCGTCGTCGTCGTGAAGTCGGACAACAACGACATTTCCTCCCTGGCGGATCTGGAGGGCAAAACGTCCGCCCAGTCGCTGACCAGCAACTTCTACAAACTGGCCAAGGGCGCCGGAGCCAATGTCGAGGCCGTGGAGGGCTGGGCGCAGGCGGTTTCGCTGCTGGAGCAGGGCCGGGTGGACGCCACGGTCAACGACAAGCTGACCTACCTGGACTACCAGGCCACCAACGACAACAAAGACATCAAGGTAGCCGCCGAAACGGACGAAGAAACGCAGAGCGCCTTCGCCTTCCAGAAGGGCAGCGACGAGCTGGTCGAGGCCTTCAACACGGCGCTGGAGGAGCTGCGCGCCGACGGCACGCTGGCAAAGATCTCCGAGAAGTACTTCGGCGCGGACGTCAGCAAGTAAATCCGGCCGCTTCAAAGGGAGACGCTAACGTAACCGTATGGACATCGACTGGGAGCTCGTCGGCAGTTCGCTCTGGCCTATAGTCCAGGGCGGGCTGACCGGCACCATCCCCCTCTCGCTGGCCAGCTTCGCCATCGGCCTGCTGCTGGCGCTCGTCGTGGCCCTGATGCGCTTGAGCCGCAACCGGATCCTGGCCGGCATCGCGCGCGCCTACGTGTCGGTGATCCGCGGCACCCCGCTGCTCGTCCAGCTGTTCGTGATCTTCTACGGCCTGCCGTCGATCGGCGTAGTGCTTGAACCGTGGCCGAGCGCCATCATCGCGTTCTCCCTGAACGTGGGCGGCTATGCGGCCGAAATCATCCGCGCCGCGATTCTGTCCGTCCCCAAGGGCCAGTGGGAAGCCGGCCACACCATCGGCATGGCCGGCACCACCACCCTGCGCCGCATCATCCTGCCGCAGGCAGCGCGGGTGTCGGTGCCGCCGCTGTCCAATACCTTCATCTCGCTGGTCAAGGACACCTCCCTCGCTTCCCTGATCCTGGTCACCGAGGCGTTCCGGGCCGCCCAGGAAATCGCGGCGTTCAGCCAGGAGTTCATGCTGCTCTACATTGAGGCCGCGGCGGTCTACTGGGTGTTCTGCCTGGTGCTCTCCGCCGGGCAGTCCCGACTGGAGAAGAGGCTGGACCGCTATGTCGCCCACTGACGTCCCCTCCGCCGCCGCTTCGCAGCCCGGCTCCGCCGCAGGGCCGGTGCTCTCCGTAGAGGGGCTGCGCAAGTCCTTCGGCAGCAACCAGGTGCTCAAGTCCATCGACCTCTCCGTCCAGACGGGCGGGGTACTGGCCCTGATCGGACCCTCCGGGTCGGGCAAAACCACCGTGCTGCGCTGCCTGAACGGCTTGGAAATCCCCGACGGCGGGCGGGTCGCCTTTTCGGGCGGGCCGGCCGTGGATTTCGGTTCGCCGGTGAACCGAAAACAGATCGCCGCCCTGCGCGACCGCAGCGCCATGGTGTTCCAGCACTACAACCTGTTCCCGCACATGACCGTGCTGCAGAACATCATCGAGGGCCCGGTCCAGGTGCAGAAGCGGTCCAAGGCCGAAGCGGTGCGCGAGGCCAGGTCGCTGCTGGACCGTGTCGGGCTCTCCGGCAAGGAAGACCAGTACCCGCATCAGCTCTCCGGCGGACAGCAGCAGCGGGTCGGCATTGTCCGGGCGCTGGCGCTCAAACCCTCGCTGCTGCTGTTCGACGAGCCCACGTCCGCACTGGATCCTGAACTGGTGGGCGACGTGCTGCACGTGATCAAGGAACTGGCTGACGAGGGCTGGACCATGGCCCTGGTCACCCACGAGCTGGCCTTCGCCCGTGAAGTGGCCAGCGAAGTGGTGTTCATGGACGGCGGCGTGGTGGTGGAACGCGGACACCCCGAACAGGTGCTGCGCGAACCGCGGGAGGAGCGCACCCGGCAGTTCGTCCACCGGCTGCTCAACCCGTTCTAGGACCGGGTTCACTTCCGGCTGGCCCGCCCTCCCCCGACCGCTTCCAGCATCCGCGGCGGTCCCGCGTGACCGGTTTCCAACACGCGCGGCGGTCCCGCCTGACCTGCTTCCAGCACCACACCGCCGCGCCGGGTGTGGCGCACGCCACGCCGGTGCGAAATTCATCTGATGTCATCTGGGATGGCAGAATGTAAAGTTCCATGCACCGTTCCGCATGGCAGGCTCGTTCCGGCCGGAAGCTTCCATCCCGCGTTTCTCCTGCGCGGAAACCTCCGGCCACGAAAGGCAGAACCATGGCCACTTCCCTGGCTACCAAGTCGTTGACCGCACAGACGGCTTCCGAAGCGCACGATCTCCTGAATGCTGCGGTCGAAGAGTTGCAAAAGCTCGCCGCCATCGACGGCGATTGCGGCATCCTGGTCACTCGCACCGGCCCCGGGCAGTTTACGGTGGAGCTGAGCGACGACGTGCCCTACGGCATCACCCAGGAATCGCATCTGTACTAAGCGGTTGGCGGGCCGGTCCCGGTTATATGACGCCGCCCGGTTGCCCGGAATGAAGCGCCGGCCCGCCCCGGTGGGATAATTTCGCCCATGGCTCCAGCGATTGCGTACCAAGGTGAACCCGGCTCGAACTCCCACATGGCTTGCCTGGAAGTGCGCCCCGGTTGGGAAGCGGTGCCGTGTGCCAGCTTCGAGGATGCGTTCGCTGCCGTCACCGGCGGCGAGGCGGAACTGGCCATGATCCCCATCGACAACTCGATCGCCGGCCGGGTGGCGGACATCCACGCCCTGCTGCCGAAGACCACCCTGCAGATCGTGGAGGAATTCTTCCTGCCCATCCGTTTCAGCCTGCTGGGCGTACGCGGGGCCACCGTGGAGCAGGCCCGGGAGGTGCACAGCCACATCCATGCTTTGGGCCAGTGCCGCAAGCTGATCCGCAGGCTTGGGCTCACTCCGGTCATCGCAGGCGACACCGCCGGTTCGGCCCGGGAGGTGGCCGAATGGAACGACCCGACCAAGGTCTCCCTGGCGCCGCCGATGGCCGCCGAACTCTACGGTCTGGAGGTTTTCGCGGAAAAGGTCGAAGACGATCCGACGAACACCACACGGTTCGTGGTGCTGGCCGACCGCCGGCCGGTCCCGTCCCGCGAGGAACTTCCCGGTCCGGCCGTAACCAGCTTCGTGTTCCGCGTGCGGAACGTGCCGTCCGCGCTGTACAAGGCGCTGGGCGGTTTCGCCACCAACGGCATCAACATGACCCGGTTGGAGAGCTACATGGTGGGCGGCGAGTTTGCCGCCACCATGTTCATGGTGGACGTCGAAGGCCACCCGGACGATCCGGCCATGGTCCACGCCTTCGAGGAACTGGACTTCTTCACCACCGAAATACGCATCCTGGGCGTCTACCCGGCGCATCCGTTCCGGCAGCGGACCGTGCGCCCGGGCGCCGCCGCGCAGTAGCCGTGGGACCAGCAGTCGGACAGTAGCCTTCGGGGCAGCAGCCGTCGCACGGCCGCCCGTCGGGGCAGCAGACACCTCGCGGCGCCCGGAAGTAAAACGCTGCATTTGACGAACTGTTACCGGCGTTTGACCCAGGCCCTTCCCCGCTCTTAGCGTGGAGACGAATCAAGAGCGCCAACTTCACAGCCCTGGCTAGTTGGCCGGCAACCCTCTACCGTAGCGGGGTGCTCCAGGTGATGATTCGGCCCGCCGGGTATGTCGGCAGGCAAGTACGCGTATCCACCCGCAGCAGCTCGGCCGCAGCGGATGCGCCCAAGCCCCAAGGACGCCATGTCGCTACACCATGACCTGACCCCCCACACGTTGCGCTCCGCCTTCGGCCGGTTCCCCTCGGGCATCGCGGCGCTGTGCGCGACCGTCGACGGCGAGCCGCAGGGCATCGTCGCCTCCTCGTTCACCGTGGGCGTCTCCCTCGAGCCGCCGCTGGTGATGTTCGCCGTGCAAAACACCTCACGGACCTGGCCGCTGGTCCGCCGGGCCAACCGGATCGGCGTCTCGGTGCTCGGCACCGGGCACGACGGCGTCTGCCGCCAGATCGCGTCCAGGACCGGTGACCGCTTTGCCGGCCTGAGCCTGCACGGCACGGACGACGGCGCGCTTTTCCTCAACGACGCGGCGCTCTGGCTGTACTGCTCGGTGCACCAGGAAGTCCCGGCCGGGGACCACCACGTCGTGCTGCTGCAGGTGCACGGACTGTCCACGCACGACGGCACCCACGAGCCCCTGGTCTTCCACGATTCCGCGTTCCGCCGGTTGGAACAGCCGGCTTTCGTCTAGGACGCATGGTCCCGGCCCCGCCCGCAGCTGCGGGGCCGGGCGCGGGCAGCTAAGGCAGCGGCCTGCCTCGGGCCGCCACCCACAGGGAGTACCACTCCTCGCGGGTCATCGATGCTCCAACCGCTTCCGCCTCGGCACAGGCCCGGATCCGGTCCGGGCTGCTGGTACCGACGACCGGCCGGATGCCTGCCGGATGCCGCAGCAGCCAGCCCAGCACCACGGCTTCGGGCGGGCACCCCTTGTCCCGGGCAAGTTCCGTGACCAGGGCTGCCGCTGCTTGATCCGCCGGGGGAGAGGCATCCGCGGGCGCGGAAGCATCCGGTGTCGCGGCCTCCGCTGCCGCACGCCCGCTGTACCGGCCCTGGGCCAGCGCTCCCCAGGACTGCAGCTCCACCCCGTGGGCGGCGCAGTATTCCAAGGTGCCGTGCGGGAAGCTGATCCCCGGTCCCTCCGGGTGGTTCACCAGCACCCCTGACTCCAGCCAGTCGCGTCGGTACAGGCTCATTTCCAGCTGGTTCACCGCCAGCGGTTCATCCAGCGCCGACTGCAACCAGCGCATCTGTTCACCGGACATGTTCGAGACACCAAGGCGGCGGACCTTCCCGGCCATCCGAAGCTCGTTGAACGCCGCGGCGATCTCTTCGGCCGGCGTCAGCGGATCGGGCCGGTGGATCAGCAGCGTATCCAGGTGATCGGTGTGCAGCCGGCGCAGGCTCTCGTCGGTGCGGGCCAGGATGGCTTCCCGCGAGGAGTCGTAGTGCCCGACCATGCCGGGGACCGGCAGCCGAATGCCGCATTTGCCCTGCAGCCGGATCGAGTCGCGCAGCTCGGGACTTCCGGCCAACACCCGCCCGAACGCGGCCTCGGCCTTGCCGTGGGCGTAGATGTCGGCGTGGTCGAACGTCGTGATCCCGGCCTCCAGCGCCGCCGCCACGGCCGCGTGCGCGGCCGCCACATCGGCCGCTTCCAGCGGCCCGCTCCCCCAGCCACCACCCAACCCCATGCAGCCGAAAATGAGGCGCGAGCCGGCGTCGTTCATTGAAAGTTCCCCCTTCGCTGGACAGGTTTCCAGCGTACGACGGCGGTGCCCGGGGAGGCATCGGCGCCGGCCCCGGGTGATGCAGACACCGAAGAACGCTCGTCGCAGCGGGGCGCCGGTTCAACTCCGGCGGCATCAGCCGGTTTGGCGACGGAGGAACGCCACGCTGCGCTCCAGCACCTGCCACGCCGCTTCCAACTCCAGGTTGAACTGGAACTGGTGCCCCAGACCGGCCTCCGTGTGGGGGAAGAACTCCTCCACGGCCGCGCCCTTGATCCGCAGCGCTTCGACCAGCCCGAGCGAGTGCGGCAGCAACGGGTCCGTGTTGCCCGCTGACACGAAAGCCGGCGGGTAATCGGCGCCCACGTGCTTGGCCACGGAGGCCAGCGCGACGTACGGACGCTCCAGATAGTCCTTGGCCCCGGTGTAGGACCACAGCACCGTGCGCAGGTAGTTCTGGTTCCCGGCCTGGTCCGCCCCGGCGAGCGAGAGGTCGTACGCCCCGCAGTGCAGCAGCACCGCGCGCAGCCGCTCCGGCTTCATGGGCGAGGCAATGCCGAGCCTTTTAGCATAGTCGGGATCGGCGATGACCAGCGCCAGTTGCGCGGCAATTTGCGCGCCCGCCGAGTCCCCGGCCAGCACGATCCGCTCGGTATCGATGTGCAGCCGCTCGGCATTGTGTTCCAGGTAGCGCAGCGCGGCGGCCGTCTGGCGCACCGGCGCGGGGTAGCGGCGCACGTGGGCCAGGGAATAGTCCACCCCCACGGCGGTGAAGCCGTAGGAGGCGAGGATTCGAAGGTAATTGGCGACGTCGTTCTTGGTGCCGGAGATCCAGGCCCCGCCGTGGATCCAGACAATTGTCGGAAGGCGCAGCGAATCCTCGGCCGCCTTGTCCGGGAAGAACACGTCCAGGCGGGTATGCCCGTGGTTGCTGAGGTATTCCTGATCCAATACTTCGCTGATTCCGTCCGGCACGTGCCGGGCCATGGCGCGGGCCGTGCGCCGGCCGTCCCGTTCCGACAGCACCCGCAGCAGCACCGCCAGCGGCCGGGGGCTGAAGCGCAGCCACAGGACCAGGCCGCCGGCAAGGGCGGCCGGGACGGTGACGAGCACGGCAACTGCTGTCAGTGCGCGGCGGATACGGACCTGCATGGCTTCCTCCGATCGGCCGGTGGTGAACCAATCGTGAGCCTGCCTCGCCCGCGGGGCAAGCCCCTCCCCTGCCTGACCGTCAATCGCCGGAACCCCCCGCCCGCGAAGGGCCGTGAGGCCCGCAAACGGCTGGACAGTCCACCGACGAAAAGCCTTGCAGCTCGCCCGCCAAGGGCGGGAAACCACGTCACCCGAGGGCAACCACCAGGCTCAGCGCGGCCAAGACCAGGGCGACCGGCGTCATGGTCCACCGCTCGGGCTTGCTGCGCGAGATGGCGTTCATCAGGACGCCGACGAACAGGTACGCGGTCAGGACCCAGCCAAGAACGAGCGACGCGGTCTCCGGCAACGCGTCGAGAAACTGCGCGCGGTCCATGATGACGAACACGAAGAACGCATACAGGAGCACCGAGACCGCGCTCCCGATGCGCAGCTTCGCCGGCAGGATGCGGTGGCTTCCTCCCCAGGCGAACCGGCCCAGCGGCAGGCCCGCGGCCAGCAGGATCTGGAAGACGGCCAACAGCGCGAAGACAAGGCACGCGGCGATGGCCGCAACGGTGATCATGGCGAGCAGTGTAGCGGTGCAGCCTTCAGCCGCGGTCAGCGGCCGGCGGTAAGGCGGCGGCCACGCGTGCCACGCGGTCAGGCGGTCAGCGGCCGGCGATCAGGCGGCCGCGCGGTCAGCGGCTGGTGACCTTGCCCGTCAGCGAGGCGATCGGGCGCAGGAAGATCGGCCGGGCCAGGAACCAGGCCGCCACGGTCACCGCGACGGAGGCGGCAAAGATCCAGAAACCGGTCCATCCGCCGTCGTCCGTGGCCGCATACATGTGGTTGAGGTTGCGCAGCGCGCCGGTGGCCAGCACCAGCGTCACGTGCACGATGATGAACAGCACGAAATACACCATCACCGGGAAGTGGATGGCCCGGGCCGCCTCAATCGGGAAGTATTTGTTGACCGCGGCCCGCTTGGGCCAGGCGGCCGAGGTGCGCAGGCCGGAGACGATGGCCAGCGGGGCGGCGATGAAGACGGTCGCGAAGTAGGTCAGCAATTGCAGCGCGTTGTAGTTCACCCACCCGTTCTCCAGCGGCCAGTCCAGCGAGGCGTACTGCAGCACCGCGGACAGCGCGTTCGGGAAGATGTCCCAACTGGTGGGCACAATCCGCATCCAGTGCCCGGTCGCGAAGATCAGCACCATGAAGACGATGCCGTTCAGCACCCACAACGCATCCAGCGTCAGGTGGAACCACAGGTTCAGGGTGATCTTGGTGGGCGCGTTCCTGGTCTTCACCAGGCCCTTGTTGTTGCGTGTCCAGTACGCCGGCGAGCGCGTGCCGGCGCGTACCTGCAGGCCGGTGCGGATGATCAACACGATCAGGAAGAAGTTGAGGAAGTGCTGCCAGCCCAGCCACGCGGGCAGCCCGACCGGCGCGGATTCGGGCAGTTCGGAGCGGCCCGGGTAGGCGGCCAGGAAGTCCTGGACGCCCGGCATCGTGCGAAGCCATTTGGCCAGCAACACCAACAGCAGGAGCACGACGACGGCGCCGGCCACCGCCGCGGTAATCTTCAGCCACGTCTTCCGGGTGCTCCCGGACGGTTTCGTCGAAGTGGACATCGCCAGCTTTCCTCGTTCCCTGCGTCCCGACAGTCCGGGCTTCGTGATTCAAGGTACCCCGGCCGGGCGGCATCGTGCCACACGCGCGGCCGCGGCGGCCAGAGCCCGCCGCAGCACGGCGTGAGCGGGGCGTTATTGGCCGTCCTGCGGCATCCATTTCAGGCAGTAGCGCAGGTTGGCGGTGACGGTCCGTACCGCGGCTTCTTCGTCACCAGCAGCGATGGCGTCCGCGAGGTCCTCGTGTCCGGCCCGCAGGCATCCATCGAAGCCGTCCCGCAACCGCTGGGCCATCTTGGTCCCGTGGAACACATCGCCGAAGCTGCCGTACAGCTCGTGCAGCAGCTGGTTGCCGGAGGCCTCGGCCACGGCCAGGTGGAATTCCCAGTCCGCGGCGATCCAGCCTTCCAGGTCCTGTTCGGCCCAGGCATGCCGGCGCCGGGCCAGCATCTCCCGCAGCGCCTCCACGGCGCCGCCGGGGCCCGGCGGCTCGGATCGCGCCGATTGCGCCGCCAGCCGCGCAGCCTGGGTGTCCAGCGCGAAGCGCACCTGGAGCACGTCCTCGTCGTCGTACTCGCGGTAGGCGCGGCGGGCGGTGCCGCTGATCTCGCTGGTGGCCCGTACGTACGTGCCGTCGCCGCGGCGCACCTCGAGCATCCCGGCGTGGGCCAGGGCCTTGACCGCCTCGCGCAGCGTGCCGCGGGAGACGCCCAGACTCGCCATCAGTTCCGGCTCGGGAGGGATCCGGGACCCCAGCTGCCACCGCCCCGCCGCGATGGACTCCCGCAGCCTGGACGTGACTTCCTCCGCCAGCGGCGGCCGCTGGAGCGGGCCGGACCTCACGCCCGCGCCTTCCGCACCAGGCCGCTGACCGCGTGAGCCAGCAGCAGTTGCATCGCCGCGCCGGCCACCAGGAGCACCAGCGGTACGGTCCAGTCGGCGAGTGCATCGTGCAGCAGACCGAGGCCGAACGGGCCCAGGGCGGCGAAGAGATAGCCCACCGATTGGGCCAGCGTGGACAGCGCGGTGGTCTCGGACGCACTGGAACCGCTGCGGCTGATCACCAGCATCAGCAGCGGGAAAACCCCGAAACCCAGTCCGATCAAAACCGCGGGCAGCACGGCGAGCTCGGCAGGCAGCACCAGCAGGGCGAGGTAGCCCGCCAGCGACGCCGCGCAGGTGATCATGAAGGCCGGCCGCAGCAGGCCCGGGCGCGCCGCCATGGACAACAGCAGGACGACGGCGGGGATGGACACCAGCTGGACCAGCGCGAGCAGCTGCCCGGCGGCCGCGGCATCCACCCCGCGCGAGATCAGGATGTACGGCAGCCAGCCCATCACGGAATAGACGAGCAGCGCCTGGATGGTGAACAGGCCCGTGAGCAGCGCGCCCTTGCGCGTGAGCAGCAGCGGCCACGGCGACGAGTGGTCCCGGGTCCGCGTGCCCGACCCGCGCCTGCCGGCCACGGCCATGGGAAGGAACACCGCGAGCCCGACGACGGCCAGCAGCGCCCACGCGGCCAGCGCGAGCGACGGCGAGTCCAACTGCGCGGCCAGAGGGACGCTGATGGCCGCGGCCAGGGTGGCGCCGACGGACATGGAGATGGTGTAGGCCCCGGTCATCGTCGACGGCCGGTGCGCGAAGTACTTGCGGATGAACGCCGGCAGCGCCACGTTGCAGACCGCCAGTCCGGACATGGACACCACCGTGCCGGCCAGCAGCATCCCGACGGATTCGACCCCGCGCAGGCCCAAGCCCGCAATCAGCAGTGTCAGCGCGAGTGCGATGGCGCGTTCCAGCCCCATGCGGCTGCTCAGCCATGCGGTCGCGGCTCCGGCCACGGCGAAACACAGCACGGGAACGGTGGGCAGCAGTGCGGCGACCAGCGGCCCGTACCCCAGCAGCTGCTGCAGGTCGTGGAAGAGCGCGGCCGCGCTGGCAATACCAGCCCGGAGGTTCAACCCGATGAGTATCACGGCGGCTACGGCCGCGGCGATGAACCAGCGGCGGTCCGCGGCGGCGGGTGCTGGGGCAGGCTCCTGCACGTTGAGCTCCGGCACCAGGGCCTCGGCGAACTCCCCCGGGGCCTCGTCGCCGCCCGGCGCGTGGTCGCTGCTGCTGCCGCCGCTGGGCCGTCGCTCTAAAATCATTCTCTAAACGTTAGACGTTTGATGTCTGAGGCACCAAAACCGGCGCCGGCGCCTCGGGCGGCGTAAGGCTGCCCGGGGTGCCGGCATCGTCGGCGTAGAACCCGCCGCCTAGTTAGCGAAAACGTCCTGCAGGGTGCCCTGCGGCGTCCACAGCGCCATGGAGTCGCCGCCGTTGTTCAGCAGTGACGCGGTGCCATTGTTGTAGTAGGCCTCGGCGCTGTTGGTGCCGGGACCGGTGTAGACCCGCAACTCCACGCCGGGGGCAAGCACGTAGCCCTCGCCCACAGCCAGGATATTGTTCGCCGCGTCGCGAATGATGTAGCCGCTGGCGTCGATGCTGTGGTTGGCGGTGTTGCGCAGCACCACGTGCTCGCCGGTCTCCGGCTGAACGTCGCTGCCGGCGGGGTCATTCACCGCGCCGGCGATTTCCAGGCCGGTGCCCGCGGGGAAGGGCTTCCGCCCGTCCAGGTAGCGCATGGTCTGAATCGGGAAGTCACCGGTGACGGCATCGACGCCGAGGTCGATGGAATGCTGGACGGCCTCGGGCGAGTTGGCGGTGTAGACGCCGACGACCAGCCCGGCGGCCTTGGCGTCTGCAACATTCTGCGCCGTCAGGGTGCGGTAGTTGGTGCCGATCGAATCGGCAAAGGCCGCCCAGGATTCCAGCGTGGCCGGACCCGGGACGGTGCTCGAGAGCTGCTGCAGCGCGATCTCGGGGGCCAGGTTGGCGAAGGTGCGGTTGGAGGCCTCGTCGAAGCCGAGGACCTGGACCTTGTCGGCGGCAACAAGCTTCGTCCAGGCGGCATCGGTGCGGAGCTCGTCGGCGACGAGCTGTTCGATGCCCGGGGAGTTCTTCGGCGACTTGATTTCGATGTATACGCCGGTCTTCACCGTGGCGATCTTCGCCGCGTCATCCAGGTGCGGGATCCGCTCCCCTTGGTACTTGGCGCCGAAGTAGGATCCGGCGTCGAGCTGCTGCAATTCACCCCAAGTAAAGGACGTGATGGGGTCCCCGGCACGCTCGGGGAATACCTCCTCCACGTTGGTGGTCCGGGCCGGAGTGTCGTCGTGGAACAGGAACGGTACGCCATCGGCGCTGAGCTGGACGTCGATCTCGAAGAAGTCGGCGCCGGAGGCGCGCCCGTCCTTGAAGGCCGCAACCGTATTTTCGGGGGCGGTGCCGGCGGCCCCGCGGTGGCCGATCAGCAGCGGGGCTTCATCCTGCCCGCCCGGGTTGTTCTGCGCGCCGGCCGCCGGGGCGGCCACGAGGGTAGCGCCGACGGCGACGGCCGCGGCGGAGGTGGTCAATGTTCTGAGCAGGCGAGATGCCATGGGATATGACGCCCTTCGTAGTGGTTGTCCGGGTTTCCCCGCCATCGAGCTTCACAGCGCCAGTGAACCTGCGAGCCAACTGGCTGTGAACTCGGGGTGAAAGGAAACACCCCTGAGGGCTGGGGCGGAACCGGCGGGATCGGACCGCCAGGGGCGCCGCCGCGGCGACGCTAGACTCGGAGGGGCATGAACACTTCCGCCAATACCCCGAGTTCGGTGCGCGTCGATGCGTGGCTGTGGGCCATCCGCGCCTACAAGACCCGCTCCGCGGCCACCGCCGCCTGCCGTGCCGGACACGTCCGGCTCAACGGCAACCCGGTCAAGGCCTCCCAGTCGGTCGTCCCGGGCGACACCCTGCGGGTGCGGCAGCCCGGCTACGAACGGATCCTGGAAGTGCGCCGTCTGATCGCCAAACGGGTGGGAGCCGAGGCGGCCTCGCACTGCTTCACGGACCACACGCCGCCGCGCCCGGCGATTCCCTCGCTCGGAATTCCGCAGCGCGACCGGGGTGCCGGCCGGCCGACCAAGAAGGATCGGCGGGAGATGGACAGGCTGCGCGGCCTCCACTAGGAACGGGAGCGCGGAAGCAGTTCGGTGGTTTCTGGGAACGGGAGCCCGGAAGCCGTTCGGCGGCCGCTCAGGACGGCCGAATGGCCCGGTGCTGCACCGCCCCGCCTGCGCTGCCTGCCAATTCACGCCGCGCCGGGCTTCTTACTTCCATGCCGTGAGCGTAACTCACTTCACATAACCGGCCGGACGGTACAAGATGGGAACCGGAGACGGCCGCGCCGCCGTCCCGCTGCTATGTCATTATCTGAAGGAGATCAGGGCTGTGACCACCACTTCCCACGCCGCTTCATCCACCCAGCCGGGCTACCGGGTCCAAAACCCGTCCACCGGCGAGGTGGTCGAGGAATTCCCCACCGCCACCGACGCCGAGGTCAAGGACGCCCTCGCCAGGTCCCAGGCTGCCTACACAGCGTGGAAGGCCACGCCGATCACGGACCGCGCCAAGGTGGTGTCCCGCATTGCGGAACTGTTCACCGAGCGGGCCGACGAGCTCGCCGCGATCATCACCGAGGAAATGGGCAAGCCCCTGTCCGAGTCCAAGGGCGAGGCCGAGTTCTGCACCGACATTTTCAGCTACTTCGCTACTGAAGGCCCCGACCTGGTGGCGGACCAGGAAATCAAGGCCATCGGCGGCGGCCGCGCCATGATCCAGAAGCTGCCGGTCGGCCCGCTGCTGGGCATCATGCCGTGGAACTACCCCTACTACCAGGTGGCCCGCTTCGCCGCGCCGAACCTGATGCTGGGCAACACCATCATCCTCAAGCACGCCGAGACCTGCCCCCGCTCCGCCCTGGCCATCCAGAAAATTATGGACGACGCCGGCGTGCCCGACGGCGTGTACATCAACCTCTTCGCCAGCCACGAGCAGATCGCGGACATCATTGCCGACCCGCGGGTGCAGGGTGTCTCGCTGACCGGCTCCGAGCGGGCCGGCGCCATCATCGGCGAGCTCGCCGGCAAGAACCTGAAGAAGGCCGTCCTGGAACTGGGCGGCTCCGATCCCTACGTGCTGCTGGACACCGACGACGTCAAGGCCGCGGCCGAGCAGGCGTGGGCAACCCGCATCGAGAACACCGGGCAGGCCTGCAACTCCAACAAGCGCATGATCGTCATGGAGGACATCTACGACGACTTCGTGGCCGAGCTGACCAACCTGGCGAAGGACCTCAAGCCCGGTGACCCGGCCGAAGAGGCCGAGGGAACCTACGCCCCGCTCTCCTCCCGGGCGGCGGCCGAAGGTTTGGCGGAGCAGCTCAAGGACGCCGTCAACAAGGGCGCCACGCTGCACGCCGGCGGCACCCTGCACGATGGCCCCGGCGCCTACCTGGCCCCGGCCGTCCTGACCGGCGTCACTCCGGAGATGCGCGCCTACCGTGAAGAGCTCTTCGGCCCGGTCGCCGTGGTCTACAAGGTCAGCAGCGACGAGGAAGCCCTGGAACTGGCCAACGACACCGACTACGGCCTCGGCGGCGTCGTCTTCTCCAAGGACGAGGAGCGCGCCCGCAAGATTGCCCAGCAACTGGAGGTGGGCATGGCCAACGTCAACGGCGTCGGCGAAGGCGCCGACATCCCGTTCGGCGGCGTGAAGCGCTCCGGCTTCGGACGCGAGCTTGGCCCGCTGGGCATGGACGAATTCGTCAACAAGCGCCTGTTCTACATCGCCGACTAACAGGGCCGGCATCGACTGATCAGCAGGCGCCCTTCCCGCTCGCGGGAAGGGCGCCTGCTGATCTTTGCTTTCTGAGACGGCCGGGGTTTGGCATGGTGGCGTGCAACAGCGCTTTGAAGTGCAGCCGAGATCCGCCCGCGACAGCCCCTTGGTCCTCACAGCCTGCGAATTCGGTCCAGATGATGGCCGGGACGCCTCCTACCGGTGACAGCCTTGCGCGGCGCCGGTACATTCACAACAGATGGTGCTGAAGCTTGACGGCCGGCTGCACCGACTGTATTTACCCCGCCGGACGCAAGGCATGTCATGGACTTTCAGCCCAAGCCCCAGACCAATACGGCTCCCCAGCCCAATTCCGCCCGCGAACCGGATCGCCCGTCCCGGGCACCGAACAGTATCGCGGCCGGATACTTGGCGCTCATGGCCCGCATGAAATCGGCCGGTCTGCTGACTCGCCGCAGGGGCTACTACATCACCCTCTTCGCGGTGCTCATGATGCTGCTGGCCGCGGCGTGGACAGGGTTTTCGTTGCTCGGGAGCAGTTGGTTCCAACTGCTGATCGCGGCCGGGATGGGGATACTGTTCACCCAATTCGCCTTCCTGGCGCACGAAGCGGCCCATTGGCAGGTATTCAAATCCAAGCGGGTCAACGAATGGGCTGCCCGGCTGGTTGGCACCTGCCTGGTGGGCATCAGCTACGCCATGTGGATGCGTAAACACACCAAGCACCATGGGTTTCCCAACACCGTGGACAAGGACCCGGACATCAGGACCGGGTCCATCGCCTTCCACCCGGACGCTGCGGCCGGGCGCCGCGGCGCGATGGTCCGTGTCACCCGGCTCCAGGGCTACCTGCTGTTCCCGCTGCTGCCGTTCCTGGGCTTCAGCCTGTACGCGGATTCCTTCAAGTACCTGGTCCGGCAGGCCAAGGTGGAGCACCGCTGGCTGGAGCTGGGCATCCTCGCGGCCCGCGCCGCCGTGCTGCTCACCGTGGTCTTCTGGCTTCTGCCCTTGGGACAGGCGTTCGCGTTCATCGGCGTGCAGATGGCGGTCTTCGGCTTTTACATGGGCGCGTCGTTTGCCCCGAACCACAAAGGCATGCCGATCTATGCGAAATCCAGCCGGCCGGACTTCGTCACCCGACAGGTGACGGCCTCCCGCAACATCCGCGGCGGCTGGATGATGGACCTGCTGATGGGCGGTCTGAACCGCCAGGTCGAACACCACCTGTTCCCCGACATGCCCCGTCCCTGCCTGAGCAAGGCGGCACCGATGGTCCGCCAATACTGCCGCGAGCACTCGATCCCGTACACGGAGACCAGCCTGCTGGCCTCCTATGCGGCGATAGTCCGCTACCTGGGCGCCGTCGGAATAGCCGCCTCCGATCCCTTCCACTGTCCGGTGGCGGATATCTACCGCCGGGTCTGAGCCCGCGCAAGCCCGGATTCCTTGCGCCCGGGGCGTCCTCCCTGTCTGCGCCGGCATGGACACCGGCTGGGCCAGCACAGAGAATGGGCGCATGGACCTGCCCGTGATGCCACCCGTTCCGCCCATGCTGGCCAAAAGCGTGGCCAAGATCCCCGACGGCGGAATGACGTACGAGCCGAAATGGGACGGCTTTCGGTCAATCATCTTCCGCGATGGCGACGAGGTGGAGATCGGCAGCCGGAACGAGAAGCCCATGACTCGCTACTTCCCCGAACTGGTGGACGCGTTCCGTGAGCAGCTGCCCGAGCGCTGCGTCGTGGACGGGGAGATCATCCTGGTGGGCGAAGGCGGCGACAGGCTCGACTTCGAGATGCTGCAGCAGCGCATCCATCCGGCGGCCAGCCGAGTCAAGCTCCTCTCGGTGCAGACTCCCGCCCGGTTCGTGGCCTTCGACCTGCTCGCCCTCGGCGACGACGATCTGACCTCGCGCCCCTTCGAGGAACGGCGGGCCGCGCTGGAGAAGGCGCTCTCCGCCGTCGTCAATCCCATCCATCTGACCCGGGCCACCACCGACCCGGTGGTGGCCGAGCGGTGGTTCGGAGAGTTCGAGGGGGCCGGGCTGGACGGCGTGGTGGCCAAGCCCTTGGACGGAAAGTATCAGCCGGACAAGCGGAGCATGTTCAAGATCAAGCACGAGCGCACTGCCGACTGCGTGGTCGCGGGCTACCGCGTGCATAAGAGCGGGCCGGGCCTGGTGGGCTCGCTGCTGCTGGGCCTGTACAACGACGGCGGAACCCTGGTGCACGTGGGCGTGGCCGGGGCGTTCAGCATGAAACGCCGCAAGGAACTGTTTGAGGAGCTGCAGCCGCTGATTGCCGATTCGGACGGCCATCCCTGGAACCGGGAACAGCACGAGGCCGGCGAGCGCACACCCCTGACCACGGAGGGCAGCCGCTGGAGCGGCGGCAAGGACCTGTCCTTCGTGCCGCTGCGCCCGGAAAGGGTGCTGGAGGTCAAATACGACCACATGGAGGGCGAGCGCTTCCGGCACACCGCGCAGTTTGTCCGCTGGCGGCCGGACCGCGATCCGGAGTCGTGCACCTACGGGCAACTGGACGAGCCGGTTTCCTACGACCTGAACGACGTGCTGTTGTAGCGCGCCGGGCCGGGACTCAGTCCCAGCGGCCCGCCGCCGTCGGCCAGGTACTCCGGCGACGAGCCGACGGCGGCCTGGTTTCTCAGCGCCAGCCGGCGGCCGGTGCCACGTGCTGCACGATGTTGCCCAGCATCTTCACGTTGTACTCCACGCCCAAGTAGTTCGGCACCGTCAGCAGCACCGTGTCCGCGGCCTGCACCGCTTGGTCCCGGGCCAACTCGGCGGCGATCTTGTCCGGATCCCCGATGTAGCTCCTGCCGAACCGCGAGCGCGTACCATCGAGCATGCCGACCTGGTCGTGCTGGTCGGCCTGGCCGCGGAGCCCGAAGTAGCGCTGGTCTTCGTCGTCGACAATCGGCATCACGCTGCGGCTGACCGACACCCGCGGAACATGCGCGTGGCCTGCCTTCTGCCACGCCTCGCGGAACAGGTGGATCTGCTCGGCCTGCAGCTGGTCGAAGGGCACGCCGGTGTCCTCGATCAGCAGGGTGGAGCTCATCAGGTTCATGCCCTGCTCCGCGGTCCACACGGCGGTGGCGCGGGAGCCCGCACCCCACCAGATCCGCTCCGGCAGCCCCGGGGACGTGGGCTCCACGGGAAGCATGCCGGCATGCCTGCCCTGGAGGTGGTTCGGGTCGGCGGGGACCATGCCCGCACCCGTGATGGCCCGGCGGAACACCGCGGTATGGCGCCGGGCCATGTCCGCATCGGTCTCGCCCTCGGCCGGCCGGTACCCGAAGGCCGCCGCACCGTTCAGCGCCGGCTCGGGTGACCCGCGGCTGATCCCCAGTTGCAGCCGCCCGCCGCTGATCAGGTCCGTGGCCGCCGCCTCTTCGGCCATGTAGAGCGGGTTTTCATAGCGCATGTCGATTACGCCGGTGCCGATCTCGATCCGGCTGGTCCTCGCGGCGATCGCTGCCAGCAGCGGAAACGGCGAGGATTGCTGGCGCGCGAAGTGGTGCACGCGGAAATACGCGCCGTCCACCCCAACTTCCTCGGCCGCAACGGCGAGCTCGATGCTCTGCAGCAGCCCTTCAGCGGCGGTGGGAACCGGCGAGCCGACGGCGGGGCTCCAATGGCCGAAGGACAGGAAACCGATGCGCTTCATATCCGCCACAACCCCGCCGTTGGCACTTCAATTCCCTAGCTCCCGTGCGGAACCACCACGGCTCGGCCGCTGAGCTCGCCGGCCTGCAGCTTGCGGTAGGCCTCCAGCGCATCGTCCATGCTGTAGCGCTCGATCTCGGGAACGATCTGTCCAGCCTTGTACATGTCCACCACTTCGTGCAGGTCCTCGATGGTGCCCCAGTAGGTGTTCGTGATGACGGACTCGTACGGGTTGGTGAAGAAGCTCCACTCCAGCGTGCCGCCGGCGATCCCCACCACCGTCAACCTGGACAGCCGGGCCATGGAAGCGGCGGCGGTCTTGACGGTCGGGCCCACGCCCACGAAGTCGAACGCGGCATCGACGCCCCGGCCGCCGGTGATGTCACGGATCCGCTCGGCCTGCCCCTCGCCGCCGGAAACGGTCACGGCGCCGGCCTCTTCGGCCTTGCGCATCGCTTCTTCCTTCATGTCGGTGGCGATGACGGTGGCGCCGGTCAGCGCCCTGAGGATCTGCACGGCGATCTGGCCCAGGCCGCCCAGCCCGATGACCAACGCGTACTTGCCGCCGCCGGCCAGGTGCGGCAGCGACTGCTTGATGGCGTGGTACGGAGTCAGCGCAGCGTCGGCCAGCGGCGCCGCGGCCACCGGATCGGCGTCGCCGAGCGGCACCAGGTTCCTGGCCGGCACGCTGACGTACTCGGCCATCCCGCCGTCGCGCCCCAGCCCCACACCGAGGTAGGGCATCTTGGCCGCGTTCTCGCAGTACGTGTCCTGGCCGCGCGAACACGCCTTGCAGTGCCCGCAACCAATCGGCCCGTACACCAGATAGGCATCGCCGACGTTGAAGCCTTCCACGCCCTCCCCGAGCTCTTCGACCCACCCGGAGTTTTCGTGGCCGAGCGTAAACGGCGGCGGCACCGCCCCCGGGCCGCCGGCCTCGAAGTCGTTGTAGATGGCGACATCGGAGTGGCAGGCTCCGGCGCCGGCGACCTTAAGCAGCACCTCCCCGGCCCGCGGCTTCGGCCGCTCCACGTCCTTGATGGTGGGAAAAGTCTTGAAGTCCTCGAACACTACAGCGCGCATGATTCACTCCTGCCGGTTGACTCTGCGATAGCTACACACGCCACCCTACGCACCGCGGAAAATGGTCAGCAAGCTGTCTATCGAGTTGTCACGTTTCACCAGTCTGTGTAGCGTAGGCCACGAGGCCACCTCGAGGGGCGCACCAGCGGCCCTGGCCCGATTCCAAAGGAGGCAACTGATGCAAACCGTGGAAGAAACCATTGATGTAGCCGTTCCGGTCCGCACAGCGTACGACCAGTGGACGCAGTTCGAATCCTTTCCGAACTTCATGTCCGGCGTTGAGTCCGTGACCCAGCTGACCGACACGACCAACCACTGGAAGACCAAGGTCGGCGGCGTGGAGCGCGAGTTCGACACCGAGATCGTGGAGCAGCAGCCGGACGAGCGCATCGCCTGGCGCAGCGTCGACGGCAAGTCCCACGCCGGCGTCGTCACGTTCAGCCGGCTGGGCGCCGACAGCACCAAGGTCTCGGTGCGCTTCGAGTGGGATCCCGAAACCTTCACCGAGAAGGTCGGCGCCGCCCTGAATATCGACGACAAGCAAGTGAAGTCGGACATGCGCAAGTTCAAGGAGTTCATCGAAACCCGCGGCGCCGAAACCGGCGCCTGGCGCGGAGAAGTGAACGACAGCGGCCCCATCGGCACGCAGCTCTAAACTTCCAAAACCACAAGCACGACGGCGGTGGGCCGGCTCTCGGAGCCGGCCCACCGCCGTCGTTTGCTCGCCCACCTGACAGCGCTGTCGCAGCAGCCGGCCCTTCCAAGCCAACAAATTTTTCCGGATTCTCCCCCATTTTCTGGTTATCCGGTTTACTCTAGGCCGCAGGGGATTAATTGAGTGGCGATGGGGGCCAATCATGCGGAAAAATCAGGAACGGCCGGAAGCCAATCCAGTAGCCGACATGGAGCGGATGGGACCTAAGCCCGTCCATGGGTCCGGGGACAGCACGGGGATGCCGAATCTGGCAGCGGCCCAGATACCCGGCCCCGGAACAGGGCACATTGTGGCCGGCGAGGATCGGCGTCTTCCGGATGATGCTGCCGATCCGCTGGAAAAGGAAGGCCACCTAAGCCGGCCGCGCCGCACCCGCGGCTGGCTTCCCTGGAGCCGTGGAACCGGCCGCCACCGCCTCGCTTGATCAGCGCTCGCACCACCATCAGCATCCGCGTCCAGCGAAGGAGCCCGCCATGGCCCGTCCCGTGCACTTTGAGATCCAGGCAGAAGACCTGGAACGAGCCAAAAACTTCTACGCGACCGTGTTCGGCTGGACGTTCGAGGACTATTCACAGGTCACCGGCACTCCCTACTACGGCGTCGTGACCGGCCCGGAGGACCAGCCCGGCATCAACGGCGGCCTCATGCAGCGCCCCGCCCCGACCCCGGACAGCGGCCAGGGCACCAACGCCTGGGTGGTCACCATGGAAGTGGACGACTACGACGCCACCGAACGGAAGATCCTGGCGGCCGGCGGCCAAACCGCCCTGCCGAAGTACGCACTGCCGGGAATGGCGTGGCAGGGCTACTACTTGGACACCGAAAACAACACCATCGGCATCCATCAGCCCGACGAACAGGCCGGGATGTCGTAACAACTTCAAGCGGCGGCGGACAGCCACCGTCCATCTCCGGCGGCGATCGTCTTAGGACAGCACGTCCTTGGTGGTGAAGCGGCCGTAGGCGAGGGCGCAGGAAACGGCGATGTAGGCGCCCTGCAGGACGGCGTTGGCTCCGAAGGCGTCCCAGGAGATGGGCTGGCGCAGCAGGTCGGCGAAGCTCAGCCAGTGGTGGGTGAACAGCCACGGGTGCAGCCACTCCAGCTGCGGCAGCGCGCCGACAATCTGGGTGACGACGGCCAGCACTGCCGTCGCCGCCATGGCGCCGACGGGGACCTCGGTGAGAGTGGAGATAAAGAGCCCGATGGCCGCCAGCCCGGCCAGCGACACGGCAACGTAGGCGGCCACCAGCAGCAGCCGAGCCAGAGACTCGCCGACGCCGATCGTGTCGCCGGACAGCAGGGTCACCGGTCCGACGCCGAAGAGCAGGCCGCCGATCAGCGCGCCGGTGACCGCGATGGCGAGCGCCGCCGCCATGCAGAAGGCCACGGCCGCACCGTATTTGACGGCCAGCAGCCGCAGCCGGCCGGCCGGGGCGCTGAGCAGGTAGCGCAGCGTGCCGTGGCCCGCCTCGCCGGCGATCGTGTCCCCGGAAACGACGCTGACGGTCAGCGGCAGGAACAACGGGATGGACACCACCAGCCCGGTCAGCGCCACGAACAACCCGTTGTCCGTGATCCGGTTGAGGAACGGTGGACCGCCGCCGGGCCCTCCCTCGTCCGCGGCGAACCGGACCACCACCGCGATGAGCGTCGGTACGGCGGCCAGGGCCAGCAGCATGGCCCACGTCCGGCCGCGTCGGAACAGCACGCTGAGCTCGGAACCGAAGAAGGCCCATCCGGCGGACTTCCCGTTTTCCCGTCCCTGGGCCGAAGCGGCCGCCGAGGCGCCGGGATTTTCCTCGTCGGCGGCCTCGACTTCCACGATTTCCGGCCCCGGCCGGCGGTCGCCACCCCTGCTCGGCCGCTGCTCACTGGACAACGTCGAATCCCTCCCCCGTCAGCTCCACGTACCGGTCCTCGAGGCTGCTTGCCTCCACGGCGAACCCGCGGATCCGGACGCCGTCCGCCACGAGGGCGGCGGCGATGTGCTCAGGCAACAGACCGCGTTGGTTCATCGGGGCGTTCACGTGTCCGTCGAGTGCGGTGCTCGGGACCTCGGGTTCCAGGCCCAATCGGCGCAGCACGCCGCGGGCGGCTTCGATGTCTGGGGTCTGGACGCTCACGTGGGTGAGCCCCGCCCGGCGCACCTCGTCCAAGGCCCCCTGCGCCACCAGCCGGCCGGCGCGCATGACGGCCGCGTGCGTGCAGATCTGCTCCACCTCGGAGAGCAGGTGGCTGGAGACGAATACCGTGGTGCCCTCCCCCGCCAGCGAACGGACCAGGCTGCGGACTTCGCGGGTGCCCTGCGGGTCGAGCCCGTTGGTGGGCTCGTCCAGCACCAGGAGCTGGCGAGGCATCATCAGGGCGTTGGCGATGCCCAGCCGCTGCTTCATGCCCAGCGAGTAGGCGCGCACCTTCTTGTCCGCGGCATGGGTCAGGCCGACCCGCTCCAGCGCTCTGTGGATCCTCGCCCGCCGAGTCTCTGACGGGGCATGGCGGTCCGCGGTGTCCAGCCGGTGCAGGTTCGCGGCGCCGGACAGGAAGGGGTAGAACGCCGGGCCTTCGAGCAGGGCTCCGACCCGCGGAAGCACGTCCCGCAAAGACCCGGGCATGTCCTGCCCGAAGATCCGGACGCTCCCGCTGGTTGCTGCGGCCAGCCCGAGCATCACCCGGATGGTGGTGGTTTTCCCCGAGCCGTTGGGGCCCAGGAAGCCGAAGACGGAGCCGTGCGGGACGGCCAGGTCCAGGGAGTCGACGGCGGTTTGCCGGCCGAAGCGTTTGGTCAGTCCGGAGGTCTCGATGACCAGCGCGGCAGGGTTGCCGCTGCCGCTCACCGGGCCTCCGCGGCTGCCTGCAACGACTCGAACGGGACCGACCCGGCCAGAACGCGGCCGTCGTCGGTCAGGTACACGTTGACCAGGGCGGTAGAGATCAGCCGGCCGCCGTCCACCGCTTCGGTGGCTTGGGCGAGCAACGGCGAGTCCTCCCAGCCCTCCGGAAGGGCTCCCGCGGGGGCTTCCGCCACGGTCTCCCAGCCGGTGCCGTGCAGGGTGACGTCATCCCTCAGCGCGGCACCGCCGCCGCCGTGCCGTCCATGGCGGCCGGACGGTGACTGCTCTCCGTGCCGCGGCACGGCCTTTTCGGTGACGCTGGCACCGGCCGGCGGGGTGAACTCGAACAGGCCCTGGTCCGGGGTCTCGAGGCTTAGCTTGCTGAAGCCCAGCTGGAACGCCGGATCCTGCTGTCCCCGCGCGTTGACCCGGAGGCTGAGTGGCAGGCCGGTCTCGGCGTCGACGGCGACCGTCACGGATCCCACCAGCGTGTCCGCGGTGTTCGGCTCCACCAGCAGCTGATAGGCGCTGCGGCCGGCGACCTCGGTGTCGGCGCCGACGGACACCTTCGTTTCCGGGCCGATCTTGGCCAGCAGGTGATCGGCGAGCTGTTCGGGGGTGTAGGCGCCGCCCGGATGGTGCGCACCGCCGTCGTGATTCTTTCCGCCGTCCGCACAGGAGGGCAGCGTGAGGTGGACCGCCTCGTTCTCCTTGGAGCTGTAGACCCAGGCCTCGGTGCCGTTACGGATCACGTCGCTCTCCGCAAAGCGGTCGAAGAGCTGCAGCCGGGCCTGGTCCGGCCCGTCCAGGTAGACGCGCGCGGTGCGGGAACCGGTCAGCAGTTCCAGCGCCTCGGCCACCTGTCCGCCCTCGTCCGCGGGCAGGTCCTCGGGGAGTTCCGGCAAGCCCAGCGCGGAGTCCTGTTCCAGCGTGCCGGAGAGTTCCCGGACGTCGCTGTCCGCCACGAATTCCAGCAGCTGCTGCGGGGTCTTGTCCGGCAGATCGGTTGCGGCGTTGGCCTGCAGGGAACCGGTGAGCACTCCGCCGGCAATGACTGCGGGCACGACGGCGGCGGGCAGCCAGCGCTTCCACGTCCGGTCCATGGCACATCACCTTTTCTGCTGCAGGACTCGCTTCCCAGCGTACGCTTCCCGCCTCGCCGGGTCACCAGTCACAGCAAAGCCGGCCGGATGCCGGTCTGAACACCGCCTCCCACACCGGCCCCGCGCCGGCCGGAGTTCCAGAGCGGCCGATAGTCGACACAGGCCCGTCGCGGAAGGCCGCTCTGGCACAGCTCGGCCGCCCTGGAGGACTGCGGCCGTCGCCGATGTCCAGCGACTGCTCCTGTTGCTCGGCACCGCGGTCCGACCGGCCGTGGCACCGGCCCCACACCGGCCCGCACACACGCCGGGGATCATGCTTGTCAGGCCCCTGTTGCCGTGTTGTAGTTGACTCACGCAATGACATGGACGCACCGCAGCGTCCCGGCGAACCCGGCTTGGCTGCGGCAATCCAGGCGCCGGTCCGCACCCAGGCCGGTAGCCGGAGGGGTGAGTGGCGATGGTTGTGCAACGGTTGTTGCCGACGGAGGAAGCGCAGGAACTGATCGAGCTGGTCCGCGACATGGCGGACCGCGAGCTGCTGCCGCAGGCGGCCGAGGCCGAGGCCGCCGAACGCTTCCCGCGCGAGGTTTTCCGGATGCTGGGGGAAACCGGGCTCCTCAGCCTGCCGTACCCGGAGGAGTTTGGCGGCGGCGGCCAGCCGGCCGAGGTCTACCTGCAGGTCCTGGAGGAACTCGGCGCGGCGTGGGGCAGCGTGGCGGTGGGCGTCAGCGTCCATGCCCTCTCCTGCTTCCCGCTGGTGCATTTCGGCAGCGATGCGCAGCGCAAGACCTGGCTGCCGGACATGCTCTCGGGCGACACGCTGGGTGCCTATTGCCTCTCCGAGTCGCACGCGGGCTCCAACCCGGCGGCGATGCGCACCCGCGCCGTCCGGAAGGGCGATGGCTACGTGATCCGCGGTGCGAAGGCCTGGACCACGCACGCCGGCGAGGCCGATTTCTACACTGTCATGGCCAGGACGTCCGACGATCCCCGGCACGGGATCTCCTGCTTCCTGGTTCCGGCCGACGCCGAAGGACTGAGCGCGGCGCCGCCCGAGCACAAGATGGGGCTGACGGCCTCGACCACGGCGACGATGAACTTCGACGACGTATACGTTCCGGCCAACCGCCTGATCGGCGAGGAAGGCCAGGGCCTGGCGATCGCCTTCGCCGCGCTGGACTCGGGCAGGCTGGGCATTGCGGCGGTGGCCGCCGGGCTGGCCCAGGCCGCGCTGGACCTAGCCGCCTCCTACGCCAACGAGCGCGAGGCCTTCGGCAAGCGGCTGATCGAGCACGAGGGGCTGGCCTTCCTGATCGCCGACATGGCGGTGGAGGTGGAAACCGCGCGCGCCATGTACCTGGCGGCGGCGCGGCTGAAGGACGCCGGCCTTCCCTACGGCCGGGAGGCCTCGATCGCCAAGCTGGTGGCCACCGACAACGCGATGAGCGTGACGACGAACGCCGTGCAGGTGCTGGGCGGGGCAGGCTACACCCGGGACTTCCCGGCCGAGCGGTATATGCGCGAGGCCAAGGTCATGCAGATCTTCGAGGGCACCAACCAGATTCAGCGGCTGCTCATCTCCCGCCACTTCATCCGCTGACTGAAACCGGCCGGACAAGACCCGCTGACGGCAGCAGTCCGCCCGGCTGTGTGCGGCACGCGCCGGACCATGCCGAACCGCCGGGGCGCGACGCGTCCGGCGCCAGGTCGAGCCGCCGGGGCGGTCCGCCCGGTCGGGGCGGAACGCGCCGGACCGTGCCGAACCGCGCGTCCGGCGCCCAACCCAGCCGGCACTGTCCGGCCGTTACCTTCGGTGCTTGGTCCGCGCGGTGGCCGGCGCGGTCCACGGGTCCTCCGGCCACGGGTGCTTCGGGTAGCGGCCGCGCATCTCGGCGCGGACCTGCGCGTAGGGACCGGACCAGAAAGACGCCAGGTCATCGGTGACGGCCAGCGGCCTGCCCGCGGGCGAGAGCAGGTGGAACAGCACGGGGACCCGACCGCCCACCAGCCGGGGCGTGTCCGCCCAACCGAAGCACTCCTGCAGTTTGACCGCCACTACCGGGCGCTCTCCCCCGTCCCGTTCCGGGTAGTCGATCCGCACCCGTGAGCCGCTGGGAACCTCCAGCCGCTCCGGCACGAGCTCATCGAACCTCGCCGCTTCCGGCCAGGGCAGCAGCCGGCGCAGCGGCTCGGCCAGGTCCACTGCGGCGGCCGGCTTCCCGCCGGCCAGTGCCTCCAGTTCCGGCGCCAGCCAATCGGCCAGCCGCCCCAGCAAGGCTGCGTCCGCGACGTCCGGCCAGGGCGCGCCCAGCTCGCGGTGCAGCAGGGCCAGCCGGCGGCGCAGCCCCTTGGCTGCCTCCGACCAGCCAAGGATGCCGAGCCCGCGCTCTCCCAGGGCCCGGGCTACCGCCTCCCGGCCCTCGTCCCGCGACGGCCTGACCGGTGCCGAGGAGAGCACGATGGCGCCAAGCCTGCGTTCCCGGCGGGCCGCGAGTTTGCCTGACTCGAAGCGAGCCTCCACCCGGTCGGTCATCAAATGCCGTGCCGCCGCTGCCGCCGTTTCGCCCGCCAACGGGGCGGCGGCGCGGATCACCGCCCCCGTGCCTGCCGCGTCGCGGCCCTGCGCGCGGGACACCTCGGCCACGGCCAGCCACTCGTGCCCGGCCAAGGCACTGCCGGACGGAAGCCCGGCCCGGGTTCCGGACGCCAGCAGGTAGGTTTGCCCGGGACCGGGCACGCGGCGGGCGACCCGTTCGGGGAAGGCCAGCGCCACCACGAAGCCGGCATGCTCCGCCGGGAGCACCTCACCGGTGGAAGGCACGACGGCGGTGGCCTCCTGCCGTGCGATGCCCTCCAGCCGCTGCGCCTCCTCCCGCCAGCGCCGGGCGGCGGGGTCGGCGCGGCCGGCCGAACGCAGCCGGGACAGCAGCACCGTGAGGTCGGCCCCGGGTGCCCGTTCCTCGCCGGAGACCAAGGCGACCACTTCGGCGGCCACCGGCCGGCCCACCACCGCCGCACCATCCAGCAGTGCCCGGCCCAGCCGGGGGTCGGCCGGAACCCGGGAGAGGACACGCCCCACATCGGTGGCCCGCCCGCCGTCGTCAATGGCGCCCAGCTCATGCAGGGTGCGGACGGCATCCGCCATGGCCGGCGCCGGCGGCGCGTCCGGAAGCCGCAGCCCCTCGCCACCCGGGGCACCCCAGCAGGCCAGCACCAGGGCGGCACCCGTGAGGTCGGCGACGGCGATCTCCGGGGTCGGATGGGTGGGCGCGGCGCCAAAGGTTTTCGGCTCGTAGCAGCGCACCACGGTGCCCGGCCCCTGGCGGGCTGCGCGGCCGGCGCGCTGGTCGGCGGAAGCGCGCGAGGCCGACACCGTCACCAAACCGGACATGCCGCGGGCGGCGTCCCGGCGGGGTTCGCGCGACAGCCCGGAGTCGACGACCAACCGCACGCCCGGCACGGTGAGCGAGGACTCGGCCAGCGAGGTGGAGACGATGATGCGCGGCGGCCCGCCGGGTTCCCGGCCGGAAACGGCGCGGTCCTGCGTGGCCGGATCCGCCTGCCCGTGCAACTCCAGCACCTCGGTGCCGGTGCCGCCACCGCCCGTGCCGCCGCGGACCCTGTCCCGGATCGCCGCGGCCACCTGCTGCACTTCCCAGGCTCCCGGCACGAAGACCAGGGCGTCCACCGAGGAGTCGGCCGCGAGCGCCTCGGCGTGCGCGGCCGCCGCGGTGAACGCGACGTGGTCCAGGAAACCGCGGGCCACTCCCCGCCCGTCCAGCCGCGGCACCGAGGCGGGAGCCCACCGCACGTCCAGGGGATGCAGCGCCGAAGGGCAGTCGACCACCGGGGCCGGCCCTTCGCCGTCGTCCGCGCCGATCAAGGCGGCGAAGCGCGGCGCGTCCAGGGTGGCCGACATCGCCACCAACGTGAGATCCCCGCGCAGCTGGCGGACCTCGCCGAGCATGCCGACCAGCAGGTCGGTCTCCAGGCCGCGCTCATGCACTTCATCCAAAATCACCGCGTCCGTCCCGTCCAGGCCGGGATCGGTGAGCAGCCTGCGCAGCAGGATTCCCGGCGTGACGAATTCGATCAGCGTCTGCGGGCCCGCCCGGCGTTCCCCGCGCACCGTATAGCCGACGCGTTCGCCCAGCCGGCTCCCATCCAGCGCGGCCAGGCGCCTGGCGGCGGAACGGGCGGCGACCCGGCGGGGCTGGGTGACCACGATGCGCGGACGGCCGCCAGCCGCTGCAGCGGCCACGAGGTTGGCGACCAGCGGCGGAACCAGGGTGGTCTTGCCCGTGCCCGGCGGGGCCTGCACGACGGCGGTGCCCGCCCGGGTGCCGGCGGTTGCGGGTTCCTCGTCCCCAGGGCTGCCCGTCAGGGCTGCGGCCAGGTGATCCAGTGACTCGGCGAAGACCAGGCCTTCGCCCATCGCGGCCAGGTCGAAAAGGACGTGGCGGTGCGCGGGTTCCTGCGGGATTGGCTGGCTCACCCTTCCATTGTGCCGGTGCCTGTCGTGCCCTCCGGCATCGCCGCCTCTCCCCGTCGGCAGGCGGCCGTCCCGCCGTCGTTGTTCGCGCTTCCAGACCCCGGCGAATCTCCCTTGGCAGCGCCGACGAACTGTGCCACGTTGGAGGTGGAATGGCGAACAATCCTTTTTGAAGGGACGTGGTTCAGACGCCGAAGACGACGAAGAGCGGCAAGCCGAAGCAGAGCGAATTGCCCAGCACGCTGCAGCGGTCGGGCAAGAAGGCCCAGGAGACGTTCGCGGAAGCCCATGATTCCGCCGCCGAAACGTACGGCGACGAGGAGCGTGCCCACCGCGTGGCCTACAGCGCGCTCAAGCACACGCACGAGAAGGTGGGCGACCACTGGGAACCGAAGGAAAAGAAGGGCCCCTCCGACCCGCAGGCCGAGGGCGGCGCCGGCACCTCCCGGGAAACCAAGGGCGGGGTGGACGCAAACGCCTCCAAGCAGCACCTCTACGATCTGGCCAAGAAGCTCGACGTCCCCGGCCGATCGAAAATGGACAAGTCGGAGCTCGTCGATGCGCTGCGCAAGGCCAACGACCGGGAGACCAGGAAGGCCCGGTAGCTGCCGAGGACCCCGCTTCTGCCGCCGGCATGCCGGCCGAGGTGATCACCGCCGCCGGACTCCGGGTGATGGGTGCGGGCGCCCGCCCCTGGCCCCCAAGGCACGGCTGCACCACGGGCTTGGCCGGAAACAACGGGGCTTCAGCCGCTCCTATTAGGCTGGGCACATGGACCTGGAGAGCGCGGCACGGGAGCTGTACGCGCTGCTGCCCGGCGAATTCACCGCCGCCCGCAACGCTCGGGCCAAGGAGGCAGCCCAGGACGGCCACAAGGAACTCGCCCGGCAAATCAAAGCGCTGGCAAAACCGTCGACCGCGGCCTGGCTGGTCAATCTCCTGAGCCGGCAGCGGAGCGCTGACATCGCGGGAATCGTGGAACTGGGCCACGCCATGAGCGAAGCCCAGGAACAGCTCGATCCGCAACTACTGCGCCGACTGGGTGACCAGCGCCGGGAACTGTTGGCCGCCGTGGCGGCGGAGGGCCGGAAGCTGGCCGATGAGCTCGGGCAAAAGGTGAGCGCCGCGGCGGTCGCCGAGGCGGAACAGACGCTGCATGCGGCGATGGCGGATGCCGGTGCGGCGGCGGCCGTAACCAGCGGCCTGCTGACCGAGTCGCTGTCGTCGAACGGGATCGACCCGGTGGACCTGGACGGCCGGGTGGCCCTGCCCGGGGCAGGCGCTCCCCCGGATGCTGGTGCCGAGCCGGTGCCACGCCTCCAGCCGAAGCGGTCCTCGCGGGACGAACTCGCCGAGCGCCGGGCCGCCAAGGCCGAACGGGCTGCCAAGCAGGAAGCCGAAGAGGCCGAGCGGCGGCGCCGGCAGGCGAGGGCGGCGCTGGACAAGGCGGAGCAGCGCAAGGAAGACGCCGAAGCATCGGAACAGAAGGTGCTGGACAAGCTTGATCAACTGCAGAACCGACGGGACGAACTCGTGGGCGAGCTCGCCGAACTGAAGCGGCGCATCGAGGACCTGGAACGCGAGGTCGCCTCCACCGATCGCAAGATGGAGGCTGCCGAGGAAGACCTGGTGTCCGCGGCCAAGACCGCGGATCGGACGCGCAAGGCTGCCGCAGCGGCACGGCGGGAGTTGGCCGAGCAGGAATAGTCTTCTCGCGGCAGCCGCCGCAGGGCAGCAAGTCAGCGGGGCAGCGAGACGCGAGGGAACATGTAGCCTAGGTCTCAAGTCCGGCCCGGGCGGAATGCCCGGACCGGCCGGAGCCGACAGGGGGCAACATGTGGCGCATTGATGCGGCCAGGACCGCACTGCTGATGATCGACATGCAGAACGATTTCGTGCTGGAAGGCGCGCCGATGGAAGTGCCGATGGCACGCCACCGGCTGCCGGAAATGGTGACCGCCGCCGCGGCATGCCGGCAGGCGGGCATCCCGGTCATCTACACCCGCCACGTGCTGCTGGATACATTCGACGTTTCGCCGTTGGAGACCACCTACAACCAGCGGCTGCGGGCGGCCGGGATGCGCCGCGGAACCAGCGGAGTTGAGATCGTCGAGGAACTCAAGCCCGAAGCCGCCGACTACGTGCTGGACAAGCACCGCTACGACGCGTTCCACAACACGCAACTGAAGAGTGTCCTGTCGACCATCCGGGGCTTGAACACGATAGACACGGTGATCATCGCCGGCACGCTAACCGAGGTGTGCTGCGAATCGACCGCGCGCAGTGCCTTCATGAACGACTACAAGGTGGCGTTCCTCTCGGACGCCACCGGAGGCCGGTCGGAGGCTGCCCAGGCCGCCACCCTGGACGCTATCGGCACCTTCTTCGGCCGGGTGATGAGCGCCGCCGACATGGAAGCGGAACTCGGAACGACGGCGTAGGTGCAGCCCGGGGACTTTTCCGTGGTTGTGAAACGTTCGACTAGATGACACGTCAACATAGCCGGCAAGACCGTTAGGAGCATGGCAATGAAGATCAATGCGCTGGTAGTCGAAGAAAAGGATGCCCCGTTTGTCCCCGAGCAGCTGGAGCTGGACGAGCCCGGGCCCGGCGAAGTGCTGGTCAAGGTGGCCGCCGTCGGCCTCTGCCATACGGACTTGATCACCCAGGCCGGAGACATGCCGCTGCCGCTGCCCGGCGTGCTGGGCCATGAAGGCTCCGGCGTCGTGGAGGCCGTCGGGGACGGCGTGACCAATGTCGCCGTGGGCGACCACGTCATCATGGGTTGGGCTTACTGCGGCGAATGCAAGAACTGCCTGCGCGGCGAGCACCGCTACTGCCTGCGTTTGGGCGAGGCGCTGGTGAGTGGTGCCCGGTTCAAGGGTCCCGACGCCGGCAAGTCCGCCTACACCCGGGCCGACGGAGGCAAGGTGTCCGGCCACTTCTTCGGCCAGTCGTCCTTCGCCGACTACTCGCTCGCACTGGCGTCGTCGCTGGTGAAGGTGGACAAGGACATCCCGCTGGAACTGCTCGGGCCGCTGGCCTGCGGCATCACGACCGGTGCCGGCGCCGTGTTCAACACGGCCAAGCCCGAACCCGGCCAGTCGCTGGTCGTGTATGGAGCCGGCGCCGTGGGCCTGGCCGCGATCATGGCCGCGAAGAACACGCCCGCGGCCACGATCATCGCCATCGACCTGCACGATTCGCGGCTGGAGCTGGCGCGCGAACTCGGTGCCACCCACACCATCAATTCCGGCAACACCAACGCCCTCGAGGAGATCCAGCGCATCTGCGGCGGCCCGGCCGACTACGTGCTCGAATGCACCGGCAACATCAAGGTGGTTGAAGAAGCCGCGGACGCCGTGGGCATGCTTGGCACGCTGATCCTGATTGGCGGGGCGCCGGCGCAGGCGCGGTTCTCGGTGGACCACCTGCGCACGCTCTGGGGCAAGCGGATCATCGGCACCCTCGGCGGTTCCAGCACCTCCGCCCAGCTGATTCCCGGACTGATCGCCCTGTTCAAGGCCGGACGGTTCCCCTTCGACAAGCTGGTGAAGTACTACGGGTTCGACCAGATCGACACGGCCATCGCCGATTCCACCGCCGGCGGGACCATCAAGGCCGTCTTGAAAGCCGCCGACTGAAAACCCTTCCCTGCCCGGCCGCCCCGCTGCGGCCCGCACAACCATGCAATCAACCCTGAAAGGACGGGATATGTCCCTGCTTGATGCCTCCCTGTGGGAGGGCAAGATCCATGTCAATGGCTGGCGCGACGGCGGTGCCGGCACCGCCGCTTCGGTGGAGCCCGCCACCGGCGACACTTTGGGTCGCTACGGGCTGGCCTCGGTCGAGGACGTGAAGGAAGCGGCAGCAGTAGCTGCCGCTGCCCAAAAGGACTGGGCCGCCCGCAAACCGGAAGAACGCGCCGCCGTGCTGCGCCGCGCCGGCGCGCTGTGGGAGGAACACGCCGAGGAAATCCAGTCCTGGATTGTGCGCGAATCCGGCGGCATCGGCCCCAAGGCCGGCCTGGAAACCCACATCGCCGCCAACGAATGCTACGAAGCCGCAGCGCTGCCCTCGCTGCCGGCCGGCGACGTGCTGACCTCCAACGAGGACCGCTGGTCCTTCGCCCGCCGCCGCCCCGTAGGCGTCGTGTCCGTGATCGCGCCGTTCAACTTCCCGCTGATCCTCTCCATCCGCGCCGTCGCCCCCGCCCTCGCCCTGGGCAACGCGGTGCTGCTCAAACCCGACCCCCGCACCGCCGTCTGCGGCGGAGTCAGCCTGATGCGCGTCTTCGAAGAAGCCGGCCTGCCCGCCGGGCTGCTGTCCCTGCTCCCCGGCGGCGCCGACATCGGCGCGGCAGTGGTCGAAGCCCCCGAAGTCCGGGTCATCTCCTTCACCGGCTCCACCGCCGCCGGCCGGAAGATCGGCGAATCCGCCGCCCGGAACCTCAAGCGCGCGCACCTGGAACTCGGGGGCAACAACGCCATGATCGTGCTGCCCGGAGCGGACCTGGCCAAGGCCGCGTCCGCCGCCGCGTTCGGCTCGTTCATGCACCAGGGCCAGATCTGCATGACCACCGGCCGGCACATCGTCCACGAGGACATCTACGAGGACTACGTCGCCGCGCTGGCCGAGAAGGCGAAGAACCTGCCGGTCGGCGACCCCAAGACCGGCACCGTCGCGCTCGGCCCGATCATCGACGAGCACCAGCTCAAGCGCATCGACTCGATCGTGCAGGACGCGGTCGCCGCCGGCGCCCGGCTGGCCGCCGGCGGCACCAACGACGGCCCGTTCTACTCCCCCACCGTGCTCGCCGACCTCGACCCGGAGAACACCGCGTGGAAGGACGAGATCTTCGGCCCGGTCGCCCCGGTGATGAAGTTCTCCACCGTGGACGAAGCCGTGGAACTGGCCAACGCCAACGAGTACGGGCTCTCCCTGTCCATCCTCGGCGACGTGGGCCTGGCCATGCAGATCGCCGACCGCGTCGATTCCGGCAAGGTCCACATCAACGAACAAACCGTCTCCGACGAGGCGAACTCCCCGTTCGGCGGCACGAAGAACTCCGGCAACGGCTCCCGCATCGGCGGCCACCAAGCCAACATGGACTCCTTCACCGAGACCCAATGGCTCACCGTCCGCTCGGACATCGCGCAGTACCCGTTCTGATCCCCTCCTGAGTCCCGCGACGGCGGCGGCCGGCAACCAGCCGCCGCCCGCCGTCGCGTGGTTAACTCCCGGGTTCACTGAAGGCGTAGCGGCAGCCGGATTAAACCGGGCCATTCTGCGGTTCCATAGTGAGCAAGCAAAGCTCCCGGAGGTGGGCCGTGAACACAATCCCGGAACCGCATGCCGACCCGCAGGCGGCGCACGCCGCCCAGGACCCGCTGGACTCGTATTCGGCGTCCGTGGTGCGCATAGCGGAGACCGTCACGCCGCACGTGGCGGGCATTCAGATGGACGTGCGACGCCGGGACAGGAGCTTCCCGTCCGGCGGCTCGGCCGTGGTGTTCACCGAGGACGGCTACCTGCTCACCAACGCGCACGTCGTGGCGAACTCCGACGGCGGCCATGCGGCCTTCGCGGACGGGTCACGCACGGACGTTGACGTGGTCGGCGCGGATCCGCTCTCCGACCTCGCCGTTCTGCGCGGCCGGCTCACGGTGCCGCGCCCGGTCGAGCTGGGCGATGCGTCCAAACTGCGCGTAGGCCAACTGGTCGTCGCCGTCGGCAGCCCGCTGGGCCTCTCCGGCTCGGTGACGGCCGGGGTGGTCAGCGCGCTGGGCCGCTCCATCCCCGTGGCCGCGGGCAGGAACCGGAGGGTGATTGAGGACGTCATCCAGACGGACGCCGCACTGAACCCGGGCAGTTCCGGCGGCGCCCTGGCCGACGCCTCCGGACGGGTGGTCGGGATCAACACGGCCGTCGCCGGGATCGGGCTCGGCCTGGCCGTGCCGATCAACGCCACGACCCGCCGGATCATCTCCGCGCTGCTGGCCGACGGGCGCGTGAGGCGCGCCTACCTCGGCCTGGTGAGTACGCCGCTGCCGTTGTCCCCGCGGGAGATCATGCGGACCGGCGAGCGGAACGCGCTGCGGGTGGTCGAGGTGCTGCCCGGCTCCCCCGCCGAGCAGGCCGGACTGCGGCCGGGCGACCTCGTGATCCGGGCCGCCGGGCAGCCGGTGGCCAGTGCGCAGAGCCTGCAGCGGCTGCTTTTCGCGGATGCCATCGGCGTGGAGTTCCCGCTGGCCGTGCTGCGCGGCGGGTCCGTGGTGGAGCTGGCCGCCTGGCCGGTGGAAATGTCAGCCGGTTGAATCGCGAGCCGCGGCCTTTGGCCCGCCGTGCGCGGCGCCCGTGCCTCGGATGCGGAATTGCAGGTGGCCGGGACACCGCCGTCGTCGTTGTGTCTGAACGGTCCAAGTCCTACCGTTGGAGGAAGCACGCCTAACCAGCCGGCCCCCACTTCGGCCGGCGGACCAGGAGGGCAACCATGGCGATCACGGACGGCCTCGCCGGCTCACTCGAGCGGGAGCTGGGCTGGCAGCGGGACCTGTACAAGGACCTGCACCGGAACCCCGAGCTCAGCATGGAAGAACACAACACCGCCGACCTGATCGCGCGGGAGCTAACCGGCTTCGGCTACGAGGTCCAGCGGATCGGCGGGACGGGCGTCGTCGGGGTCCTCACCAACGGTTCCGGCAGCACGGTGCTGGCACGGGCGGACATCGATGCGCTGCCGGTCGCCGAGGCCACCGGCCTGGACTACGCCGCAGAAACCACCGCGAAGCTTCCCGGAGGCGGGACCACCGGCGTCATGCACGCCTGCGGCCACGACATGCACATCGTGTCCCTGCTGGGTGCGGCAAAGCTGATGGCCGGACACAGGGACCGCTGGGCGGGCACCTACGTGGCGCTCTTCCAGCCGGGAGAGGAGACTGCCGCCGGAGCCCGGGCAATGGTCGACGACGGCCTGGCCGCCAGGATTCCTACACCGGACGTCGCCTTCGCCCAGCATGTGATGCCCACCGAGGCCGGGAAGATCGGCACCACGGCCGGCCCCATCCTCTCGGCCGGCGACTCCCTGAAAATTACGGTCTACGGGCGCGGCGCCCACGGCTCCATGCCGCACAACTCCGTGGACCCCGTGGTGCTGGCCGCATCGATCGTGCTGCGGCTGCAGACCATCGTTTCCCGCGAGACCAAGCCGGGCGAATTCGCGGTGGTGACTGTCGGCGCCTCCAACGCGGGCACCAAATCCAACATCATCCCGGACCGTGCCGAACTGCTGCTGAACCTGCGCACGTACGACCTGGGCCTGCGGGAACGGATCATGGCATCGATCGAACGGATTGTCCGCGGCGAGTGTGCGGCCGCCGGATCGCCCCGCGACCCTGAGTTCGAGTACTACGACCAGTTCCCGTTGACCAGCAACGACGCCGAAACGACCGAGCGCATCACGGCCGCCTTCAGCCGGCATTTTGGGGACGATCAGGTCTACCGTGCCGAACCCGTCACGGCCTCCGAGGACTTCAGCCGGATTCCGGATGCCCTCGGGGTGCCCTACACCTATTGGACGGTCGGCTCCGTTCCGGCCGACGTCTACCGGGAAGCCGTGGAGAACGGCACTGTCTCCGAAGACATTCCGGCCAACCACTCACCGTTCTTCGCTCCCGCCATCGACCCGACGCTCTCCGTCGCCACCCAGGCGCAGGCCGTTGCAGCTCTGGAGTACCTGGCACAGTAAGGCAATGTAAGGGGTCGTTTGCCATGACCGAATCCACCACGACCACAGTCCGCACGGACTGGAAACCTACCGACAAGTGGCTGCTGGGCATCGTCCTGGCCGTCATCAATTTCTGGCTCTTCGCGCAGACTTTGCTCAACGTCATCCCGGGGATCCGGGACCAGCTTGGGGTCGAACAGACGCTGGCCAACCTGGCCGTCTCCATCACGTCGCTGTTTTCCGGGATATTCATCGTCGTCGCGGGCGGACTCGCCGACCGGATCGGCCGGGCCAAGATCATGTACGCCGGGATCAACCTCAGCATTCTCGGTTCCCTGCTCATCGCGCTGACACCGGAAAACCTCGGCGGCCTCACCGACTTCATGCTGCTGGGCGGCCGCGCGATCCAAGGCCTGTCCGCCGCGTGCATCATGCCTTCGACCATGGCGCTGATCAAGAGCTACTACGAGGGGAAGGACCGGCAGCGGGCACTCTCCTATTGGTCCATCGGCTCATGGGGCGGCTCGGGCTTCTGCGCCCTGTTCGGCGGCCTGATGGCCACCTCCTTCCTGGGCTGGCGGTCCATCTTCTGGATCTCGATCGTCCTGTCGGTGCTGGCGCTGTTCCTGCTCCGGGGCACGCCCGAGTCGCGGGCGGCAGCTGATCCGGAGGCCGCCGGGCACCGCTTCGACTGGGGCGGGCTGGCCTGCTTCATCGTCATGCTGGTGGCCATCAACGTGTACATCTCCCAGGGGCCGGCCATCGGCTGGTTCAGTTGGCCGGGGGTCGCGCTGGTGGCCGCTTTCGTGGTGTTCGGCCTGCTGTTCCTGCAGATCGAAAGCCGCCGCCACTTTGCGTTCGTGGACCTGAAGCTGTTCAGGAACGGCACCTTCACCGGCGCGACGCTGTCCAACTTCCTGCTCAACGGAGCCGCGGGCACGCTGATCGTTTCGCTGGGACTGGTGCAGGTGGCCGCCGGGTTGAGCTCGCTGCAATCGGGCCTGCTGACGCTCGGCTACCTGATCGCCATCCTCGCCACCATCCGGGTGGGCGAGAAGCTGCTGCAGCGCTTCGGCCCGAAGAAGCCGATGCTGTGGGGCAGCATGATCACTGGCGTCGGCATCCTGCTGTGCTCCACCACGTTCCTGCACATCGAAGAGTACATAGTGCTCACCGTCATCGGGTTCACCCTGTTCGGCGTCGGCCTGGGGTTCTACGCCACCCCGTCCACCGACGCCGCCCTGTCCAACGTCCCGGACGCCCAGGTGGGTGCGGCGTCCGGCATCTACAAGATGGCGTCCTCGCTGGGCAATGCCATCGGCGTGGCCATCTCCGCGGCACTGTATGTGGCCGCACAGGCGGTGAACCCGGAACTCATCCAGTCCTGGGGCCTGTTCATCGGCCGCCAGGACAACGTGGCGCTGCGCTTCGGCGGGGCGGTCGGGCTGTTGTTTAACGTCTTCATGGTCGTGGTCGCCATCGCCTCGATTATCGTCACGGTCCCCGCCACCAGGAGCAAGGAGGAGGAAGAGGCCCGGCCGGACGTGGTCCCGCCGCCGGCCTTCGGCAACTAGGCATCGTTGACCCCACCGGCGTCGCGGAGTATAAATGGCCGTTCAAGGCGCCGGTCCCAAACCTTCCAGCGGAGGCACTGCCATGTCGGTCCATGCATCCAGCGGTTCAGACATCCCCGGCTACGAGTACGGCACGGTGGCGCATTCACCGGTCACGTTGGCCGAGCTCGATGAGCTCAAGGCCAGCGCCATGTTTGGCGACGAGGACGCCACCCTGCTGCACCGGGCCGGCGAGATCCTTGACGGCCAGGTGGAGGACGTGCTCGACGTCTGGTACGGATTCGTCGGCGGCCAACCCCAGCTGGTCGCGCACTTCTCCCGGCCCGACGGCCCGCCCATTGAGGACTACCTGAATGCGGTCCGCCGCCGGTTTGGCCAGTGGATCAGGGATACCTGTACCAAGCCCTACGACCAGGAGTGGCTGGACTACCAAAACGAAATCGCCCTGCGGCACACCCCCGAACACAAGAACGAAACCGACCACGTGGGGTCCACTCAGGTCGTCCCGTTGCGCCACCTCATCGCGCTGATCGGGCCGGTGGTCACCACGATGCGGCCGTTCCTGGCCAGCGGCGGGGATCCCGTGGAGAAGGTCGACGCCATGATGCAGGCATGGCTGAAGGCAGTGGTCCTGCAGATCGCGCTCTGGTCCCGGCCCTACACGCTGCCGGGCGAGTGGTGACGGCGACCGGCGGAAGGATCAACGCCAGGGCAACTCCGGTTCTGCCCCGGCCGATACCCAGCCCCAGCGAAATGGTGATGCAGGGCGCCTGAAATTTCAGCGGCGCCTCGATCACCGACATGCCGACAATCAGGCCCAGTGGGCCGGCAGCACCAGCCGCGCCGCCATGCGCAGGCAAACCGTGTTGTGTCTCCCAGTCCACGCTCCGTCCTACGTTTCCGCGGGAGCGGCACGGCCAACCGCGACACGCTCCTCAAGATTTGCTAAGGGATGTTTGCTCACGACGGATTGCTATCGACACGGACCCGTGGTGTCCATACACTCCAAACTCTAGTAACTTACTAGTGTTTCGGGGGAAAGGCACTCACATGCGCAATTTGTTTCTCATGGCCATCGTCGGCCTCCTCGCCCAGATGGTCGACGGCTCGCTCGGCATGGGATACGGCGTGACCTCGTCCAGCCTCATGATTGCCGTGGGCATCGCTCCCGCTGCGGCCAGCGCAGCAGTCCACCTCTCCGAGGTCGGCACGGCGCTGATCTCCGGCTTCGCCCACCACAAGTTCGGCAACGTCGACTGGCGCATCGTCGGGATCATGGCGGTCCCGGGGGGCATCGGCGCCTTCATGGGAGCCAACTTCCTGGTCAGCCTGCCGGCCGACGTCGCCAAGCCGTGGGTTGCCCTGCTGCTTTTCCTGCTCGGCGCCTACGTCCTGTTCCGGTTCCTGATCCTGTCCGGCCGCCGGCCGCAGTTCAAGGGCCAGGTCAAGGCCGTCGTCCTGATGCCGCTTGGCCTCGTCGCCGGCACGATGGACGCCATCGGCGGCGGCGGCTGGGGGCCGATCGGCACCACCTCGCTGCTGTCCACCGGCAAGATCGAACCCCGCAAGGTCATCGGCTCGATCTCCGCCACCGAGTTCATCGTTGCGGTCAGTGCCTCGCTGGGCTTCCTGCTCGCGCTCGGACGGGAGGGCATTAACTTCGCCTGGGTTCTGGCCCTGCTCGCCGGCGGCGTCATCGCGGCCCCCGTCTCGGCGTGGCTGGTTCGGCACCTGGCCGCGGCGGTCCTCGGCGTAGCAGCCGGAAGCCTCATCATCCTGACCAACGCCAAGACCATGATGGAGACGTGGGGCGGGGCGGAAAAGAACTCCGCCCCGGTGTGGCTCACGCTGGCAGTCCTGGCGGTCGCGGCCGGCCTGTTGATCACGCAGGCCGTCCGCAGGGAGTTGCGCCTACGCCGCGAGGAGGAGCCCGAGCTGGAGCTCGCCGGCGCCTGAGACAATGGGCGGGTGCACATCACCGCCAAATCCGACTACGCCCTGCGCGCGCTGATCGTCATCGCCCGGTCGTCCGAAGCGCAGACCGGGACGCTGGCGGCCGAGGCCATAGCGGCCGCCCAGGACATCCCGCACAACTACTTGCTGTCGATTCTCGCCGACCTGCGGCGCAGCGGCATTGTGCGCAGCCGCCGCGGCCAGGGCGGCGGTTGGCACCTGGCCCGCACCGCGGTGGAGATCACCGTCGCCGACATCATCCGCGCGGTCGACGGGCCGCTGGTGAGCGTGCACGGGGTGCGGCCCGAAGCGGTTCAATACGAGGACCCGGCAGCGGTTCTCCAGCCGGTCTGGATTGCCGCGCGCAGCAGCCTGCGCGAAGTTCTGGAGTCGGTTACCCTGGACCAGCTTGCCTCCGGTCAGCTGCCCGCAGAAGTCACCGGGCGCAGTTCGCGCGACGATGCGTGGGAGCCCAGGTAGACATGCCTCATCGCCTTGCCTTCCCGCGGCGGGGCGACGATCAGTGGCCGGCTTGAGCCGGGCCCGGCGAAGGCGGCCGCCCTCTAGCCTGCCCGCCCTGTTCCCCCGGTGCCGGCCGACGCAGCCTTCGACGGCACCCTGCCGTTGACGCGGTAGCGCGGGTTCCTGCGCCGGCCGCCGGCCGCGGGCGGGTCTTCGATGTTCCTGGGCCCGTTGATCATGACGGCGCCGACCAGCATGACCACGATGCAGGCGCCCAGCATGGCGAACGAAGCGGTCCAGGAGCCGGTGGCCTCGTGCACCACGCCGAACAGCAGCGGGGCGACGCCCGCGCCGGCGTAGCCGATGCCCTGGCTGAAGCCGGACAGGACCGCCGAGCCGTGCGTGGTGCGCGAGCGAAGGTTCACCATCAGCAGCGCGGTGGCGAAGGTGCCCTGGCCCAGCCCGGAGAGGGTCATCCACCACCAGGTGCCGCTCTCCGGCGAGAGCAGCAGGCCCAGATGCCCGCCCACCCAGCAGGCGGTGAACACCAAAATGGCGGCGATGGGGTGCCTCAGCCGCGGCACGATCAATGGCACGAGCAGGCTGGCGGGCAGCCCGAGGATGGCGAAGTACGCCAGCGCCGACCCCGCCGTCGCGGCGTCGATGCCGTGTTCGGTCAGGTACGGCGGCAGCCACGCGAAGTACACATACGTCTGCGCGGAGTTGCCGGCCAGGAAGATGGCCAGGCCCCAGGCCACCGGTGAACGCCACGGATTCAGCTTCACCGGCCCCGCCGCGGCTTCGCGGGCGCGAACGGCAGGCCCGTCGCCGCGGACCGGTCCGGGCGGGCCCTCGTCCGCACGGGGTCCAGGCGAGGCCGCCGCAGCCCGCCCGCCGGCGTCGTCCATTCGGCGCTTGCGGCGGTCCCGTGCCGCCTGCACCGCCCACGGGATGAGCACCACGGCGCTGACCGAGGCCCAGAGCGCGATCGATGTCCGCCAGCCCGCGGCGTCCGCCACCGGGACCGCCAGTTGCGGGCTCATCGCGGTGCTGACCGCCAGCAGGGTCACATAGCCCGCGGTCACCACGCCCACCCGGTCCGGGAAGTATTTCCGGACCAGCGGCGGCAGCACGACGTTGCCGATTCCGTACCCCGCCATCACCACCGCGCTCAGGGAAAGAAACGGCCACACGCCGTCGACGGCGGCGCGGCCTAACTGGCCGGCGACCGCCAGCAGCACGGCGGCCACCAGCACCTTTTCCAGCCCGAGCCAGCGGATCAGCGCCGGGGTGCCCAGGCCGGCGGCGGCGAACACCAGCGGCGGCAGCATCGCCAACACGCCGATGCTGGTGGCGTCGAAGCCGAGTTCGGGGCCAAGCTGGCCCAGCAGCGGACCGACGGCGGAGACCGCGGCGCGCAGGCTCAGCGCCATCAGCAGGATGCCCAGCAGCGCGCCGATCCGCCCGGTCCACGGCCTGCGGAGGAAGTAGTTCACCCGCCTACCCTAGCCGCGGCCCGCCCGCTTACCCGGCCGGATACGGTTCGCGGCGCAACAGTCGGGCCAGATGAACGGCATTGCGCGCCGCGGTGGCCGTCGTTGCCACGGTCACGTCCGGGGTTTCCGGCAAATCCTGGAAGTCGGTACCGTGCATCGCCTCCCCCACCCAATACGTGGACCCCTGCGCCGGCAGGCTGAACCCGATATCGCCCAGGCCCTGGTACAGCTCGGCGGTCACGTGATGGGCGCCGTCCTCATTGCCGACGACGGCCACCAGCGCGACTTTGTTGAACATGCTGGGCCGGCCCTGCTCGTCGGTTTCGGACAGCTCCGCGTCCAGGCGTTCGAGCACGAGTTGCGCCTGGCTCGCCGCGTGGCCCAGCCAAATCGGTGTCGCCAGCACCAGGATGTCGGCGGCCAGGACTTTGGCGCGGATGGATGGCCAGGCGTCGCCGTTGCCCATGTCGGTCTGCACGCCAGGTTTGACGTCGTGGTCCACAACCCGCAAGAGGTTACACGTGACGCCGTGTCCCGATAATTGCGTGAGCACCTGCCGGGCCAGCAGTTCGCTGCTCGACGGCTTAGGCGACGGTGTCAGGGTGCAGACCAGTGCCAGTGCGTTAAGTTTTGTATCCTCCATAGCGCCATTCTGCGGCTTCGGGCAGTTAATGGACAGGCCGCCGGCCGCACCACCGGCCGTCGACGATCTTCCAAAACCCGTTCCGGGCCGCCACTTGTCCGCTCCCCCTGTAACTAACTTCCGGGCCGCGACAGGCGCCGCCGTAAGATGGTGCTGGCGCCCTTCCCGTGCGGCGCCGCGGACTGCCGAACGCCCGCCCCGGGCGGCTGCGGCCTGCGAAGAACTAGGAAGTGGTGCCAAGGATGCTTGACCCGTCAACGATCGAGTCCATCGCCGACGAGCTGGTGGAGGCCGGCCGGACACGGACGCCGGTGAAACGGCTGACCGCCCGCTACCCGGAGATGACCATTGAGGACTCCTACAAGGTGCAGAACCTGTGGCGCGAGCGCAGCGAGGCGGCCGGCCGTACGCTGGCGGGCCGGAAGATCGGCCTGACGTCCAAGGCCATGCAGTACGCCACCGGCATCAGCGAGCCGGACTACGGGATCATCTTCGATGACATGATCCTGGAGAACGGCTGCACGGTGAAGTGGGACCAGTACACCCACCCGCGCATCGAAGTGGAACTGGCCTTCGTGCTCAACCGCGACGTCAAGGGCCCCAACGCCACCATTTTCGACGTTTTGAACGCCACCGAGTACGTGGTTCCCGCGCTCGAGATCCTGGACTCGCGGATCGAGATGGAGGGCCGCACCATCGTTGACACCATCTCCGACAACGCCGCCATGGGCGCCATGGTGATCGGCGGCAACCCGGTCCGCCCGCAGGACGTGGACCTGCGCTGGATCTCCGCCATCCTGTACAAGAACCAGACCGTGGAGGAGACCGGCGTCGCCGCCGGCGTGCTCAACCACCCGGCCGCCGGCGTCTACTGGCTGGCCAACAAGATTGCCCCGCACGGCGACCACCTCAAGGCCGGCGAAACCATCCTCGCCGGGTCCTTCACCCGACCCATGTGGGTACACAAGGGGGACACCGTCTTCGCCGACTACGGGCAGTTGGGAGCCATCACGTGCCGTTTCGAGTAGAGCCCGACCCGTCCTTCAAGGACGCCCTGTCCACCGCCGACCGGCCGCTGGCCGGCATCTGGGTCTGCTCCGGCTCGCCCCTGGTGGCCGAACTCTGCGCCGGAGCCGGCTTCGACTGGATCTTCATCGACGCCGAACACTCCCCCAACGGGCTGGAGTCTGTGCTGGCGCAGTTGCAGGCCGTGCGCGGCTACCCCGGCATTCCCGTGGTCCGCCCGCCCGTCAACGACACCGTGCTGATCAAGCAGTACCTGGACCTGGGCGCGCAGTCACTGATCATTCCGATGGTGCACACGGCCGAACAGGCCCGCGCCGCCGTCGCGGCCACCCGCTACCCGCCGGCCGGCGTGCGCGGCGTCGGTTCCGCGCTGGCCCGCTCGGCCCGCTGGAACCGCATCCCGGACTACCTCACCCGCGCGGAGGAGACGCTCACGCTCATCGTCCAGATCGAGTCCGCCGAGGCCGTGGAGAACGCCGCCGAGATCGCCGCGGTGGACGGCGTGGACGGCGTGTTCATCGGCCCGTCCGACCTGGCCGCCTCGATGGGCGTAATTGGCCAGCAGGAGCACCCGGACGTGGTCGGCGGCGTGGAGAAGGCGCTGAAGGCCGCCAAGGCGGCCGGCAAGTTCGTGGGAGTCAACGCCTTCGCCGAAGCCTCCGCCCGCCGCTACATGGAGTGGGGCGCCGATTTCGTCGGCGTCGGCGCCGACGTGGCGCTGCTGGCCCGCGGCTCCGAAGCCCTCGCGGCCAAGTACATCCCCTCCGACGGGAACGGCACGGCCGGCACCCCGGCCAGCTACTGATCCTCCGCAGAACGACGGCGGCGCTTGGGCGGGTTTCACAGCCCACCTAAAGCGCCGCCGTCCTACGCGGCGAGGTGCAGCAACTGCTGGTTGGGGAAGCGTCCTTCGGCTAAAAATGCTAAGACTTGACCATGGCTGCTTCATTCAAGGTTGGGGATAGAGTGCGCTGGAATTCAGAGGCCGGCGAAATCCACGGCAGAGTCACCAAGATCCACACCAAGGACTTTGAATTCCGGGGCCGCACGAGGCGCTGCTCCGAGGATGAGCCACAGTACGAAGTCCAGAGCGACAAGACGGACCACTTGGCTGTCCACAAGGGCTCGGCGCTGCGCAAAACGGACTAACCGGCGACGCCGCCAAAGGCTCTCAGGGCTGGGACTCCACGGCCGTTTGAGGCTCCACAGAAGTTCGAGGAAACAAGACGTGGCAACTGTCTCCAGCAATCTTTCCGGCCGGCAAGCAACCGTTCGGGCGCTGGCGCGGATTGCCCACACGCACGGGGGCGTCGGGCTGATCGACCACCCGCTGCGGGCGCCGACAGCGGACGAGGTGGAACTGCGGGTCAGCCTCTGCGGGCTGTGCGGCTCGGACGTTATCGTCTACCGTGCCGACGCGGCAGCGGCGCCTGTTCCGCTGGGCATGGTGCTCGGGCACGAGTCGGTCGGCACGGTGGTCCGCACCGGGCTGCTGGTTCCCGAATGGCTCGCGCCGGGCACCCGGGTAGTGCCCATTTCCACCGTGGGCTGCGGCCACTGCGAGGCGTGCCGGGCGGACCAGCCGCATCTTTGCGCCGAGCGCTCCGGTCTGGGGCTGACCCAGCATGGCCAAGCCACTTCACGGGCTCTCGTTCCGTGGCGCAATCTGGTGCCGGTGCCGGAGTCGGTTCCGGACACCACGGCAGTTCTAGCAGAGCCCGCGTCCATCGCCTGGCGCGCGGTCTCTACTGTCGCCCGCATCCAGCCCGGCGAGCGCGTGGCAGTTTCGACCACCCGCAGCATCGGCCTGCTCGCCGGCCTGATGGCGCAGCGCGCCGGCGCCGAGGTGACGATGATTGGCCGTGAAGGTCTCGGCCACGCGGCTCGGGTTGAGTTGGCCCAAGGCCTTGGCTTGGGCAGCACCACCGAGCAGCAACCCAACACCTACGATGTGTGGATTGAAGCGACCGGTGCTGGTATCAACCTGGCACGTGCCGTTCAGGAACTGCGGCCCTTGGGCCGCCTGGTCATGGTGGCGATGTACGCCACCGGGACCGCCCCTGCGCCCGTGGTCCGGACCAGCAAGAACCTTGTGGTCCTGAACAGCTTCATCTCCACACGGCCGGATTTCGAGGAGGCCCTGGCGTTCCTTGCCACCAGTCCGGATTTGGGCGAGCGCCTCATTACGACCTACCCCATGGGCCGGGCCGTCGAAGCGCTGCGGCTGACAGCCGAAGCCAGCACCGACGCCGTCGGGCGGCCGCTGGTCAAAGCGGTCCTCATCCCCGATGCCTGAGCGGGCTCTCTCGACATGTGACTAAACAGTCACCTATTATGGGCGCATGGATGCCGTGTTCAAGGCCCTGGCGGATCCCACCCGGCGCGGGCTGCTGGACGAACTGTTCCGCGAGGACGGGCAGACCCTCACCGCACTCGAAGCGCGGTTCGGCATCACGCGCTTCGGCGTCATGAAGCACCTGAAGCAACTGGAAGAGGCCGGCCTGGTGGTGACCCGCCGCCGCGGCCGGGAGAAACTGCACTTCCTGAATCCGGTGCCCATCCGGCTCATCCACGACCGCTGGGTGAGCAAGTATGCACAACCATGGGCCGCTGCCCTCAGCGACCTCAAATCCCGATTGGAAAGTCCCATGGAGAAAATCTTCGAGATCTATATCCGCACCACCCCGGAACAGCTCTGGGAAGCCATCACGGACAGCGAGACCAGAAGCAAGTACCAGTTCGGCAACCGGATCGAGACGGACTGGACGCCAGGGTCCGGGTACGCGGTGACCAACCCGCGGGCCGATGCGCCGCTGAGCGAAGGCGAGAACCTGGAAGTCGATCCACCGCGCCGGCTGGTCCAGACGATGCGCGCACTGTGGGGCGAGGACGTCGCGGCCGAAGGCACGTCCCGGGTGACGTGGGAGATCGAACAGGTGGAGGACTCCTGCCGCCTCACCGTGACGCACGATCAGCTGCGCGAGGGGGCCAACGAGCAGGTGTACGGCGGCTGGCCGATGGTCCTGTCCGGCCTCAAGACGTGGCTGGAGACCGGCGAGAAACTCACCACACCCGGCTCGCTGATGTACACCTGATACCGGCCAGAGAGCACTTCGGACATCAGAGCGCCCCGGAAGTTCTGGCTGGCCGGCGCTCTCACCCCCTAGTCCCATCAAAGAATCAGCAGGCGCCCTTTCACGACTGGAAAGGGCGCCTGCTGAATAGTCAGTCCGGAGTCAGTGTCCGGGAGCGGGATCGGAGCGGAATCAGGAGAGCTTGGACGCCACCAGCGAGGTCAGGTCCACCAGGCGGTTGGAGTAGCCCCATTCGTTGTCGTACCAGCCCACGACCTTGACCTGGTTGCCCATGACCTTGGTGAGGCCGGAGTCGAAGATGGCCGAGGCCGGGTCGGTGACAATATCCGAGGAGACGATGGGGTCCTCGGTGTAGGTCAGGATGCCGGCCAGGCGGGGATCCGCGGCTGCCGCCTTGAACGCGTCGTTGACTTCCTCCACCGTTACCTCGCGGCCGACCGTGACGGTGAGGTCCGTGGCGGAACCGGTGGGCACCGGCACGCGGATGGCGAAGCCGTCCAGCCGGCCCTTGAGCTCGGGCAGCACCTGCCCGATCGCCTTCGCTGCCCCGGTCGAGGTGGGAACCATGTTGATCGCGGCGGCCCGGGCCCGGCGCAGGTCGCGGTGCGGCCCGTCCTGCAGATTCTGATCCGCGGTGTAGGCGTGGATGGTGGTCATTAGGCCCTGCTCGATCCCGAAGTTCTCGTGCAGCACCTTCGCCAGCGGGGCCAGGCAGTTGGTGGTGCAGGAGGCGTTGGAGACGAGGTGGTGGGCGCCGTCGTCGTACTCGCCGTCGTTGACGCCCATTACAACGCTGAGCACATCGCCCTTCGCGGGAGCGGAAATGAGGACCTTGCGGGCGCCGGCGACCAAATGCTTTTCGGCATCCGTGGAGCTGGTGAAGCGCCCGGTGGACTCGATCACGATGTCTACGCCGAGCTCGCGCCAAGGGAGGTTTCCGGGGTCGCGCTCGGCCAGCACCTTGATGGTCCGTCCGTCGACCACTAGGTCGCCGTCGGCGACCTTGACGTCCGCGCCCAGCCGGCCGACCACGGAGTCGTACTTGAGCAGGTGCGCCAGGGTTTCCGGCGAGCCGAGGTCATTGATCGCCACGATCTCGAGGTCTGCACCGATCTTGCCCTGCGCCATGGCCGCCCGGAAGTAGTTGCGGCCAATGCGCCCGAAACCGTTGATGCCAATCCGTACTGCCATGGGAACTCCTTTTATTTAGCCTCTAAATTTATGTTCCATTATTATTATCCTGATACTGCCGGACGAGGTCAAGGGGATCGATGTGAGCACCACCGCCACCACTCCGCAGGTCCTGCGGCTTACCAACCTGAAAGCCGTCCTGTCGGTGATGCGCGAGAACGGCGCAGTGACCGGGAGCGACCTGATCGAGGCGACCGGGCTGACGCGTGCCACGGTCATCGCGGTCTGCGACGACCTGGTGTCCCGGGGCTGGGCCCGCGAGGTGGCCGGCGAACGCGTGCTCGGCACGGCGAAGGGCAGGCCGGCCCGGCGGTTCCAGTTCAACCCCGGGGCGGGCTGCGTGCTGGGACTGGACGTCGGCATGGCCACCGCCACCGTGCTGGTGGCGGACCTGAACGGCCTGGTGCTGGCCCGCATCTCAGAGCGGTTCGAGAAGCCGCCGGCTCCGGCGGACTCGCGCCGCTCCACGATTAAGCGGGCAGTAGCCGCCGCCCTGGCCGAGGCCGGACTGCCGCCGGAATCGGTGCTGGCGACGGCCATCGGGGTGTCCACCGTCGTCGATCGCCACGGCAACGTGGCACCCGGACATGAACTCTCCGAGCACTTCGACATTGGCCTGCAGACCGAGGTCTTTGCCCGCTACGGCTGGCCGGTGCTGCTGGAGAACGACGCGAACCTGGCGGCCCTGGCGGAGCGCTGGAGCGGCGCCGGCAAGGGCGTCGATGACTTGGCCGTCATGCTGGCCGGCGAGCGGCTGGGCACCGGCCTGATCGAATCGGGCCGGCTGCTGCACGGCTGCAACGGCGGCGCCGGCGAAGTGGGCACCCTGGAACTGGTGGACGGGGTGGGCAGCCAGGACGGCATCGCGCGGCTGGCCCGCTACTGGGGCAACGAGGCCCTGGCCTCCGGCAGGCCCACCTTGATCCGCGAACTGGTGGGGCCGGGCACCACGCGCGTGTCGGCGCGTTTCGTCTTCGAGGCCGCGGCCCGGGGAGACGCGCTGGCGCAGGAAATCCTGGAGCGCATCGGCCAACGGATGGCCCGCGTGGTCGCGATACTGGGCACCTTCCTCAACCCGGAACTCGTGGTGATCGGCGGTGCGGTGGCCGCCTCGGCGTCGGCCCTGCTGCCCACCATCAACCGGGAACTCCCCAAGCTCACCGCGACGCCGCCGCGGGTGGCGGTCTCCGGGTTCGGCGATGCGATTGTGGCCACCGGAGCCGTGCGGCTGGCCCTGGACTACGTGGAGGAGCACGCCATGGAACTTGTCCCGGCCGGCATGGCGGCGAGCTAGGCGCGATTCGTAGGAGACTTTCCCCGAAGCTCGCGACGGCCTCCCGCGTGCCGCCGCCGCCGGTCAGGTGAGGACGTTCATTGGCGCCCCGTCGAGGTAGGCCAGGATGTCCTCGAGCATCTGCGTGTACCCCAGCCTGTGGGCCTCCTCGGTGACGAAGCCGACGTGCGGGCTGAGGATCAGGTTAGGCACGTCGAGCAGCGGGCTGTCCTGCGGCAGCGGCTCCACGTCGTAGACGTCGAGCGCGGCGCCGGCGATCCGCCGTCCCGCCAGCGCAGCCACCAAGGCGTCCTCGTCCACCAGCGGTCCGCGCGAGGTGTTGACCAGCCGGCCCCCGGAACCCAGGAGGTCCAGCTCGGCGGCGCCGACAATCCCGCGGGTGGACTCCGCCAGCCTCAGGTGGACGCTGACGATGTCCGAGCGCCGGAACAGATCCTGCTTGGACACCCACTCCGCCCCGTGGCCGGCGGCGCGTTCCCGGGTCAGGTGCGGGCTCCACGCCAGAACGTCCATTCCGAACGCCTGCGCGTAGCGGGCCATCAGCTGCCCCAGCCTGCCCAGGCCCAGCAGCCCGAGGGTGGACCCGGCCAGGTCGACCCCCATCCGGGCCTGCCAGATCCCGGCCCGCACGTCCCGGTCGTTCTGCGGGATTTCCCGGGCCACAGCCATCACCAGCGCCCAGGCCAGCTCGGACGGAGCCTGCGTCGTTTTCTGTGTCCCGCACACGGTCACCCCGCGGGCGCGCGCGGCGTCCAGGTCGATCGATGCGTTGTGCATGCCGGTAGTGGTCACCAGCTCCAGGCCGGGCAGCAGGTCCATCAGCTCGGCGGTGATGGGTGTCCGCTCGCGCATGGTGACCACCACCTGCGACCCTTCCAAGCGCGCGGCGAGAACGCCGACGTCGTCACAATGGTCCGTGAAACGCTCGACGGCGATGCCCGCCGGCAACTGCTCCCACGGGGCGCTGCCCAGTGCGACGTCCTGGTAGTCATCGAGGATGGCGATCTTCACGATGCCAGCGTATCCGCCCGGGGCCCGGGAGAGCCGGGGAGCCCCGGCTTGGCGGGCGCGGTGCCGGGTGCTTTGAGCTGCGCAGCCGGGCAAGCTCCGGATCAGCGCAGTTACGCGCAGGGCGTTAACGCAGCAGGCAGGGCCCGGAGCGGATCCGGGCCCTGCCTTTGGGTGTCGCTTGGGTTAGTTGGCCGGCAGCACGAAGGCCGAGTCAACCGTGATGGTGACCTTGTCGCCCACCAGCACGCCGCCGGCTTCCAGGGCGGCGTTCCAGGTGATGCCGAATTCCTTGCGGGAGATCTGCGTGGTGGCAGAGAAGCCGGCGCGGGTGGCGCCGAACGGGTCAACCGCCATGCCGCCGAATTCGACATCGAAGACCACCGGCTTGGTGGTGTCCTTGATGGTCAGCTCGCCGGCCAGCCGGAACTCTTCGGGAGTGCCTTCGACGCTGGTGGCCTTGAAGGTCATCTCCGGGTACTGCTCCACGTTGAAGAAGTCTTCGCCCTTGACGTGGGCGTCGCGGTTGTCATCGTTGGAGTCGAACGAGGCGGTCTTCACGACGGCTTCGACGGAGGAAGTGGCCAGGCTGTCGCCGACCACGAGGGTGGCGTCGGCGTCGGTGAATTGGCCGCGCACCTTGCTGATGCCGGCGTGGCGGACGGAGAAGCCGACCTCGGTGTGGGACTGGTCGAGATTCCAGGTTCCGGGGGTGAGCTGTACGGCCATTTAGTGCCTCCTGGTTGAAGTTAGGATGTGAAGCCCGGGTGAACTTCATGCTTATGCATCTACCGTAGCAGCTGATAGTTGAAGAGTCAACTAATGGCCGGTGAACGGCAGGCAACATTGCTTCGCCCGGCGCGGGAGGCCGCCCTGCCAACACCCACGGTGGTTGTCCTGCGCCCTGCTTCGGGTAGATGATCGGAGCAGGGCACGATGCCACCCGTTCGGAGACATCCGGCCCGTCATCGAGCGAAGGACACGGCATGGCAGCACCGCCAGCCACGAAGGCCACGCTGACCGGGTGGTCGCCGGCCATGCTGGCGGGCGTCGCGTCCGCGGCCGCGCTCTTTGGCACGGCTGAACTGGCGGCAGCTTTTTTCGGCCCGGCCGCCTCCCCCTTCGGCTCGGTGGGCGCCGCCGTCGTGGAACTCTCCCCGACCTGGCTGACCGAATTCGCCATTTCGACTTTCGGGACGGCGGACAAACTCGTGCTGTTCATTGCGATGGTGATCGTTGCGGTGCTGATCGCCGCCGCGGCCGGCCTGCTCGCAGCCCGGCGCTGGACCGCCGGCGCGCTGGTGGTGGTGATGCTCGCGGCGGGCATGGCGGCCTGCGTGCTCACCCGCGCCGGGGCTGTGCCGGCCGATGCCATTCCGACGGCGCTGGGAACCGCGGCTGGCCTGCTCTGCCTGCGTCGGCTGATCAGGCTCCTGCCCCGGCCCGCGCCCTTGTCCGTGGGCGACGCGGCCATCATGCCGGAGGTTCCGGACCGCCGCCGCTTCCTGGCGAACGCCGCGGCGATGGCGGGTGTCGCCGTCGTCATGGGGATCGCGGCCGGCGCAGTTTCGGCGGCGCGGAACAGCGCACGGCAGGTGCGCCAGGCATTGGGGCTGCCGGTCCCCGCGCGGCCTGCCGGGCCATTGCCGGAGGATGTGCAGGCACCGGTGGACGGGGTGATTCCCTTCGTAACCCCCAACGAGGAGTTCTATCGCATCGACACTGCGCTCATCGTCCCGTCGGTAGATCCGGGGCAATGGCAGCTGCGCGTTCACGGACTGGTTGAGGAAGAGTTCAGCATTAACTTCCAGGAGTTGCTAAAGGCCGACCTTGTGGAGAGCTACACCACGCTGACCTGCGTTTCGAATCAGGTGGGCGGGAACCTGGCCGGCAACGCCCGCTGGCTGGGGTATCCGCTGCGCGACTTGCTGGCGCGTGCGCGCCCCCTGCCGGAAGCGGACATGGTCCTGTCCACCAGCGTCGACGGCTTCACTGCTTCGACCCCCTTGGAAGTGCTCACCGACGGGAGGGACGCGCTGCTGGCGGTCGGGATGAACGGGGAGCCCCTGCCACTGCAGCACGGTTTCCCCGTGCGGATGGTGGTGCCGGGGTTGTACGGATACGTGTCCGCGACCAAGTGGGTGGTTGACCTGGAGCTCACGCGGTTTGCGGACAAGGCCGCCTACTGGACCACCCGCGGCTGGTCGGACCGCGGTCCGATCAAGACGGCCTCGAGAATCGAGGTGCCGCGGCCCGGAGCCCGCCTGCCCGCCGGGACGCTGGCCTTTGGGGGAACGGCCTGGGCCCAGCACCGGGGCCTGTCAAAGGTCCAGGTGCAGTTGGACGACGGCGACTGGGTGGACGCCCAACTGGCGGCGGAGGCTTCCGTGGACACCTGGCGCCAGTGGTACTCGGTGCAGGACGACGTTCCGGCCGGGCCGCACCGGCTCCGGGTGCGCGCCTGGGAGGCCGACGGAACGCTGCAGACCGAGGCGGCGGCACCGCCTGCTCCGGATGGCGCCACCGGCTGGCACAGCGTTGATTTCACCGTTGCTTAACCGCCGGGTCATCTTCGTCACAGGACCCGCGCCCGATGCCCGGGATTCCGCCGCCGGTCTGCAGGAGGCGCCCAGCTTCGGTTGCTATGCTCAATAGCCGCCTCCCGTCGCCGTAGGCGGCTGCCCGTTCCCACGGCGGCACCGCCGTCGTTCCCCGGCGCACCGATTTCCTACCGTTCACCTTCCCTTCCCTCCAGGAGACCCGCACCCCGATGACCAGCCCGGCAGTATCCGATCAGCACAAGGACCTCATGGACCGCAGGTACGACTCTGGCGTCGCCGACATTAACCGTCTCTGCGACGAACTGCGGGACCTGAAGCCGGGTACCGAGGTCCCTTACGTGGATCCGATCCACGACGCCGATGAATGCCGGATCGTCTCGCTCTACTCGAACATCGGGCACGCCTCGGACACGGGTTTCATCTGGCCGGGAGACCAGGAGGCAACGACGCGGATGCTCGGGCTGCAGTGGCAGCTCGGCCTGCGGCCCCAATACGTGATGCCGTGGAACGTGCATCCGTGGTTCACCCCGGGCGAGGCCAACGGCAAGCTCACCCCCGACCAGATCAACGCCGGCCTCAAGCCGCTGCTGAAGATGCTGACGCTGGTGCCGCGTGCCTCGGTGCTCGTGGCACACGGAACCGAAGCCCAGCGGCTCGCCGGCTTGCTGCTGAAGACCGAGAACCCGCTGCTCTGGCGGCGCGGCTTCAAGACCTACAAGGTTCGGGCGCTCAGCGGCCGGGCCTTCGCGGGTTCGCCTGCCCGCCAGCAGGAATGGCTGGACGCGATGCACGAAGCCTATGCCGACGCCATGGCGCGCACCGGATTGGGCCGGCCCGCCAAGTAGCACTGGGACCCGGCTCGCCGGACCGCGGGCGCCCGGCCGTCCATCCCTCCCATCCGGCTAAACAATCCCTCTCCCGCCATGGCGGCTGCGCCTTCCCGCGGCTAGCCTGAGCCTGGACGGGAGGAACAGCCATGCCGTTGTGGATGACCGCGTTTTCCGTAGGGGCGATGGGCGGTGCCGCGCTGGTGCTCGGCTGTGCCGTCGCTTGGAAATGGGCCATTCCCGTCAAGGTTGTCTCGACGGTCATGGCCTTCGGCGCCGGCGTCCTTATTTCGGCGCTCGCCTTCGAACTGGTCGACGAAGCGGTAACGACCGGCGGGATCGGCGCGACCATCGGAGGTTTCCTCGTCGGCGCTTGTCTCTTCGTGGCGACGAACGCCCTGCTGGCCAGAAAAGGGGCCAGGCACCGCAAACGGTCCGGCAATCAGCAGCCCGCCGAAGGAGATACCCCGGGCAGCGGCCTGGCGATCGCCGCCGGCGCCCTGCTGGACGGTATCCCTGAATCCCTCGTGCTGGGCCTCGGCCTCGTCGCCGGGGGGACAGTCAGCCCCGCAATGTTGGGAGCTGTGTTCATTTCCAACATCCCCGAAGGGCTCTCCAGCAGCGCCGGCATGAAGAAGGCCGGGCGGGGCGCGGGCTATGTTTTTGGCGTGTGGGGCACCATCGCCGTGCTCTCCGGAGCCAGCGCACTGGTCGGTTACCTTGCGCTGCAAGACGCACCGGAAGAGCTCGTGGCGTTCATCAACGCGCTGGCGGCGGGCGCCATCCTGGCCATGGTCGCCGACACCATGATCCCCGAGGCCTTCGAAGAGCATCACATCCTCACCGGCCTCACGGCAGCGCTCGGGTTCGTCACGGCCCTGAGCCTCGATGCGCTGTAACCCGGCCCCTGCGGCCATCCCCCGGCCACGCTGAAACCAGGACCAATCACGGTGAGAATCAGCAGGCCCGCCATTGCGGGGAACCGGATGCGGAATCCACAAAATTTTCTCGTTCCCGGTCAATGACGGATCTATACTGTGGGAGCGCCCTGCGACAGGGCCCCGGGCAACGGGGCCCGCCCGGCCGGGGCGACAGGAGAAAATCGGTGCGCTGGTCGCTCGAACATACGGTCCCGGCTATTGTCCCGAGGCCGGCTCCCCCGCCGCCGCTTCGCCGCGCGCTTAGCCGCTGGCTGTTGATGGACAAAGTTCCGCCGGTGGGCCGCGAAAGCGCAGCGCGCGGGACGCCCCATCCCTGGTGGAAGGTCGTGTGCCTGACCGGCGTTGACTACTTCTCCACGCTCTCTTACCTGCCCGGAATTGCCCTGATCGCTGCGGGACCGCTGTCGCCGCTGGCAACGCTGCTCATTGTGGGGCTCACCTTGCTGGGAATGCTCCCGCTCTACCGGCGCGTGGCGGCGGAGAGCCCGCACGGCGAAGGCTCGGTGGCCATGCTCGACCGGCTCCTGCCGTTTTGGAAGGGGAAGGTTGTTATCCTCGTCCTGCTCGGTTTCGTTGCCACATCGTGGATCATCACCATCACACTCTCGGCCGCCGACGCAACGGTGCATTTGCTCGAGAATCCCTACTCTCCCGGCTTCTTGCAGGGCCACCCGGTTCCAGTCACCGTCGTGCTGCTGTTGGTCCTCGGGGGCATCTTCCTGATCGGATTCGGCGAGGCTGTAGCCATTGCCGTGCCCCTGGTGACCGCGTTTGTGATCCTGAATGCGGCCGTCATCATGGCCGGCCTGTCGCTCATCTCGCAGGACCCCGGCCGCATCAGCGACTGGGCGCAGGCCATGGCCGTTGCCAGCCCCGGCCCCGGCAACCTGGCCTTGGCCCTGCTGCTGGCATTTCCTCTGCTGATCCTGGGCCTGTCTGGATTCGAGACCGGCGTGAGCATGATGCCGCTCGTGGCGTCCGAGGGGCACACTCCCGCACAACGCCTCGCCTCACGGGTCCGCAATACCCGCAAGATGCTGACGTGTGCTGCGGCTGTTATGAGCGGTTTCCTGATGGGCAGCAGCTTCGTGACGGCCGTCCTCATCCCGCCCGAGGCCTACGCCGCCGGCGGCCCCGCGGATGGCCGGGCCCTCTCCTATCTTGCGCACGCACTGCTCGGCGAGGGGTTCGGCACGATCTATGACGCGGCAACGGTTCTGATCCTGTGGTTCGCGGGAGCCTCGGCGATGGCCGGGCTGATCAACATCGTCCCGCGTTACCTGCCGCGCTTCGGAATGGCCCCCGAATGGACCAGTGCGATCCGGCCCGTCGTCCTGGTCTACACCGGGGTCAGCATCCTGCTCACCGTGGGTTTCGGGGCGGATGTCAACGCGCAGGCCGGAGCCTACGCCACAGGCATCCTGGCCATGATGGTGTCAGCGGCCGTCGCTGTCGCCGTCACGACTGCACGCCGCCACAAACGCCGCACCGCTGCCGGGTACGGCGCCCTCAGTTTGGTGCTGCTCTACGCACTGCTGGCCAACGTCCTGGAAAAACCCGAGGGCATCGGCATCTGCGGGCTGTTCATCGTCGGCATGGTCGGCGTCTCGCTCGTCTCCCGCGTCGCCCGCACCATAGAACTCCGCGCCGAACGTATCGAATTCGACCAGACTGCCCGGCGGTTCATCAGCGATTCCTTGGACAACGACGGCTCGCTGAACATCATCGCCAAGCGCCGGCCCGGCAACCACGACGATTACAGTGCCAAGGAAGACGCGCAGCGGCACATGAATCCGGTCCCGGGGACGGCGGACGTCCTGTTCCTCGAAATCGACATCGTGGACCCTTCGGCCTTCGCCAAGGTGCTTCGCGTCCGCGGCATCGACGTCGGCGGGTACCGGGTGCTTCGTGCGGAAAGCCCCGCGGCCCCGAATGCTATTGCCGCCATCCTCCTGGCCGTGCGGGACGCAACGGGTGTTCGCCCCCATGCCTATTTCGAATGGTCTGAAGGCAATCCGCTCGGCCACCTCTTCCGCTATCTGCTCCTGGGAGAGGGAGACACGGCTCCCGTAGTGCGCGAAATCATCAGGCAGAATGAGCCTGACCCTGCCCACCGGCCCGGGATCCATGTGGGCGGATAGCGGCGGCGGAAGCCCGCCCTGACCGCTGAGATGCCGCACGCCGCCGTCGTCGTGGGCACGGCGGCCGGAGGGCGGTCACGCCCGGGCACGAGCATTGCGGTCGCTTTGGGTGGCGGCTAGATTATCTCCATGTCTCAGGAACCAGGGATGGGGGCGCCTGGAGCTCAGGGAACCGGGGGAATGTCCGGCGAACCGGAACGTCCCGCGCCACCGCGTCCGCAGATGTCCGACCTCACGCCGCCTCCGATCATCGGGACTTTGGTGCCGCCGCCTGCTGTCAAGAGGGTCCGCGCCTTGTGGATCCTCAGTTTTGTTTCGGGAGTGATTGCGGGGATCTTCGCGTATTTCGCGCAGGAGGAGATCCTCAAGCACCTGCGCGGGCTCATCGACGGTTTGGAGCAGGGCGCCGACAAGGAGACCGTGGAAGCGCTCGCGGTCGTGGTTTTCTGGGGAACCCTGGGCGTGCTGGCGCTCGTAATGCTGATCGAGGCCGTGCTGCTGCGGGCCCTTATGCGCCGGCATGGCAAAGTGCGCTTCGTGCTGCTCGCCATGCTGTTCGTCCACGGGGCGGTGACCCTGCTGGCCGACGAATTCCTGGCCGCTCCCGGCGATCAGGAATTGGGCATCAGGATCATGCTGGTTCTGCAGCTGGTGCTAGCCGGCGCGGCGGTAATCGCCAGCGTCCTGAGCGGGGCCAACCAATGGTTCCGTGCCGAGCACCAGGGGCGGCGAGGCAGGCCGCCTGCCTGAAGCAGGCTGCATTCCGGCCAATAGTTCCTCGCAGCTGCGAATGACGGTCTGGCAGACCTCGGCGACGGCACGGCCGCGCAGCGGGTCGCCGGCCACGGCGTGCCAACGTCTCAGGCACGCCACGGCGTGCTCCCGCAGGACCTCGCCCGGGGCGTCACGCGGAAGCCCCAGGCGTTCGGGCGCCGAGACGCCTTCGCCGCCGATCATCCGTTCAGCTTCGGCGGCCAACTCCGGCTCCAACGGCAGCCCGGTGGTGCGGGCGGCCGCCAGCAGACGCAGTTCACGGAAGGCGTGGGCGCTGGCGAGCAGCCGTTCCAAGCCGGCCGCGACTCCCGCGGCGCCCGGGCGGGGGTGGTCGTTCAGCAGCTTTTCGACGCCGACCAGGGCCGTCCGGGCTTTCAACTGTCCGGCCCGGGCTTGGAACTGCCCGGTCATCACGGCCAGCAATTCGTCCAGCCCGCTGCGGCGGGCCAGTTCGTGGGCCAGCGCGGTCGGCTCCGAGATGCCTCCACGGAGCAGCGCGGCTGCCAGCCGGAGCCCGAAGAGCCCGAACCTGTCCAGCAACTTGGCCCGCGCTTCCGGCGTGGCGGACAGCGGGCCTCCCGGACGGACGAAGCGGTCGGCGGACAGCAGGAGCAGCTCCCGTTCCCGCCTGTCCAAGGAAGCGAGCTCGGCGAGGACGGCGTATTCCGCCTGCCGCAGGCTGCGCGCCGACTGGGCCAGCAGGCCGGCGATCGGCACTACCCCGAGGGCCAGTGAACGCAACGCGCCGTCACGGCGGTACCGCGCAGCGATGTCCCGGGCGGAGAGCATGGCGTCGATCCGGCCGGACCCAACCTCGTCCGCACGGGACAATACCGCCATTGCGTTGACGGTACCGCTCTGGCCGGCCGCGGTATCACGGAAGGACTCCAAGAAACCCAGGTCGGACGCGTGCAGGTGCCGCAGCAGGTAGATGATCGCGTCGGCTTCCGAGGGCGCGTCGGCCGGCGTCAGGAAATCGGTGGAGCGGGCCGACACGTCCCGGGAGAGCGAGGCAATGCCCGGCGTGTCGATCAACGTCACGTCCCGCAGGGTTCGGGACGGCCAGTCCACCACGAGCCTGTCGACGTCCTCTGCCTGGACCCCGCCGAGCTCGAACACCAACCGGCCGTCGGTGCGCTTGGTCGGCAGGTCCCGGGGCGCTCCAGAACGCGGGTGCATGGTAATCCGCGGAGTGTCGCCGAAGCGGTACCAGGTGACCACCCGGGTGCACTCTCCCGTGTCGGTCGGGGCAATCTCTTCGCCGATAATGGCGTTGAGCAGCGTTGACTTGCCCGCTTTGACCATGCCCGCAATGGCGATCCGCAGCGGCTCGTCGAGGCGGCGGGCATACTCCTCCAACACCTGACGCACGGCCGGTTCGTCGCGGTAGGCTGCAATCGCTTCCTGGACCAGCGCGCGGGCCGCTTCGACGTCCGCTCCGGCTGCCGCGGTATTCATGCCTGTCCAGCCACTTGCGGTGCAGCGTCCAGCGCCAACGCCTGCTTGCGCAGCGACTCCACGAGTGCAAGGGACGCCTTGAGCTCCTTGATCCGCAGGTCGCGTTCCTGGTGGAACCGGCTTGCCGCCTTCTGTGCCGCCAGTACCGAATCCGCCAGCGAGCGATGGTGCTCTTCGGCCAGTTCGGTGAAGTGGTCGCGGGTGGCCCGCTGGACGATCCTGAGCCGGTCCTTGAGCTGCTTGCCCACCTGGAACACGACCTCATCGACTTGTTTCCGGACCAGGGCCTTGGCCTCCGATTGGCGGCGCTTCAACCGGGCTTCCTTGTCTTCGCGGTAGGCCTTGCCTCCCAGCAGCAGGCCGGCGCCGACCGAGATCGGGTTGATCAGCGCCATGCCCGCGATCCCGGTGAGGAGGCCGAACATCAACACACCGCCGTACGAACCCCGCATGCCGATCAGTATTTTCTGGACCGTTCCAAGGCGTCCTGCATCCAGATCCGGGATTTCCTCGACCGGGTCGAGCACGTTCTCAGTGGAATCGACCTGCAGCAACGGGAGGGTCACGTCGTCCTGGTTGAAGTGCTCGGCGACCTTTTCCGCCAGCCACAACGACCTTTCGTTCGTCCACACGAAGGTGTCGGACACGGCCGCGGCCACACGCTGTTCCAGCCAGTGCACAAACTGTTCCCACTGCGGACCGGGATCCCCGGCATCAATGGACTGCTCGGCGTCCCGCAAAATGCTGCGCAGCCGGTCTCGCAAGTCGTATTCCATATCGGCGATGAGATCGCTCATGCCGTCATTGAGCGTGACCTGCCAGCGGGAAGAACGACGGCGGAGCTCGTCGGCGCGTTCCTTGGCCGTTTCCAGCTCGGCCAGCATCTCCGGGGTGCCGTCCGGATTCTCCAGCGCGCTCAGTTCGGACTTCAGCGACAGCCGCAGATGGTCCATGGCGGAAATCAGGTCCTGCGCCACGGACCGCCGCTGGAGCCGCTCGGTCTGGTCCAGGATCTTTTGCCGGAGGTAGGCCACCAGCTCCGGAAATCCCGATTCGGCGTTCAGTTCGCTGTCACGCATTTCGGCCGCCCGGAGGCGAAGTTCCGAGGAGACCGGAATCAGCGGCACGTCTGCCCCGATCCGCTTCAAATGGCCCCTGTCCAGTTCGGCCACGCGGCGCCATTGCGGGTACAAATCCGTCTTGGACAGGACGCCGGCCACATTGGGGCAAATCCGTTGCGCCTGCCGCAGGAACCGGATCTCCGGTTCGGTGAACTCCTGGGATGCGTCCGAGACCAACAGCACGGCGTCCGCCGTCGGCAATGCCGTCAGCGTGGTGAGGGTATGGGCCGAGTCCAATCCCCCGACCCCCGGCGAGTCCACCAAGGCGAGTCCGCCGTGCAGGACCTTCCGGGGCAGGGAGACTTCCGCGGCTGCCAGCCGGCGCTCGTTGCCCGGATTCCCCCGTTCCGAGACGTGCTCGGCGAGCTCGTCCAAGGCGACCGGGCGACGCTCCAGTTCAACGTCCCCGTCGCCGGAGTCGGCGCGTTCCTTCGGAACCAGGATCACGGCTGAGGCAGGCTCCCCGTGCTTGACCACCGTCGGCACCGAGGTGGCGACGTCGTCGTCGATGGGACAAACCGGCGCATTTACCAGGGCGTTAATGAGCTGGCTTTTGCCCTGCTTGAATTCGCCGACGACGATCACCCGGGTGGTCGGATCCTGCAATCGCTTGCGGGTCTGTTCCAGGCGCCGCTGCAAGTCTGCGCGCTCACCCTTCTTGGCCAATTCCTGGCCCTGATCCACCAGCTTGACGAGCTCGACCACCGTATCCCCTTTTGACTTCCGGCCCCGCGGCCGGACCGTGACACTGTCCAGCAGGAGGTCCCCCGGCCTCCTGCTGGACAGCTGATCTGTCGTGATTCAGTTATCGGGTCGGTTAGAAGTCGACCTCTTCGGCAACAACGCTGTCTTCGATGTCCACTTCGTTGTCCGCGACGATGACGGAGTCGTTGACGGAGTTGTCGGTGAACTCGGCGTTGATGTCGTCCACCTGCACGTCCGTGTTCGTGGAGCTGTCGTTGAACGAATCCTCGACCTCGACCTCGTTGAACGAATCCTCGACCTCGACCTCGTTGAAGGAATCCTCCACGTTGATATCGGTGGTGGAATTGTCCTCGTTGAACGAGTCCTCGACCTCGATCTCGGTGGTATTGCCGTTGTACGAGTCCTCGATCTCCACGTTGGTGGAGTTGTCGGTCGAGTAATCCTTCGAATGGTCGGAGTTGTCGTTGAAGGAGTCTTCCACCTCGACGTCCAGGTCGACATCCGTGTTGTAGGAGTCCTCGTTGTAAGAGTCCTCGTTGTAGGAATCCTCATTGTAGGAATCCTCGACGTTGAAGGAGTCCTCGACGGAGATGTCGGTATCCCCGACGGTCACATCGCCCTCAATGTCACCGGTTGTCACGGTGGTGGAGTTGTCGGTCGAGTAATCCTTCGAGTAGTCGTTGGAGTTATCCGTCGAGTTATCCACGGTGGCGTCCCCGCCAGCCGCAACAGAGTCGTCGCCCGAGGCGATCACGGCGTCGTTGTCGAACCACTGATTCACGTCGCCGTCGGCCCAGATGTTTTGGTTGACGGACTGGTCCGTGATGGTGTCCCGATCGTCGATCGTAGAGGTGTACGAGTAGTTGTTTACGATGTGCGTCAGTTGCTGCACAGCGTGGGCGTGGTCATCATGGTCGTTGCCCCTGCCGCCGCCGTGACCGTGGTCATCGTCGTCATGGCCGCCACCCCCGTGGCCGCCTCCGCCGTGGCCCCCGCCACCGTGGCCGCCGCCGCCCCAGCCACCGCCATTGTTGCCGGAGTTGTCGCTGGACCAGTCGCCGGTGTCGCCGCCGGAGTGGTTTCCGCCGGTGTTGTACTCGCGGTCGAAGGACGAGCTGGCATCCACGGGAGCGTAGTCGAGGATGACCGGCATGATGGCGTCCACATCATCGGAGCACACGTCGCCCAGGCCGGCCTCGGCGAGGGCGGCCTCCGGGTCTGCCTGGAATTCGGCGGCTGCGCGCGGATCACGGAGCAGATTCATGATGAATTCGAGAAGAGAGCTTGCGAGCGTAGGCATTATGTGAATCCCCATTCTTATTCCTACTGGATCTGGCCAAAATTATGGATGGTGGCCCGCCGAGCTGAGTTGCTTGGCTTGGTTCAAAGCTACGGCCGGGCTGCTGTCGCCCGCATCGGGGCTTCCTCCCCCGCCGCCCGCCCCCTCCAGGGGGATCGCGGTGGACGGGGACTAGGTAGGGAGGGGCCCAAGGCCCGGAAATCCGCGAAATTACTGCGGGGAACTGTCTTCGCCGAGCGCAAGCCGCAACTGGGTCAGGAGTTCGGCGCGGTTCGAAGCTCCTAGCCGCCGTCGAATACGCGCTATGTGGTGCTCGGCGGTACGCGGCGAAATGAAAATCGCGGCCCCGATCTCCCGGTACGTCTTGCCCTCCAGTACCAACCGGGCGACTTCGCGCTCCCGCTCACTCAAGACGGCGCTTTCCTGTCCCAGTGCTGCTCCGGCGGGGACCGCTGCCTGCCCGCCGGGCTCGGTGACGGTGACGTCGGCAGGCGCGTCCATGGTCCCGCGCGTGCCGGGATGCAGGTCTCTGGCGCAAGCCAAGAGGCGGCTCATGTCCTTGCGCTCGTCCGCGTGCGCTGCCGCGTGCCCGGCGAGGCGCGCCCCGTCCCAGGTGAGGCCGACGGTTGCGAGCGCCCGGGCGGACTCCTCCACCAGCTTCGGATCGATCCTGCCGGCCAGCACCGTTACCCACGCCCGGCCGGCCGCCGCGAGCACGCCCGCCAGTCGGTACGTCCCCGAGGCCCGGACCAGCGCCGAGGCATGCGGGGCGAGCTCGCTGGGGCTGTCCGCCAAAAGGGCCGCCTGGACCGCATACCAATGCAGCGAGGTAGACCACAGCGCCGGTTCGCCCAATCTGCCCAGCAGCGCCCAAGCCTCCGTCAAATGCGGCTGCAGCCTCGCGGAATCACGCAGGCGGGCAGCGGCTACTGCCAGTTCGCCGAGCGGCAAAAGGCTGTAGAGATCGACGGCGACGTGCAGCAGCCGGCCCCGCGCCCGGTCCCAGGCGCGCACCAAGGCAGCGGTGTCATCGGTTCGCCGCGCCAGCCCGACCTGCAGGGCGTCCAGCAACAATTCGTCGCGCGGGGTGGGACGGATTCCGCTGGCGGTCGCCTCTGCGATGGCAGCCCCGGCGCTGTCCGGGTGGTCCTGCAGCATGGCGACCCAGGCCCGCAGGAGCAGCAGCCTCAAGCGGGCGGCCGGGCCTCCCTGGCGGCCGCGCAGAGCGTCGTCGAGGACGGCTGCCGCTACGGGGAGCTCACCGCTGTGCAGGGCCACCAAGGCCGCGAGGGCTGCAGGGCTGTCCGGCAGCGGAATGGCGGCGCCGGAGGCCGTGAGCATGTCGGAAGCCCGCACCAGGGCCGGCAGCGCCTGCTCGGTGTGCTCGCCGATCGACGCGACGATGCCTTGTCCCATCAACGAGACGGCCACGTTCGTCAGGGTTGGCGAGTTGTCGGCGTGGTTGCCGGCAAGCAGGCTTCGAGCCTGGTCGGGGTCACCCGTACCGATCATGACGACGGCGGCCAGAGCCCTGGACGCCTCCGTGGCGGGTGATCCGAGCCACCGGTAGACCTGGGCGCTGCGCGCCAGCATGCCCCGCTGCGCCCACAGCGACGCCGCCACGTCCGCTCCGCGGAGCCTGTCCGGTGCCTCCGGCTGAGCCAGGAGACGGTCAAGGATGCGGCCGGCTGCTTCGAGGTCTCCGGAGGCCAGTGCCGCCTGGGCCCGGCGCGCCGCCGTTGCCGTTTCATCGGCGCCGGCTGCCGCCGCTTCACCGTACAGTGTCGCGGCCACCCCGGGCTCGGAAGCCAGGGCGCCGTCGCCGGCGTCTTCAAGGACGCGGGCCACGCGTGCATCCTGGAGTCCGCCCCGAACCAGTCCGCGGGCCACGTCCACGGGCGCCGGTGCGGTGTTGTTGGCTAAACAGTCGGCCAGGGCCCGCTGAAAGGCCCGGACGTGGTGCTGCGGGGTGACATGAAGCAGGACGTTGCGCATGAGCGGAGCAAGGTTTCCCTCGGGCAGCACCAACCCTGCGGCCGTGGCCTGCGACATCAGCGGCCCGATTCCGCCGGGCAGCTCCCGCAGTCCGGAAGGCAGCGGCCCGGCTGGATCGAAACCGACGGCCAGGGCCAGCAGCAGCTCCCGGAGATTGGGTTCCAGCCGTTCGAGCTCGTGGCCCACATGGTTGACCAACCCGCCGAACTTCACCGGATCTGACGGTATTGGGCGGGCATCGTCGATCGCTTCCAACACATGCTGGACCAGCCAAGGCAGGCCCCCGGTCAGCCGGAAGACCTGATCAAGGACGGGAGCAGGAAGCCGGTCAGAGCGGACAGCTGCTGCGTGCCGGGCAATATCGTTACGGGTCCAGGGCCCCAACAACACCGGCCGCCGGTGCGCCTCCAACACCGCCGTCAGCCGCTGCAACGCCGGCAACTTCGGCCAAGACCGGTAGGCGACCACGAGGTTCACGTTCTGCCCGTCGGCCAACCGATGGACGCGCTCCAGTTCGGCGTCGTCCAACTGGTGGGCGTCGTCGATCAGTACCGTGGTTCCTTCGTCCACAGGGTCTTTCCCCAGTGCGTGCCTGCCCGAGCTGACGGGGACGCCTGCTTCCTCACAGGCCGCCGCCAAGTTTTCCAGCAGCAGGCTCTTGCCCGATCCTCCCGGACCGGACACGGTAGCCAGTAAACGCGACGCGGGTTCCGTCGCGGCTTCCGTCAGCAGTTGCGCGGCATCCCGGTTCACTAGACGGCGCGCCGCCGGCTGCGCCGGTGTCGCACCTGTCATGCCGGCCCCGGAGCAGGCGCATCGGTGGGGTCACCCGACGGTGCCGGCGGCTGCGGCGGGTCCACCCAGGCTGGCGCGGTCGGCGGAGGATCGACAACCACCGTCTCTGACGGTGTTGATGAGGGCTCCGGCGCGGGCTCCGGGGCAGGTTCCGGCGCAGGGTCGGGGGCCGGAGGCGGCAGCACCGGATCCGGTTCCGGTGTCGTTGTCGGCACAGCCGGAACACTCGGTTCCGGCTCGGGGGCGGGAGGTTGGGGAGTGGTGCCTGGCTGTGGAGCCGCGGGCGGCACGGGGGTTCCCGTCGGTCCCGGGGCAGGAGTGTTGGTGCCGTTGTCCGGCTTCGATCCGGGGCCCTGCCCGGAATCGCCGGCCGGCGTAGACACGCCTCCCGGGCGAGTCGACGGTTGGCCGTTCGGCGTCGTCGTCGCCCGGTCCTGCGCGTAGGTCACCTGGTCCTGCGCGAAGCCCGCAGTGCCGCCATAGCCCGGCGAGCCTTCCGGGCTCGGAGCCGCTGCGCCGGAGGACGTTGCAGCTGAGTTCTCCCAAAAGACCACGGGACTCATGCCAGGCTGCGCCGGTTCAGCCGCCATCACGGAATTGGCCGGCCCGGCCCCTTCGCTTTCCTCCGGAGCTCCCCCGGGTACGTGGCCGTTCCGCTCCGCGGCGCTGCCTTGGGCGACGCCCGGTTGGGAACCGAACAGGCCGAATTCGTGAGGGCTCTGGGCGGCGGTTGCCGTCAACGCCGTGAGGGCCGCGACCGCCACTGTTACGGCAGCGGCGCGCATAGCCAGCACGGGTTTCCGTGCGGTGCCGGCGCCTTCCACCGCGGACGCGGCGTGGGCGTGGAAGTGTGGTTGCGGAAAGGCGCGGCCTTCGGCCGCGACGGCTTCCGGCACCGGCCGGGGCTCCGGATCCGCAGCGTGTTCGGATGGCACCGCGAGCCTGTTTCGGGCCGCGAAGTACGCGGCCCCCAGGCTGATGGCGGCCTTCGGGTCCGCATCCACCGCGAGAGGACGGTTCAGTTCGGCGGACAGCAATTGGGCAACCAAGGGGATGCGGGACGAGCCGCCGGTCAAGAGGACGGCGGTGAGGTCCTCGGCAGCCACTTGCGCTGTGTCGAGGGCCCGGCGCAGGGATTGGAGCGTGTCCCGCACCAGCTCCTCGATCATGCCCTCAAACTCGGACCGCACCAGGCGGACGCCTGTCTGCAGCTCCGGCAGCAACACAGGGATCGTTGCCTCGGAATCGGCCGAAAGCGCTTCTTTGGCTTCCACGCATTCCCGCCGGATACGGTCCAGCGCCACGCGTGCTTGCGTCGAAGTGGGATCCACCGCGCTCAGCCCGCCGTCCAGGCTGGCGACGACGTGCGCGAAGACGACGTCGTCGACATCAGCTCCACCCACCCGCTCCAAACCTTCCGGTTTGCCCAGCAGCGTGAATGAGGCTGCGTCACCCTTGTGCAGGACTGCCGCGTCGAAGGTACCGCCGCCGAAGTCATAGACGGCGACCAGGCTCCCCGTGCCCACGCGGTTTTGGGAGGCGTAATGGAGCGCGGCTGCTTCCGGCTCGCTCAACAACATGACGTCGGCGAGCCCTACGCCGGCCAAGGCGTCACGGATCAGTCCGGTCTTGTAGTCACCCCAGCTGGCCGGATGCGACACCACTACGGCTTCCGGAGCTTCGCCTTCACGTTCCTGGGCGCGGTCTACGACCCACCGGACCACGGCGGCGAAAATGTCCTCAGGTGCGACAAACAGGTCTCCGACCATCATCGGCACCGAGTCGCCGATCCGCCGCTTGAATTCTCGAACCACCCGGTCAGGGGACGTCGTGCCCCGCCGTTCGGCTGCCTCTCCGACCAGAACTGCGCCGTCTTCGCCTACATAGATCACCGACGGCACGGCCGCCGCACGTGAACCCAAGTGGACAGCCTGCGGCTGCTGAGGCTTTCGGTCTCCGCTCCCGTATCGCGCTGTCGCTGCTGCCGTGAAACTTGTGCCGACATCGACACTCAGTACATAAGCCATGAATCCCCTCAGGTACGTCCAGCAAGGAACGTCCCCCACCGCTTCTTTATACTGTCTCCAGAGTCATGCTCTGATTCCCCCTAGGCGGGCGGTATCCATCCGCCCGTGTCCCCATGAAGCCGCTGCTAAATGACGCCCTCAGCCGCCGCCAACCGCAGTTCCCCACACTTGGATCCGGCGTCCTTCAGAAAGCCGTTCCGTTACATTCAGCCTAGGAGGGGTGACGTGCTTAGACAAGGGAATGGATCCCCCGTTTAACAGGCATGAGCAACACGAAATTTGGTGAATGGTTTAGTCCTTCGACGGCCTATTTCCTCGATTTTGCAGCTCCCTGGTGATACATATGCGAAGTCGCGTACCTTGCCTCGCCTAGTCCCTGAATGGGTAGACCGTGAAGCGATCACGGCCGGTGCATACAATGATTTCCTGTCCATCCGACCCCGGAGCACCATGAAAAATAAATACGGCGAATCCGGTTCCTTACGGACTTATGGCGTGTTTTTGCGCGGCATCAACGTTGGAGGCGTCCGGATTGCCATGAAGGACTTGCAGCGGGTCCTCACCGAAGCCGGTTTCGGGCAGGTGGAGACCGTCCTCGCCTCGGGCAACGTCGTGCTGCGCGCGGAGACCCAAGACCCCGGCGTGGTCAAGCAAAGAGTCGAAGCGAGCTTGCGGACGGCTTTCGGCTACGACGCCTGGGTCATCGTCAAGACTCCCAGCGAGCTGGCCGCCATCGTCGAGGGCTACCCGTTCACCCCGGCCGACGACGGCGTTCCCCGGCACGCTTACGCGGTGCTCACCACGGGTGAGGATGTTGTGGAACAACTGCTCGAGGACTGCCCGGAACTTTCGCCCGAAGAACGGGCGTCTCCGGGGGGCGACGTCCTGTACTGGGAGGTGCCCAAAGGCAACACTTTGGAGTCCAAACTGTCCAAGCAAATGGCCAAAACGATGTACAAGCCGGTGACGACCACCAGGAACCTCAACACGTTGCACAAGATGCTGGCCAGGTTCCGCACGGAGGGCTGAGGCGGCCCCTGCTACCGGGGGAGGAGTGGAACCGCCCGAACTCATCCTCCCGGCGGATAGCCGCGGCGCCGGTGCGATTCTAGACTCGTGTTTGTTGCGGCCTTGTTATGGCCGGCGGCCGGTCACGGCCAAGGAAGGGGGATCCTATGCTGTTCGACTCGGTCACGTGGATATCGGCTGCCGTCTGTGCCGGTCCATTTGCCCTCTTCCTGGCGGTCGGAGCGCTGGTCAGCATCGGGCGGAGCAAACGGCAGCGGTCGGCGAAAGCCGGCTGGTCCCTGCTGGTGCTCGCGGTGCCCATCCTTGGCCCCCTGGCGTGGTTCCGGACGGCATCGCGCCGGGCCGCCGCTCATACGGCCCAGCCGGACACCCGGCCGGCGAAGCAGGCGACGGGGCCCCTTGTTCCCTAAAGGCCCGCCCGCGAAAACGGCCAGCGGTTCCGCGGGACGGATGGAACGTGTCCCGCCGGGTATCGGTCCATGCAGTATCCGTGTTGGACGCGCCTCCGCGAAGGTCCTTACTCTTCTGGCATGACCACCCGTACGGCCGTGCGCGCCGCTGCTCCCACACCCTCCGACGGCCGGCAGGTCCTTCAGGTTGGACCGGTGAACCCCGTTGTCACCGCCGCCTTGGCGGATGAGTTCGGCGCACTGTTGCTCCCGGACGGCCCGGAACGCGGCGATTTCCTGCTGCGGCACGCCCCCGGCATCCGCGTGGCGGTGTGCTCCGGCCGCCATGGTGTCGGCTCCGACCTGATGCGCCGGCTGCCGAACCTCGAAGCCATCGTAAACTTCGGCGCCGGCTACGACGCCACCGACGTCGAGCAGGCAAACGAACGCGGCATCCACGTCAGCAACACCCCGGATGCTCACCGATTGCGTGGCCGACACCGCGCTGGCCCTCTATCTGGATGTACTGCGCCGAACCAGCGCCGCCGACCGGTTCGTCCGCCTCGGCGGATGGGCCTCAACCACGTCCTACTCACTGACCACGCGGGCCTCCGGCAGAAAGGTCGGCATCCTCGGCCTGGGCCGGATCGGCCAGGCCATCGCCAAGCGGCTGGAAGCGTTTAACTGCGAGATCCACTACCACAGCCGCCGCGCCGTCGAAGACTCGGGCTACGCGTTCCACTCCTCCCCCGCCGAACTGGCCGAGGCCGTCGAGGTGCTCGTCATCGCGGCTGCCGGAGGACCGGAGACGGTGAACCTGGTCGACGCCGGGGTGCTGGCCAAGCTCGGCGCGGGAGGCTACCTGATCAACATCGCCAGCGGCACCATTGTGGACGAACATGCCCTGGTCTCCGCCTTGGCCGGAGGACGCCTGGCGGGCGCAGGGCTGGACGTCTTTGCCGACGAACCGCATGTGCCGGCCGAACTGATGGAGCTGGAGAACGTGGTCCTGTCACCGCACATCGGCAGCGGCACCCGTGAGACCCGCGCCGACATGGCCGCATTGACACTGGAGAACCTGCGCAGCTACCTGCGCGACGGCTCGTTGGTAACCCCGATCGGCTAACCCCGTGCCCGGCCCGGCGCCGGGAAATCCGCAGGTCGACGCGGGGTAAAACCGGGTTTGGCTCTGGCAAGCGTCGCCCTGGAGCAATACTTGTATAACAAGTGCGCGACTTGTACAATCAGTCACAGTAGCCATCCCCGCGTAAGGACCGCCATGCCCTACACCGCCGATGCCATCCGGCACGTCAAGCTCTCCACTGCCACGCTGCCGCTGGCCACGCCCATCTCTGACGCCAAGGTCTTTACCGGGCGCCAGAAGCCCATGACGGAAGTCGTCTTCCTCTTTGCCGAAATCACCACCGTGCAGGGACACGAGGGCCTGGGCTTCAGCTATTCGAAACGGGCCGGCGGCCCGGCGCAATACGCCCACGCGACGGAAGTCGCCGAGGCGATGCTCGGCGAGGACCCCAACGACATCGCCAAGCTCTACAACAAGCTGCTTTGGGCAGGCGCGTCGGTGGGCCGGTCCGGCGTCGCCACCCAGGCCCTGGCCGCGCTCGACATAGCGCTCTACGACCTCAAGGCCAAGCGGGCAGGGCTCCCGCTGGCCAAGTTCCTCGGCGCGCACCGGGACTCGGTCCGGACCTACAACACCTCCGGTGGCTTCCTCAACGCCTCCATCGACGAGGTCAAGGACCGCGCGAGCCGTTCCCTTGCCGACGGCATTGGCGGCATCAAGATCAAGGTCGGCCTGCCGGACTCGGCCGAGGACCTGCGCCGTGTCGCCGCGGTCCGCGACCACATCGGCGACGGCGTGCCGCTGATGGTGGACGCGAACCAGCAGTGGGACCGGGCCACCGCCCTCCGGATGGGCCGCCGCCTGGAGCAGTTCGACCTGGTCTGGATCGAGGAACCGTTGGATGCCTACGACGCCGAAGGCCATGCCGCGCTGGCCGCTGCCCTGGACACCCCGATTGCCACCGGCGAGATGCTGGCTTCGGTGGCCGAACACGAACGCCTGATCGCCGCCCGCGCGTGCGACATCATCCAGCCCGACGCTCCCCGGGTCGGCGGCATCACGCAGTTCCTGCGCCTGGCCACGCTGGCGGACCAGGCCGGGCTGGACCTCGCGCCGCACTTCGCGATGGAGATCCACCTCCACCTGGCCGCCGCCTACCCGCGCGAGCCCTGGGTGGAGCACTTCGACTGGCTGGACCCGCTGTTCAACGAGCGCCTCGAGACCCGCGACGGCCGGATGATCGTCCCGGACCGTCCGGGCCTCGGCTTCACCTTCAGCGAACAGGCGCGCGCCTGGACCACGGACAGCGTGGAGTTCGGCCGCGCCTAGCCTTATCCCATGACGACGACGGTGCCGCGCACCGTCGTCGTTCCCCTCTCACCCTGCCCTAGAGAAAACGGGAGCGATTGTTGAAACCGAACCTGACGGTCACCTTGGTTGACGACCTGCGTCGGCGCATTGTCGACGGCGATATCGCTCCCGGCGACAAGCTGCCCAGCGAGAACACGCTGATCGCAGAGCACGGCGTGAGCCGCACAGTGGTGCGCGAGGCCATCACCCGGCTGCAGGCGGAGGGACTTGTGCATACCCGGCGCGGCAGCGGGAGTTTCGCGCTGACGCCACCGGCGGAAGCGGAAGGCCCCCGCGGCCTCCGGCCCGTGCGGACTCTGGAGGACCGGAGGGCGCTGGTGGAGTTCCGCACCGGCGTGGAAAGCGAAGCCGCTGCCTTGGCCGCCGTCCGGCGAACCGACCAGCAGTTGGCGGCCCTGCGCGCCGCAAACGCTGACTTCTCTCGCTCCGGTTCCAACCCGGCCGCGGCCTTATCCCACGACTTCGAGTTTCACCGCACCGTCGCCGAGGCCAGCGGCAACCCCTACTTTCTGGATGCGATCGCGGCCCTCGGCCCGGCCATGATTGCCATGCCCCGCTACCGGCTGGAGGCCAGCGGATCCGAAGCCGAAACGTCCCGCCTCTCGGCCGTGGCGTCCGAACATGCGGCGGTGCTGGCCGCAGTGGAAGCCGGCGATGCACTGGCCGCGGCTGCCGCCATGCGCACCCACCTGGTCAATTCGCGGCTGCGGTTGGAGAGCGAATCCGGGCACTGATTACCCCGGGAACTGCACCCGCCGTAAGGTCACTGGGTCCGGATACGGAACCGGCAGCAGACCAAAGTCTGCTGCCGCTTCGCTGTTGCGGGGGTGAACCGGCTATGGCTACTCGGCTGCCTTGACGGCCAACACCGGCCGGTCTGCCTGCAACAGGATGCGCTGAGCGTGCGAACCCATGATGAATTTGCCCACCTGCGTGCGCTGGCGCAGACCGATGACAATGAGCGAGACCTCGCGTTCGCTGGCGAGCTCAAGGATCTCGTCGGCCAGGTCGTCGCGGTGGGTGGGGCGAAGCACTTCTGCGGCCACGCCCGCCTCATTGGCTGCCGACTTCAGGCGGAGGAGGTCGTTCTCCGATGCCACGGTTTTATCCACCAGCACCCCTTCACGGGTGGAGTTGACAATCAGCAGGTCTTCACCGCGGAGCTTGGCTTCCGCGATGGCGGCGGACACGGCTGCCTCTCCCACGGGGGTGGGTACATAGCCGACGAGGATGCTCATGCGTTCTCCTTGGTTTCGGTGCGAGCTTGGGTACGGGAGTTTTTCCGGCGCTCTATGGCGGACTTGACCATCGGCCAGACAGCGACCAGCACGAACAGAACTACCAGCGTGCCGGAGATCGGCCGGCCCATGAATCCGGCGACGTCTCCGTCGAGCACCAACAGCGAACGCCGCAGGCTGGACTCGAGCAGCGCACCGAGCACGAAGGCCAACACCAGCGGTCCAGGCTCGAATCCGAATTTTTTCATCAGGTACCCGACGGCGCCGAAGAGGACCACCAGCAGCACGTCGAACATCGAGTTGCGGATGGTGTAGGCGCCAAGCAAGGTGATCAGTGCGGTGATCGGAGCGAGGATGGCGGCGCGCACCCGCAGGATGCGGACGAACAAGCCGACCAGCGGGATGGACATGATCAGCAGCAGGATGTTGCCGATGTACATCGAGTTGACCACACCCCAGAACAGATCCGGGTTCTCGACAATGAGCTGCGGGCCCGGGGTTACGCCCTGAATGAGCAGCGCGCCGAAGATGATCGCCATGGTGGCATTGGCGGGAATGCCCAAGGTCAGCAGCGGAATAAAGGAGCTTGTCGCCGCGGCGTTGTTGGCGGTCTCCGGACCGGCAACACCCTCCACGGCGCCCTTGCCGAAGCGTTCCGGGTTCTTGGCGCGCTTCTTCTCCACGGCGTAGGCGGCGAGCGAGGAGATCGTGGCGCCGCCGCCAGGCAGGATGCCCAGGAAGAAGCCGAGCACAGAGCCGCGCCCGATAGCCCCGGCCGACTGCTTGAGGTCCTTCTTGGACGGCCAAACGTTTGCCACTGTTGCCGGCGCTTGGGCCGCGCGGTGGCGTTCTTCCAGGTTGTAGAGAATCTCGCCGACGCCGAACAAGCCCATGGCCACCGGGACAAAGTCGATGCCGTCGGCCAGACTCAGGTTGCCAAACGTGAAGCGTTCGGCACCGGTGAAAATGTCGCGGCCCACGGTGGCCAGCAGAAGTCCGAAGGCGGCGGCGATCAATGCCTTGATTTTGGCGCCGTTGCTGATCGTGGCGACCAGCAGGATGCCGACCATGGCCAAGGCTGCGTACTCGGGCGGGCCGAAGTCCAATGCGAAGCCTGCCACCAGCGGGGCGAGGAAGGTCAAACCGATGATGGCCACCGTGCCGCCGATGAAGGAGCCGATGGCGGCGATGCCCAGCGCCGTTCCGGCTTTGCCCTTCCTAGCGAGCTGGTAGCCGTCGAAGACGGTGACGACGGAGCTGGCTTCGCCCGGAAGTCGCAACAGCACCGAGGTGATAGTGCCGCCGTATTGTGCGCCGTAGAAGATGCCCGCCAACATGATGATGGCCGTGACGGGCTCGATCCCGTAGGTCAGCGGCAGCAGGATGGCGATGGTGGCTGCCGGACCGAGGCCAGGCAGTACGCCGATCAGCATGCCGATAACAACACCCAGCAGGCAGTACAGCAGGTTGGAGGGCTCTAGGACGACGCCGAAGCCGTCCATGACCGGTTGCAGGAAATCCATGCGAGAACCTTTGGATCAGTGGGCGAGGGTGGGGCGCGAGGGTCCCACGTTGGCGGCAAAGCCGACACCGTGGGAGTGCACAACCCGCTAGAACAGGTGGGGAATCGACGTTCCCAGGGCAAGGATGAAGATGGCGTAGAACGCGGCAACAATCAGCAGCGAGTAGATGATGGCGCCACGCCAGGATTCACCGCCGAGGAACTTCATCCAGACCAGGCAGAGGAGCAGTGCAGGGACCTCGAAGCCGATCAGCGGCATCAGCAACACCATGA